>JBGAUP010000084.1:0-4511 GCA_044228585.1 Runella sp. | reverse complement strand
TGAAAAGCAGCATTTTTTAGCCCTTTGGCTGGTAAAAGTATGTCGCCAGAAGTTAAGAATTGTCTTTCGTTATTAATTTCAGTTGGGTTTATATAAGTTTTATCTTTGCCTAAAACCAGATTTCCATTGGCATCAAAGTCACCAATTTGCAAGTACAACACCCCGCCGGTTGTGCTTCTTTCTTTGGCATACAGACCAAAAAGGATTTCCGCTATTTCTTTAATTGGTTTCATAGTTTCTTAACAATACAATGATAATTTTTAGTTCAAAAATTTTAAATATTTTTTATTTTATTTTTATGTAATGATTATTTTTGACACAATCATTAGACTGAAACCCTTCTGAGAGAGCTTGGCAGGCATATAATTTTCAAAAAAATGTGTACTTGTTGCTGACAGACGATAACCGACTCCGAAATTGTGCTTCATTGGATGGTATCGAAGCCTGTGGTATCCTTTGGATTTTGGATGAATTGTTATCGGCAAATAAGCGACTATCCAGAGATGAATGTTTAAAAAGATTGGAAAGGTGGGGCTAATTTCTACTTTGTCCGACTTATTAGTGATTTTTTCTTGCTACTTCTGCCACTTCGTGTTCACCAAATGGCTTAACACTTATCAAATCACCTTTTCCCAATATTTGATTAAAAAAACAATCAGGTTCGCATCCATTCATAGAAACATTTTCGGACGTTCCTGTCATAAAATGATAGATTTGCTGCCCTAATTTAATTCCAGAGGGTGCTATGACAAGACTCAACAACTGCATAACTTCCATAGAAGCCAAATGAGAACTAAATACGAAAACATTCTCGTGAGAATCAACAACTGATTTATCAAGTAATCCTTCTATATAATTAGAATCATCAAGCAATCCCTGTCTTTCCAAATTAGCCCAGTGGGTTTCATACTGACCTGAACATTCCAGACAAGTCCGACCAACGCCAACCGTTTGTGTTTTCCAATCAGCACCCTTGATAACAGTATTCTTGGTATTTGTTCTCACCTTAATACCTCCATCTATAACTGGTATCAAATGGGCATAAGCAATAAAATTCAATACCTGTCTCGGCCAAGGTCGATCCACGCAACTAAACAATACATCGCAATCAAGTGATGCTCGAAAACCCATTTCCTCACAAATACTGAACTGATATTTATCAATGTGTATCTTTTCGGAACTGGCACTTCGTTTGAGAGATTTGGCAATCACATCAACTTTGGGTTTACCGATATCCTTGGGATAAACACCTACCAAGCGATCAAGGTTTTTTTCTTCCACTCTATCAAAGTCAATAAGCACAAATTTAGTAAGCCCCATTCGGCTAAGTACTTCTGCTACCATACTGCCAACACTACCCAAACCAACAATACCTATTTTTAATTGTGATAGCTCTTTTTGAGTCTGTTCTCCCCATGCAGAAATTGTTCTTATTTGTCGCTTAGGATTTATATGACTTTTCTGTTGTGGCAAGAAAGAAACTGATAGTTTTTTTCCTACAACTTTCACATTCTCACACCAAAGTCGATAATAAAATCGTCGTTTTATGGGATGCTTTCTCCAAAAACGAGCACTCCAAACCTCATCAATACCCAATGTCATTCCAAGTAATGGTAATTGTGTAGCCCCATATACCGTAGGACTGAGGCATTTTTCTGCGATTATATCATCTCTACTCATTCCTTGCCAGCCCTTAGCAGGATGGGAATGCAAAAATGCCAGCCCTTCACCCCTAATTTTAGCAATTTTCAAGGCTCTCTCAACATATTTGGAGAAAAAGGTTACATTACCATGCACTTCTCTATCCCCAGCTTCTGGTACTATGATAGAGGTTATAATTGCAGTAAAACGATTTATTCCACTGCTTGGTGCGTAAGTAACAAAACATAAATCTTCTTGGCCGTCCAGACGAATCAAGTGCTGCACTAATCCTTGATGCAATTCTTCCGTCAAAACTACGCTTCCTTCTTTCATAAATGGAACAAAAGATTTCGCAAATGCCCAAAGTAAGCCTTGACACTATGATTGGTTCTGTTCCAATCCGCAAATGGTCGACTCCAATAATGCCATTCGGTACCAAAATTATTATGGTTGATAATTTGATTATCTGGATTTATCCAACCAGCAGATATTGACTTAAAGTGTGGACCAGTCGGGCAATTCATTGGAAAGCTATCATCCACTTCCAGGCCAAGCCATACTTTCTTGCCAATATTCTTGCCTACTGATGCTTGATACTCAATAGTCAACTTATTACCCCCAAGCTCGACAGGCGTGTACCCAAGCTCTTTCAGTTCGTTGATAAAATCTATCCTTGCCATAGTTGCTTTCTGGGGTTAAGAAACTGGCATTGGCCCACTAAAAACACTAACAAATTGCATCCCAGCACAAATCATCTCAATTGGTTCCTCAGGAATAGATTGATACGACTTCTGTGTACCATCATCTAAAACTTGTACCAGAAAATAATCGCTGGGATTCAATCCCGCTGCCTTCAAAATTTCATTTGGAGTCATTTGGGATTTATCAGTCATTTCTGGTTCGGCATCAAGGGTGTAATTAAAAACCTCAGGCCCTTTGGTAACAAATCGCTCAATCCCAATTTTGGTCAAATCTACAACTTCATCCAAACTGATTTTTTCAAAATCACACCCTTTAAATTTCTGGTAAAGAGAAAAACATTTAACAGGCACATGCCCTGTTTCTTTCAAAATCTCAAAACCTATTACCCTCTCTTTTGTGAAAATATGGGGGTGTTGATCAACTAAAATACGGTACTTTTTTTCTTTGGGAGGCATAATACCTTTCTCCGCAAAAAGTGCTACATCTACAATGTCCTCTTGTTCTTGCAAGTCGGATGTAATCAAAGTTTCTTGTCTCATTTTATTTTATCGTTTATTTATAAAAGAAAAAACCGTGACAAATCAGATTGTCACGGTTAATACTTATATTTATGTGTGATAACACCGATACGAACTTAATATGTCGCAGATAATCGAAGATTTAAAAAAGGAATCGGATGAAGATTTGCTGGTCTATATATCTATGGTTGATGAGCCAGAAGTTAGAAACGTAGCTTTCACTGAGTTTCATCGCCGCTTCAAGGATTTTCTTTGGAATTTAATCACACAAATCTGTTCCTCTCATTACGATTCGGACGATTTGGCAAAAGCTGTTTTTCAAAATACATTGATTGCTGTTTATCAATACAGCCATACTTTCGATACAAATGGCGAAACTAACAGAGAACAAATAGCTAAAAAGCTATACGGTTGGTTGGCAACAATTGCCAAAAATGAAACAAAAAGACTTTTGTTAGAAAGTACAAATACCATCAACCGACAGGAAGATGATAGTATAGCATATCAAAACATGATTGCCAATGCGAAACAATCAGTTAAGAATACTTCTAAATATTTAGCTGCTGTTGAATCTGCTGTAAAACGACTTAGTGAGCGAGACCAACACATTGTTTTGACTTATTGGCAGTATTATGAACACGGAAATGGCTCACAAGCCAAAAATATGCCAGTAAGGGTTTTAGACGAACTGGCATCCAAGTATAGTACCACGAAGGCTAACATTCGTAAAATTATTGAGCGTGGAAATAAAGCCATTAAAGAAGACTTGGCTTCTTCTATTCCCAACCTCCAAACAACTCTGTAACCATGATACTTGATGACAACGAGACCCTATCTGGTGGTTTAGGGCCAGAATTTCAATCGGCATTAAGGAGTTTAGGCTATCTCTTTCCCGAAAATCCCGAAGAGCTTGACGATTTGATGACAAAGATAACTCAATTGCCTAAAAAGCCATTACCCCCAGAGCTACAAGATCCTATGCAACTACTTGCACAAGGACGGGTTAAACTCACAAAAATTTATAATTTAGGTGCTGATAGAACTATCCAAGAAAACTTGGCACAAGCTGCACGTGACGGGAAAGAAATTCCTGACGAAATATTAAAGTTGATGGAAGACGACAGAAAGAAAGCAGAAGACATTAAGAGAAACGATTAGATTTATGCTCACTTTTATGCGAAAGCGTCAAATTGCCCAATATGCAGATGCTGCAACATCGTATTATTTCAATCGTTACCCCGTTGATTCAGAAGTTATTGCCCAAGAGGAATCCATTACATTTTCTTACGGTGACTATGGTGATTATTTTGACGGGTTACTGCAACACAAATGTGGTAGTTTTCACATTTTTATTAACCTCAACCGATTAGAGTTACCTTACAAACCAAGAACTCGTTATACATTCGCTCATGAGTTAGGTCATTACTTTATTGATGAACACCGTATCGCCTTGCAAAATGGGTTGGTTCCATCACATCCTTCATTTAATCAACTAATTAGTTCTAAAAACCCTGTTGAAAAAGAAGCTGATTTCTTTGCATCTTGTTTGCTTATGCCTGAAAGATTTATGAGGCAAGAATGCCAAAGGAGACCATTAAGTTCAACCCTTATACAGCATATACAAGACACTTTTAACGTGAGTACAACTGC
>JBGAUP010000083.1:0-20540 GCA_044228585.1 Runella sp. | reverse complement strand
AAACTTCCCGTACGGGTAGGTGTTCCCGAAAAAGTATTATTAGCAAACTTTAGCCAATCGGGTAATCCTTTTATTTCAATCGTACTTATTGCTCCGTCCAAATCCATAAACACCTCTGGACTAAGGCGATAAGAAAAACTACTATTAATCCTTATGGTCTTGGTCGGGAGTTTATTCTTAACAAACGGAGGACGATTGATTGACCCTTGTAACGAATCGGCCAACAAATCCTCAACCATCCGAATATCCACTGGCTGACGATTCGATTCGGGTCCAGCTCGGTTGGCCCATTCTCCATACACTCCTCCACTAAAATAGCCAAATTCCAGCACCCGCGACAAAGTATAGGTTACTGAAGTACGGGGAACCACTGTCAGGTAAGGTGTTTTTAGCCACTTCGTTACTGCTTTTTGAATAATTTCTCGGGCATTTTCCAAACTCGCTTTTGTACCAATGACCACACTCAGCCAACGAGTCCCATGGGCATAATTTTCATCAATCTGTCGGGCTATTTCAGCACGGTCAAAGTTGGGGTCAGCAAATACCTCGTTAAGAACCCATTGTTCAGGGGAAGCGTTACTTCTTACCACATCCGCCGAAAAGCGGTTATCGTACTCAATCGCATCATTGATTTTAATACCATCAGTCGAGCGGTTCAAATCTACAAATCCGTATGTCCCTCGAATACCGCTAAGGGCATCAAACACGGAACCTACATCCGAAACAACCCGATAAGAAGCATTCACCCCTTTGATGGTTTCGGTGGTTTGGTCAATGAAAAGT
The DNA here is from genome assembly GCA_044228585.1 of Runella sp. Classification (GTDB taxonomy): domain Bacteria; phylum Bacteroidota; class Bacteroidia; order Cytophagales; family Spirosomataceae; genus Runella. The sequence continues at coordinate 19,757 of JBGAUP010000083.1, read as the reverse complement.
TTGAGCATAGCATGCCGAAAAACGTACCAATCGCGCCCCGACTGATCCCAGAAAGTTTGAGAAAGGTTCTTTGAGGCAACAGGCGGCGTTATTTTTTCAAAACTCTCGTACTCAGTCTGCCAAAAAACATTGAGTCGCGCTATTTTTTTATACTTACGACTAAGCCAAATTCTAAACTCCTGCTGCATAACAACTGAGTAGTCATATACGGCAGGATAGGCTCCGTTACCATCGGGGGAATTTTCGTAGTGATAGCCCAGTTCTTGGGTGGGGGTTGTAGTCACTGAAACCCAAGCAATAACCCCTTGTTGTTGTTGCGTATTATAATGCTGACATACTTCCTTCACAAAAGTACGCACCTTCTCGACAGAAGGACGATGCGCATAGCTAAACAAAGTAGTGCTATAAGCCCCCAAAAGTAGTTTACCGTGGTGGTCACGTTGGCGATCTTCAGTATTCCAAAAACCCTGGATGCGACCTTCATTACGCCCTACGTGGATACGAAGAGCCACTTTTACTCCCAACTTTTGCGCAAGAGCAATTTGGTTATCGTATTTACGCCAATCGGCTTGGGAGGTGGCAGTAGGATAGACTTGGTCCCAGTGAATAGTAAGATGGACGGCGTTGCATCCCGCTCTGACTCCTCCTTCGAGTAAGTCTAAGTCAGCCTCTAAACTACGGTCAAGATTAAGGAGCAAAATGGCTAAATAGCGCTGCTGGTCATTGGCCAAAACTGTTGGAGAAAATAAAGTCGAAGCAATCCATATCAGCCACAAACAACCCTGCTGCTTCATCTTTGCCAGTTTCGTTTTTTTTAAGAGTAAAGGGTTAGGAAACCCAAGAAAGTTTACACTTTTCTTCATCCCCTAACCCTTTCTTTACTAATAGGTAATTAGATTGCTTTTTTGCCAGTCAATCGAATTGTGTAGGTATAAGCTCTTCCTAAGCTATCTTTGTCATTGATAACGTCTTCAATGGTTATGGCTTTGTTGCCAATTGTTCCAATTTTCACGCCCGTATCAAGCATTTCAAACTCACCCGAAGATCCTTCTACTTTCTTTAATTCTATGCCAGTAAAAGTGCTGTTATCTTTTTGAGTTTGGCCATTCGAAAATTTCGCTGTTTGGGCAAAAGTTACGTTGACAATATTAGAAGAAGTTTTGGCGACATCCAAAACCGCCGTTATCTCATAACTAAGTCCATTGGATTGGCCTTTTACGGGATAAGTAGTCGTCTCCGAGTATTCAGAAGGAGAAGTAGCGTATTTGATAGCTTCGGTGTATTTTTCTACGGTATAAGACCCAATCACCTGTTCGGCAGGTTCTGGTTCTGGTTCGGATTTAGAACAACCCGCGAGAAGGGCAACAGCAACAAACAAGGAGGCGTAAATGTACTTTTTCATGGTGGTTGGGATGTTAAAAGGAGTGTTTTCGGCTTTTAAAGAAACTTTTACGGTTGAATCCCTCAAAAAGGGGGAGTTATAAACTTTATTTTAGAGGCAATTTTAAAACTTGAGCAAAGTATCAAATCTTTGTAATAATTGCAAATCAAGCCTTATTTCTTTGTAGTATTCAACCCACCTACATTCAAGTGCTATGCCAATAATCGTACTGTGCATAACGTGCGGCTTCGTTGGCTACGTCTTTTCCTAACAATTTACTCACTACATAATACGACATATCTATTCCTGCCGAAACTCCCGCCGACAGTATTACTTTTCCGTTGTCCACATAACGTACATTTTCTATTACTTCAATAGCGGGCGAAATTGCTCTCAATGAATCCAATGCCTTAAAGTGCGTCGTAGCTTGCAATCCCTCCAAAAGTCCTGCCTGTCCTAAAATCAATGCCCCTGTGCATACCGAAAGTACCAACTCAGCTTGTAGGGCTTGTTTTTTTACCCATTCCAATACGGCGGGATTATTCATCTCACGACGACTGCCAAAAGGCTTACCATCAGTATCATACCCACCCCCGCCAGGAATCAGAAAAATATCGGGAGTAGGGCAATCGTCCAACAAAAAATCGGGGACAATGGTCAAGCCATTTCGCGCCACTACGGGCGATTTTTCGGCTATGGTATAGACATTGAAAGGTTTTTCGGTGAAAGTACGAAGGCCCGTCACACTAAAGACTTCGTAAGGCCCCGCGAAGTCGAGCACCTCAACTTCGTCAAACAAGAAAATAGCAACATTGCGAGACATAGGAAAAGGGATAAAGGTGAAAGTGTAAAGGTGAAAACTGTAAACCCTAAACCGCCTACTGTTTACTGCCGTGCGGGCGCCCCCGTACACACCGTACACACTACTTACTGTGAACTGCCTACGGCTCTTTTTCTGCCAACTGTAATCAAAACCACGCCTACCAAAATGACTAAAGAGGCAACCAAAGAGCGATTACTGAGTTTTTCGTTGACAAAAATCCAGCCCAAAATCACTGCTACCACTGGATTTACGTACGCATAAGTGGCGGTGAGCGTCGGAGGCGAATGATGCAAAAGCCACACATAAGCCGAATAACCCACAAAAGACCCAATGAAAATTAAATAGGCAAGTGCGGCATATGTTTTGTCATCTATGTTTGACAAAGCAGCTACTCCCGTTGGTTCCAGCAATAAACTTATGATCAACGAAAATACACCGCCTCCCAACATCTGAATGGCCGTAATTTGCATTCGGGGCGGCATATCTAAGTAAGGCGATTGTAACGAACCCCACGCCCAAGTAATAGAGCCAATAAATACCAGAAATGCAGGGAATAGCGGAATTTCTCGGTTACTTAATTGGCCCAAAGGATTCAACAATATGTACATTCCGACCAGACCTAATGCAAGCCCTACTACCGTAACCCAAGAAGGTTTTTGTTTGGCAAAAAAGTAATAATCTAACCCAACCATCCACCCAGGAAGCGTCGCTACCAGCAGCGCTACCAATCCCGAAGGCATAAAACCAATCGCATAAGCAACTGCACAGCCACCCATACCATTCAACAACATCCCAACCCAAGCTGCGGAAAGCCAATGCTTTAGTGGAGGCATCTTATAGCCTCGAAAAAGGGTGAAGAGAAAGAATAGAATCCCCCCTACTAAAAACCGAACGGCATTGGTCATCAATGGCGGGAGTACTTCGGTAGCGTAGCGGACGCCCAAAAAAGTAGAACCCCAAATCACGTACACCAAAAATAGGTTCACCCAAAGCTTAATCGAAGAAGACTGTTGCATGGTGCAAAAATACCATAAATTCGCTAACTTAGCAGTAAAGTTAAAACTGTGATAGTCATACAAAACAGTAAAGGCGCATCTTACGGTGCGCCTTTACTGTTGTAAATAGAAAAAAATCAGTTTATAGACCCAAAGATTTTAACACTTCGGTTACTTTGGCAGCAGCTTCTTTGAATTCGATGGCCGAAAATACTTTCAGACCTGATTCATTGATGATACGAGCCCCTTCTTCGGCATTGGTTCCTTGCAAACGAACGATAATAGGAACAGGAATGTTGCCGATGGCTTTGTAGGCTTCTACCACTCCCGTAGCTACGCGGTCGCAACGAACGATACCCCCGAAGATATTAATCAAGATAGCTTTTACGTTCGGGTCTTTTAAGATAATGCGAAAACCCGCTTCTACGGTTTTGGCATTAGCACCACCCCCTACGTCCAAGAAGTTGGCAGGCTCACCACCCGAAAGTTTGATTAAGTCCATAGTTCCCATGGCCAAGCCAGCACCGTTTACCATACAACCTACGTTTCCGTCGAGTTTTACGTAGTTTAGGTTGTTTTCGCCTGCTTCTACTTCAAGCGGATCTTCTTCGTTGGTGTCGCGCATGAGGGCAAGGTCAGGATGACGAATGAGGGCATTGTCGTCCAAATCCACTTTCGCATCTACCGCCATGATTTTATCGTCAGAGGTTTTCAACACGGGGTTGATTTCAAACATCGAAGCGTCTGACTCCCAATAGGCGGTATAAAGCGATGAAATAAATTTCACCATTTCTTTGAAGGCATTACCCGATAAGCCAAACGCAAACGCAATTTTTCGAGCTTGGAATCCCTGCAAACCTACGCGTGGATCTATCCACTCTTTGATAATTTTTTCGGGGGTATGCTCCGCTACTTCTTCGATATCCATACCTCCTTCGGTACTTGCCATGATAACAGGGCAACCTTTGGCACGATCTAAGAGAATAGAAATATAGTATTCTTTGGGTTCAGAGTTGCCTGGGTAGTATGCATCCTCGGCCAAGAAGATTTTATTAACTTTTTTACCTTCAGGACCTGTTTGGTGCGTTACCAATACGTGTCCTAACAGGTTCGTAGCTACTTCACGTACTTGGTCGGGCGATTTTACTACCTGTACGCCACGTTGCTCAGAACCTTGAATTTTGCCTTTACCCCGTCCGCCAGCGTGGATTTGGGATTTCACAACGACAAACTTTGAACCCGTACGCTCTGCAATGCTACGATAGGCTTCTACGGCGCGCTCAGGGGTATCTACCACGATGCCATCTTGGATGCGGACACCGTACTTCTTGAGTATTTCTTTGCCTTGGTACTCGTGTATATTCATACTATTTTTTTGGTGAGTGTTTGTAAAATTTGGTTTGGCCGTGCCAAATTACGGAAAAGTTTTAACTTGATTGTTGAATTTGGGTACATAATTAGACGTTCTTTGTATAACCAACCCAAAAATGCTTTGCTCAAACGTCTCATTTATAGATTCTGGAAGTACCGTATCATGGTATCTGAGCCTCCAATCATTACCTTGGAAGGGCTTTATCCACTTCTCTTGCTGTTACTCTTGAGTATGGTAGCACTCACCTACCACATGATACGAATTCAATTTAAAGAGGCTGTTGATTTTTCATTGGATTGGAATTTATTCCTCAGTTGGATTCCGTTATTGGTGGCGTTTATGGTGGATGTCAGCGTCAAAAGATTTGGAAAATTGCCAATTTGGGTAGGATTCTGGAGTGTATTATGGATTATGTTTTTTCCCAATGCACCTTACATGATTACTGATCTGGTACATCTTTCGGGAGACATGAGGCGCGACCTCACTTGGCACGATATGATTATGCTTTTTTTCTACGCCGAGGTAAGTCTGTTCAACGGTTTGGTATCGGTCTATTGGATGCACCGATGCTGGCAAAAAACCTACACCAAAACGTTGGGGAATATTCTCCTAACAATTAGTTTCCCATTGGCAGGGTTTGGTATTTACTTAGGCCGTATGCAGCGTTGGAATAGTTGGGACATTTTGCACAATCCGAATGAACTATTGACTGCTGCCTTAGATAGTTTTACCGACCGAACGGCACTGGTGCTTAGTTTAGAGTTTGGGCTGCTGCTGAGTATGCTTTATTTGGTGCTTTGGGCTTTGCTGCGTTTTCGGGTAAGGCACATTGACGATTAAATATGGCTTAAAGTTGGTAATTATGAAAGGCGTTAAAGCCTTTTTTTGTTATCTTTTTTTAAAAAATGATAGCTTTGCACAAAACATTCTAACCATCAATCTTTCTCTCTCCCTAACGCTTATTCCTTTATATGGCTTCATTTAAAATAGCAGGTGGTCGCTCAATGAAAGGTGAGATTACTCCCCAAGGTGCCAAAAACGAAGCATTACAGATTTTGTGTGCGGTCTTATTGACCAAAGAGCCTGTTACAATTCATAATATCCCCAACATCCGGGATGTCAACCAATTGATTGACTTGTTGGGAGATTTAGGCGTAAAGCGTACTCGGCTGAGCAACAGCTCGATACGTTTTGAAGCCTCTGATGTACACCTCGAATTTATGGAAACCGAAATGTACCGTCAGAAGGCCGCAGCGTTGCGGGGGTCGGTCATGTTACTGGGGCCGATGTTGGCACGTTTCAAAAAAGGACGTATTCCGCGCCCAGGTGGAGATAAAATTGGTCGTCGTCGGTTGGATACTCACTTTTTAGGTTTTGAACGCTTGGGTGCAAAGTTCGATTATGACCCCAACGATGGGGGTTTTTATCAAGTAGATGCCAGCGGATTGCACGGTACTTATATGTTGTTGGACGAAGCCTCCGTAACGGGAACAGCCAATATTTTGATGGCTGCTGTAATGGCCGAAGGTATCACCACGATTTATAACGCAGCCTGTGAGCCTTATCTCCAGCAGCTTTGCAAAATGCTCAACCGCATGGGTGCAAAAATCGGCGGCGTAGGTTCCAATTTGCTCACCATTGAGGGCGTATCTGAATTGCAAGGCACGGAACATACCATGCTACCCGATATGATTGAAATTGGGTCGTTTATTGGGATGGCTGCTATGACAAAGAGTGAAATAACCATTAAAAATTGCTCTATTCCTGATTTAGGCGTTATTCCAGGCGTTTTCCAAAAATTAGGCATTCAAATGGAATTTCGCGGCGATGATATTTTTGTGCCCGCTCAAGAACATTACGAGGTAGAGTCATTTATTGATGGCTCAATGCTCGTAGTAGCCGACGCCCCTTGGCCAGGTTTTACGCCAGATTTGTTGAGTATTGTACTGGTAACGGCTATTCAAGCAAAAGGAACGGTGCTGATTCACCAAAAAATGTTTGAAAGTCGTTTGTTCTTCGTGGACAAATTGATTGAAATGGGCGCACAAATTATTCTTTGCGATCCCCACCGCGCAACGGTAGTAGGGTTGAATCGCGCTACTCAGTTGCGGGGTATCCGCATGACATCGCCCGACATTCGAGCTGGGGTGTCGTTGTTGATTGCGGCTATGTCGGCGCAAGGCGTGAGTATTATTGATAATATTGAACAAATTGATCGTGGTTATCAAAATATTGACACCCGCCTCAATGCCATTGGTGCGGAGATTGTACGCTTATAAAAATCGAATCTTATGATACAATTTAAGTTTAAAAACAGCCTGTAATAATCAGCCATTTGGCGATTTTTAGTACCTTGCTATTAGGAATGAGTTCGTAAACAAGAAGACCCTATTTACCATTGGAAGCATTGGTCATGATGGAAAAACAAAATATTATTGCTCCTTCTGGGAAACTAAGTGTAAAATTTAACCAGCGAGTGACGTGGAAAACTACGGCAGGAACAGCTACGCAAAATGCGCAGGATTCATTGATTTATTCGGGGCCTGCCAGTGCGGGGGTCTATCAAATGACAGTCAAGAATGAGCGCGACCCCATGGATATTAATTAACAAAGTAATCGTTTCCTCCCGCGCTGATGTGTTGAAGCCGTTGCAGAAAGGCGGATACGCTTTAGCGTCATGCCGCTGCCGATAAAATTCTGACCAATTAGGCCTCCGCAAAATACGCCAGAGTGGTGGAAATCTTGTGACTCTAAGCTCGCACGTCAGCTCAATGACCAAGGTAAAAAAGATGCCACAGAGATTGGAAAAGCATTGAAAAATCTTCAAATCCCGGTGGCGAGAGTTTGGGCGAGCGAGTATTGTCGTTGCTACACTACCGCCGATTTGATGGGTTTTAGCCTCCCTACCCAGCAGTCCAAAGACCTTACATACTATGTGTATGATGAATCTAATCGTTATACCAACACGATGAAATTAGCCTCTACTCAGCCCATAGATGCCCAAAACAGCATTTTGGTGATTCATGCGGGCTTCTCTGTTGTGCCTTCACCAGCCCCTCTCAATAGTTTGGCTTGGGGAGATGCTGCTGTCTTTAAATTGGCAACGGGACAAACGGCAACTTATGTGACTACCATCAAAGTAGCCGAGTGGACAGAATTGGGTAAATAAGGGGATCAAATCCCTCCTGATTCTTTAAAAAGTAAGTAAATGAGATGGGTGCTGAAAGAGATACATTCGTAAAATGATGATACATAAATTAGTGCCACTTTTTAGCCTAATTTCTTTGGCTGTTAGAAGTCAGATGATTTCGTTTAATGATTTAAGCCCCTTCAAAACGCCTTTGTCCAATTGGTCTATTGTAGGGGGAGTAAACGTTGATTTGAATCAAAACAATGTAATGACAACCACACCTGGAAAAGGTATTTTAGCGTGTATTCAACTGCCTGGAAAATCGGGCCTTGCATATAACTTGCTTACTAATTTTGAACACGGCGATGCCGACGTGGAAGTGGAGTTTATGATGGCCAAAGGCGCCAACTCGGGGATTTATCTTCAGGGGCGTTATGAAATCCAACTATTTGACAGCTGGGGGGCAAACCAGCTACACGTATATGATGTGGGTTCTATTTATGAGCGTTGGGATGAAAACAGACCCAGTGGAACTAAAGGCTATGAGGGGCATGTAGCACGAATAAACGCGGCTAAAGCACCTGGAGTTTGGCAAAAAATGAAGATTTCATTTCAAGCCCCGCGTTTTGATGCTAACGGTAAAAAAATTGCTAATGCCAAAATGTTGAAAGTAGAGTTGAATGGCATGATAATTCACGAAAATGTGGAACTTATGGGACCAACTCGTAGTAGCATAGATGGCGAAGTACCGAAAGGACCACTCATGTTTCAAGGAGATCATGGTAGTGTAGCTTTTCGGAACTTGGTTGTAAAGTTTTGATAAAATCAGGTAGTAAATAGGCGATTTAGCACCTTTTTTAGAATTAACAATATCCAAAACATTCATAACTTCTTAGCTAAAAATAAACCTTATGGTCTATTGATTACCGCTAAATAGTTTTGAAATGGTAGTAATTAACGCAAACATCTAAAAATAATCCGCTCAATGATGCCCCGTTGGGGGGTAGGGGCTTTACCACATGAAATATCGCTACCGAACCCTTGCTTTTCTATTCGCTCTTTCTATTATTACGTTTCTCGACCGCGTTTGCATGAACGTTGTCAGTAAGTATGTAAAAGCCGATTTAGGTTTAAACAATGAAGAGTTTGGTTGGATTTTGGGCGCATTCTCATTGGCCTACGCATTATTTGAAATTCCAACGGGTGCCATGGGCGATCGCCTTGGCCCCCGTCGCGTTTTGACGCGGGTGGTACTTTGGTGGTCTGGGTTTACGGCTCTCACTGGAACAGCTTTCAACTTTTTGTATTTGCTCGTTGTTCGCTTCTTGTTTGGAATGGGCGAAGCTGGAGCGTATCCCAACGCTACCATCGCCATTTCACGCTGGTTTCCTGCCGTAGAAGTAGGTCGCGCCCAATCCGTTATATGGGCAGCAGGCCGTATTGGCGGAGCACTAACGCCCCTTTTGGTTATTCCGTTAGTACATTCCGTAGGCTGGCGTTGGGCTTTTGTCATACTGGGTTTGGTAGGAGCTTTGTGGGCGGCAGCGTGGTTTATTTGGTTTCGAGACGAACCCCGCGAAAAAGAAGGTATCAACCAAAATGAAGTAGAACTCATCGAAACAGGACGCCACATCAAACACGCCGACCATGCCATTCCCTGGGAAACCATCATTAAAAATCCCGACATTTGGGCCTTGATGCTGATGTGTCACTTGTTCTTTTATGGCTCGTATTTCTTCACCAATTGGTCTTCTACTTATTTTCAAGAAGGCCGTGCTATGACCGAAGAACAATCCAAAAATTTTATTTCGTTGTCTTATTTCTTAGGAGCGATTGGTTGCGTAGTAGGTGGATTTTTGAGCGATGTGTTGTCGAAAAAGTACGGTCTAAAGTTTGGTCGTCGTGCGGTGGCCATTACAGGCTTGGGGTTATCAAGTGTGTTTTTTCTCGCGGCGGGCTTAACGACGGACAACCAATTGGCTGGTTATTTGCTCGCTATTTGTGTGTTAACCAAAGACTTAGCTTTACCCGTAGCTTTTGCGGTGTGTGTGGACATTGGCAAACGCAATGCAGGAACGGTAGCGGGTTCGATGAATTTTGCGGGACAAATGGGGGGATTTTTCATCACCATTATTTTTGGAATGGTAGTAGAAAGCACCAAAAACTTCAACATTCCACTTTACCTAATTGCAGGCTGTTTGTTTGTTGCAGCGTTGCTTTGGCTCAAAATTGACCCGACGAAAACGGTGCAGTTGAAAAAGAACTAAACAGCCTTTTTCTCAATTTCTTTTGAAAAGACCTTTTTTAAAGGCGTTCCATTTGGCTTGTAAGAAAAGTAATACCTTTGTTCGGTAAAAATTACAAAAATGAATTTTGAAGCAATAAGTCATCAATCACACGAGGGTTGGTTTGAGAAACGATACCCAGAGGCCGAGGAAAGAAGTAAAATAATTGATAAATGGTTATCAGACAAAAAACAACATACGGTAGGCTATTGGCTTCATGAGCGTATGTATCAACTTGTAGCATCGTTGATAAAAGCAGATACTTCGCTACTCACAGTAGGTGATGGCTATGGACTTGATGCGGCTTACTTTCAGGCTCAAGGATGCCATGCAACGGCTACCGACATTGCAGGTACTTTTCTACCAATAGTGAAAGAAAAAAATCTCATAAGTGATTACTCAGTTCAAAATACAGAGCAAATGACTTTTGAGGATAATAGCTTTGATTATGTTTTTTGCAAAGAAGCATATCACCATTTTCCAAGACCCTACATGGCGGTATATGAAATGATAAGAGTTGCCAAAAAGGGCGTTGTCTTAATTGAACCCCATGACCCCCTTTCCAGAATGCCACTGATGCTGGGATTGAGAAATATATTAGACCGAATAAATCCAACTATTTTACAAAAATATTGGAAAAACAGGTATTCTTTTGAAGAAGTTGGGAATTACGTATTCAAATTATCTGAAAGGGAAATAGAAAAATTAGCGATGGGGATTAATCTTCCAGCGGTTGCATTTAAGGGAATTAATAACAATTACTATTCTCTAAAAATACATAATGAGCTTAATGAACAGACTACAGGCAGCTCTTCGCCCATCTATAGAAAAATAAGACGTAAAATGTTTTTTCACAATATCTTGACAAGCCTGAGTTTAATGCCTTCTCAAGTACTGTGCGCAATTATTTTTAAAGTAAAGCCTAATAATAATGTTATTGAAGATCTAAAAAAAGATGGCTTTATCTACTATGATTTTCCAAAGAACCCTTATTTGAAAAAGTAAATCTTGAAGGTACAACAAGCCAACAGATTCGATTTTGTTTGAAAAATATTTTCACCTGAAAACTTATTGTTATCCCCAAATAGGTAAGTTGGTGAAAAACACCAACTATAACAAAGCTTTGTCTCAAACTTCTGCCTCTCTTTGTTATTTTTGCCGAAAAGCAACCTAAAAAATGGCATTTCAACGCAAAAGCTCCTTTGGGCAAACGTGGTGGGGACAGCAGTGGATAAAGGTCTTGGAAGGACTCGACCAAAGCGGCAGACTGGGCCGCGGGCGTACCTATGCCAACAACGGCTCGGTGCAAAGTATTGCCTTTGACGGCAACAAAATAGAAGCCCGCGTAAAAGGCTCACAACGTACCCCTTATAAAGTTTCGTACAAACTTGAGCCGCTGTCAGGTTCTGACAAAGCCCGATTGGTAAGTTTTATTGCCGATAATCCACTGTATCTGACGCAGTTGCTCAACCGCCAACTTCCTTCCGAACTTTATAGCGACTGCGAACGCAAAGGCATTTCCCTGTTTCCTCGCTCTTGGAAGGCGTTCAATTCCAGTTGCTCTTGTCCCGATTGGGGCGACCCCTGCAAACACCGCGCGGCTGTTTTGTATCTGGTGGCCAACGAAATAGACAAAAACCCCTTCCTGATTTTTGAACTTCGCGATTTTGATTTGTTCAAAAGCCTCGAAGCCTTGGGATTTGCCTCTGCCGACCAAAAAGACGTCGAAATCCTCGATGTGGCTGACTTGCTCCAGCCTTTTGAAAACTCCGAAGAATTTGATTTTAAGCCCGATGATGCTTTTTATCGTGTCCTTGACTTTTCGACGATTCCAGAGGTATCAGAGAATTTACTTTCCTTGCTTTCCGACCATCCGCTGTTTTATCGAGCAGGAAATTTTAAACAAGTGCTACGGAAGTTTTACGCTGATACATCCAAAAAAGCCCACGCCTTGGTCGCTACCGACGAAGCTCGTCATCAAGGATATGACAAAGACTTAGACGCCGTAGAAAGTGCCGATATTATCATGGACGAGGCGATGGGCTTTTTACAGGCCAATTTTCGGGATACGCGCGAGCGGATTGTTTTTCAGTTTGATGAATTACCTAAACTTATTGACTGGATTCATCACCTGCCTGCCGCCCAATTACCCCAGCTTTCGCCTACGCTCAAAGGGCTGTATTTTACCAATCGTTTGGCTCATAAACTACTTGAGTGTGGGGCTATTATTCCACAATTGCTACGGGCAAAACTCAAAAAAGAGTACCATTTAATTCGCTGGATACCAGCTATTTTAAACGAACAGGTAGCTGCCTTGGCGGCACAAGTTCGGGCTGTTTTACCACCCGAAATCTTGTACTACAAAATTGGCAAACGGGATATTTATGTACCCATTGAAAACGATTTTATCAATGCCCTTTGCTCGTTGATTTTGACCGAGCGCGTGCGGCAATTCAACGATTTTTACGACTACAAAGCCTCCGAAGTGGACGATTTGTTTTTTAGAAATTCCATGACGCACTTTGGGAGTTTCGAACACCGCGAAATACCAAACAGTGTGCAGTTGTGGTTGAATAAATTTTTCATTGCCCACCGCGATTTTGTGCCGCTGTTGCAGGTCGAAGATTTGGACGGGACGTTTAACGTAAATGTATTGGTCGAAAATAAAAAAATGGAACTGTCGGCACCGATACCACTCGAAACTTTCATGGACGACCGCGAATATGCACCTGTGCGCATGGGTGTGATGCGCGACCTCTCTATGATGGCCGAGCATTTTCCGCAGTTGAACCAACTCATTGCCAACAAAGGCACGGGAACGCTGCTGTTTGATTCCGAAAATTTTGCCGAAATACTGTTCAAAATCTTACCAACGGTTCGGCTCTTTGGCATTAAAATTCAATTACCCAAAGCATTACAAAAACTACTTCGTCCGCAGCTCTCCATGACACTCGAGGGCGAAGAAGATGGAAAAGTCGCGGCTTCGTCGGTGATTAGTTTGGAAACCATGCTCAAATTTAGGTGGGATGTGGCCGTGGGCGACGAGCACATTGACAGTCGGGAGTTTGTACAGATGGTGGAAAAATACAAAGGACTGGTCAAAATAAAAGACCAATACGCGTATTTTGACGAGAAAGAAATCAAACAACTGCTCGAAAAACTTAAAAACCCACCCGAACTCGACGGCAATGATTTGCTACAAACTGCCCTCACCGAAGAATACGACGGTACAGGGGTAACGCTCAGTAAATCAGCGCAAAAGTTGATGAAAAATTTGCTCAAAAATGAGACTGTAGCCCTTCCAGACAATCTTGCTGCTCACCTTCGCCCTTATCAACAACGCGGCTACGAGTGGCTTTACAAAAATGCCCGCCTTGGCATGGGAAGCCTCATTGCCGACGATATGGGGCTGGGAAAAACCCTCCAAGTGATTGCTACGCTTCTGAAAATGAAGCAAGAAGGGGCGTTTAAGAAAACCAAAGGAATGGTGGTGGTACCAACGACTTTGCTTACCAACTGGACCAAAGAAATCGCCAAGTTTGCGCCCGAATTACGCCCACATCTCTACCACGGCTCGGGCCGCAGCTTGACCCAACTCAACGAGGCCGATATTTTACTGACTACTTACGGCGTGGTGCGTAGCGAGGAAGAATCGCTATCCAAACTTAGGTGGTCGGTGATGGTGATTGATGAGGCACAAAACATCAAAAACCCTTCCACCGCTCAAACCAAGGCAGTCAAGAAGATGAAAGCTGGCGTGAAAATTGCCATGAGTGGTACGCCCGTCGAAAACCGAATGTCGGAATATTGGTCTATTTTTGATTTTGCCAACAAAGGTTATTTGGGTAGCCTCAAAAAATTTATCAGCGACTACGCCATCCCCATCGAAATAGACCGTGACCAGCACAAACTCAATAAGTTTAAGCGCGTGACCGAGCCGTTTATTCTGCGACGGGTTAAAACCGATAAAAAAATCATTCAAGACCTTCCCGATAAGATTGAAATAGACCAGAGTTGCGTATTGTCCAACGAACAGGCGGCTTTGTATCAAAGCGTGGTAGACCAAGCTTTGCGCGGTATCGAAGGCCAAAAAGATGGTTTCAAGCGCAGCGGATTGATTTTTAAAATGATGACGGCACTCAAGCAAATTTGCAACCACCCGACGCATTATCTCAAAAAAGGCGGGGCCAATCCCGAAGCTTCGGGCAAAGCAATGTTGTTGCTTGATTTGATGCAACAGGTCTTAGAAAATGGCGAAAAAGCCTTGATTTTTACCCAATACGAAGAAATGGGGACGTTGCTGCAAACAATGTTTCAGGAGCAAATGCAGTTGGAAGTGCCGTTTTTACACGGTGGCGTAAGCCGCAAAAATCGGGATGAAATGGTGGAAGATTTTCAGCACAACCGCGCCACGCGTATCTTGATTTTGTCGCTCAAAGCGGGTGGTACGGGATTGAATCTCACGGCTGCCAACAACGTGATTCATTACGATTTGTGGTGGAATCCTGCGGTAGAAGCCCAAGCCACCGACCGAGCTTTTCGGATTGGGCAAACCAAAAATGTACTGGTGCATCGGTTCATTACGCAGGGGAGTTTTGAGGAAAAAATCAATAAACTCATTCAAAACAAGCGCGAACTCGCCAATCTCACCGTCACCGACGGTGAAACGTGGTTGGGAGATTTGTCGAACAGTGATTTGCGGGAATTGGTGAAATTGGGGTAAAACTACATCCTTCCAAGGTTTAAAACCTTGGAAGAGATAGTTAGCGAATGCCAATTTGAGATTGGAATCAAATAAATTGCATCTTTGTTTAGCAGTACGGTTTAGGCGTTCTAATAACTACAATTACGACAGCCATATTGGAAAAAAATATGATTGAAAAAGCCCTCAAAGAGTTGGCTATTCAAGACCCTGAGTATGTTAGTGATTTGCTCAAAAAGATTGAAGAAGAGCTGAAAATGGCTAAGAGGAAACGGTTAGAAGAAATCGTAAAAGAGAACTTTGAAAAATACGAAGAGGTTTTTAGCACTGGCGTAATGGTAGTCTGTCAGTCTGATTTAGAAGAATGTAAGGCGTGGTTTATGAAAAATACCGTGACTGTCTGAGTAGTGTCACTTTACCTATACGGCAACAATAACGTTAAAGATATTTTTGCATATAAGCGATAAAATGCGTCCAATCGGTAGGCAAAACGGTATGCCCTCCTTCGTGCATATAATACCCCAAGTCATTCATTAACAGCGATGTATCGTTTGCTTTTGGCATTTCAGAGGTGGCTGGCCCTTGTTTCTTGAAAAGTTGATATACAGGGGTGGCGGCGATGGCCGATAGAAATTCCCCTTTCGGGTCTGACCAATAATCCGTGCTACCCGTTTGCAACAAAAGCGGGCGCGGTGCCATCAATGCCACCAACGCATGAGCATCGAAAGGTAAATTGTTTAGATTGGAGGCATAGGTATGGTACTTGGGCGCAAATTGGTATAAATAACGGGACGGGTCGGTGATGTGTTGGGCAGTTTCGCCATAATTTCGCCGAGCCAACGCGGCCCCTCCTTCCCCCGAAATGCTGGCAATCACCATTTTGAAACGCGTATCGTGTATGCCTGCCCACAACACCGTTTTTCCCAATCGTGAAGCTCCCTGCAACGCAACTCGCTTGCTATCAATCTGTTTATCGGTTTGAAAATAATCCATCGCGCGGCTCAGTCCCCAAGCCCATACCGAAATCGCTCCCCATTCGTTTTCCGCAACGTCGTTTTGCCCCGTTTTCAGGTATTTACTTCTGATGCCGTATTTGATGCCATCTTTAAAATCAGGCTCTATATCACCGTAATACACGATGGCAAACCCAATTCCTGCCTCCAGAAATTGCGCCACGTTTAACTTCCCAAATGCACTTGGCTTGTCGGCTTTTACTTTTTTGCCTTCTCTCGACCAAATATTCCCTACCAACAAACCTGTATCGTCAATGACCTGATTATAAGCCGCAAATGAAATAGACAGCAGCAAAGGCGCAGGTTTTTTAACGGAAGTGGGTAAGTAAATCAGTAAATTCATTTTATAGTCTGACGTATCTTTGGTAAAATACACCGTGACTTGTTTTCGAATCGCTTTTCCCCCAAATGCCAGAGTACCCTTGTCAAACACGTTAAAACTCATTTCGGAAAGAGGAGCAGGCATTTTTCCAAATTGAATCTCTTCTACCAATTTTAGCAACTCAGGACGCCGTTTTTGGGCCCATATTTTTGCTGATGTTACCTTTTGACCGTCCAAGCAGGTTAACAAGTCAGGAAGGGTATAGGTCCCAACCGAATCTTCATTATAGTTAACAGGAATCCCAGCGACCAAAGTGGGGCGGTTGGCGGATTGTTGTGCAAGACTAACCAAAGAACATAGCAAAATAGCCGTGGATAAAAGCGATTTTTTCATGGTAGAAGGGGGCAAATTTGATTATTAGTCATTAAAGCTAAAATAATCAACGGCTTACTACACCTTATGAAGGGCATGAGTTATAAAACAAAAAACGCTCTCAGTCATGGGAGCGTTTTTTGAATAGCGAGTCTAAAGTTTTTATAATACCACATTCACAATCCGTTTGGGTACAACCACCACTTTTTTAGGGGCTTTACCTTCCAGCCATTTCTGAACGGTTTCGTTGGCCAAAACACCTTGCTCAATGTCTTCTTTCGACATATCTACGGGAAATGGAATATTGGCCCGTACTTTACCATTGATTTGAATCGGGTACTCAAATGAGCTTTCTACCAAGTACTTAGGTTCAAATTTGGGGAATTGTGCGTAAGAAATCGTACCTGCTTCGTTGCCGAGGGCTGTCCAAAGTTGTTCGGTGATGTGGGGAGCATACGGCGACAGCAAAATTACCATGTCTTGCAAAATGGCTTTCTTGTGGCACTTCAAGTCACTCAAATCATTGACTGCAATCATAAATGTACTCACTACGGTATTGAACGAAAGCCTTTCCAAATCGTCTTCTACCCGCTTGATGGTGCGGTGCAATACTTTCAGTTCTTCAGGAGTTGGCTCGGCATCAGTCAGTTTCGATTTGCCCGTTTGGTCTTCAAAGAACAATCGCCAAAACTTACGCAAGAAGTTAGAAGTTCCGCTGATACCGTTGGTATTCCACGGCTTGGCATCGGTCAATGGTCCTAAGAACATTTCGTACATACGGAGCGTATCGGCACCGTATTTGTCAACAATGGTATCAGGGTTGACAACATTGTACTTGGATTTAGACATTTTCTCCACTTCCCAACCGCAGATATAGACCCCACCCTGGCCCTCCCCAACAGGGAGGGAATTTTTTTCAAGGATAAACTCGGCATTGGCAAAGTCTTCACGCCAGTTTTTGAAGGCTTCGGTATCCAACACGTCATTTTCCACTATATTTACGTCAACGTGTAATTTGGTAGTCTCATATTGTCCTATCAAGCCATGGGAAACAAAGACAGGCTTTGCATTATCGCCTGATTTTAAACGATACACAAAATTGCTTCGTCCCTGAATCATTCCTTGATTCACCAGTTTAGCCGCAAATTCTTCGTGGGGTACTAAGCCTAAGTCTTTCAAGAATTTATTCCAAAAACGGCTGTACAATAAGTGACCCGTAGCATGTTCTGAGCCACCCAAGTAAAAATCAATACGTTGCCAGTAGTCAATCGCTTCTTTAGAAGCGAAGGCTTCGTTGTTTTGAGGGTCCATATAGCGATACCAATACCACGACGACCCCGCCCAACCTGGCATGGTGCTGAGTTCGAGAGGGAACCCCACCCCCTGCCCCTCCCCTGTAGGGAGGAGAGTTTCAAGTCCCTCCCTTACAGGGGAGGGATTTAGGGTAGGGTTATATGTCCAGCCCTCCGCACGTCCCAATGGTGGCTCACCCGTTTCAGTTGGCAAATACTTATCAATTTTGGGCAATTCCAATGGTAAATCAGCCTCATCAATCAAGTACGGCACCCCGTCTTTGAAATAGGCAGGCACAGGCTCACCCCAATAACGTTGACGGCTAAACACGGCATTACGCAGACGGTATTGTACCTTACCTTTACCCAATTTACGCTCTTCTAACCACTTAATAAGCGTTTCAGTGGCTTCTTGGTAGGTCATGCCGTTGATAATACCCGAATTGATATAATGCCCTTCTTTGGTATTATCGGCCTGTTGGTCAATGTCTTTTTGACTATCCAAAATCGGTACAATCGGCAAGCCAAAATGCGTTGCAAAGTTCCAATCGCGTTGGTCGCCCGAAGGGACGCCCATTACTGCGCCCGTACCATAACCCGCCAAGACATAATCGGCTAAGAAAATGGGTACTTTTTCTTCGTTCAAAGGATTGATGCAGTAACTACCTGTAAACACGCCCGAAACTTTCTTTTCGGCCATTCTATCTACTTCGCTGCGACTTGCCGCCCATTTGATGTAGGCTTCTACATCGGCTTTTTGTTCGGGCGTAGTCAATTCCAATGCCCATTCGTGTTCGGGGGCCAATACCATGAAACTAACACCATAGATGGTATCAACGCGGGTGGTGAAAACCTCAATAACCCCCACCTTACCTCCCCCTGTAGGGGAGGAATTAGTAAGTCCCTCCCTGTCAGGGGAGGGATTTAGGGTGGGGTTAATCGCAAATTTCACACTTGCCCCTACGCTTTTTCCTATCCAGTTGCGTTGTTGCTCTTTCAGAGGTTCGGGCCAATCAATGGTGTCCAAACCGCTCAACAAACGGTCAGCATACGCAGTGATACGCATAGCTTCGTCGTTTGAGAGTACCGTTCCTAAACCTGGGCACCAGTTGACGTAAGATTCTTCGGGGAAGGTAAAGCGGTATTTCAACAATACTAATTGTTGTTCTTTTTCGCTCATGGCTTTCCACTCCTCGGCACTGAATTCGGGCGCATCTTCGTCACATACGGCGTTGACTGCTGCCGAGCCGCCTTGTTCAAACTGAGCTATTAAGTGGCTTATAGGCAGGGCTTTATCAGCGTCTCGGTCGTAGTAGTGATTAAACAACTGCATAAAAATCCACTGCGTCCACTTGTAATAATTGGGGTCAGACGTGCGGATTTCACGACTCCAATCGTAGCTGAAACCGATATTTTTTAATTGTGCAATGAACGTATTGATATTTTGCTCGGTGGTAATGGCGGGATGTTGCCCCGTTTGGATAGCGTATTGCTCAGCAGGCAAACCAAAACTATCAAAACCCATTGGGTGCAATACGTTGAAACCTTTGAGTCTTTTATAACGCGAAATAATGTCAGAAGCAATGTAGCCCAGGGGGTGACCTACGTGCAGACCTGCCCCCGAAGGATAGGGAAACATATCAAGCACATAGTACTTGGGTTTACTATGGTCAACTTCAGTCTTATAGGTTTGGTTTTTCTCCCAAAACTCCTGCCATTTTTTCTCAATTTCGCGGTGATTGTATTCGTTCATATCAGTTTTTACTGTGAATTTTCCGCAAAATTAGTGTATTTAGCAACGAAAAACTATTCATTATGATTATTGGAATTATTCCCGCCCGTTACGCCTCTACGCGTTTCCCAGGCAAACCCCTCATTGATATTCAAGGCAAAAGCATGATCCAACGGGTGTATGAGCAAGCCTCCAAGGCAAAATGCCTATCTGATGTCATCGTTGCTACCGACGACATCCGTATTCTCGAACACGTTGAATCTTTTGGTGGCAAAGCCATTATGACCCATCCCGACCACCCATGCGGAACAGATAGATGTTGGGAGGCAGTTCAAGCC
>JBGAUP010000469.1:0-2454 GCA_044228585.1 Runella sp. | reverse complement strand
AAGGGGTACAAAGAGGTATTAATAAAAAAGAAAAAAACTTCTGAAATCATGGGTAGTAGTGCTTTACAATCAATATTGGTAGGAATTGTTTATGGTTTTATTTTTGACCGAATCAATCGAAAACAATACTGGGTTGTCACCAATGAAGCTGGACTTCATATTGACAAAAAAAGCAATCTTGCCAATGATATTGCTATTTTTGAAAAAGAGGGCATTATTCCAACGAATCAATATTTCTCTGTCCCCCAAAAGTCGTCGTCGAAATAGACGTCCGAATAGACATAGACCCTGACGACCACGAAGAAGACTCCAATTACATTATTGAAAAAGCCCAGAAAATGCTCGACTTCGGTACCGAAAAAGTCATCTGGATTCTCACTCAAAATAAAATCATTTTTGTCTTCTCAAAAATTGAAACCTGGACTATTGTACCTTTTCATACCCATATTCCTGTTTTGGATGATTGTGTTTTAAACCTCGCCCAATTGATGCAGGAAGAAGGAATTGACGAATTTTAAAGGCTTCTTTCCATTGATTTTTCAAAAATAGGCAATCCATCCCAATCCCCTATATAAAACATTTACTGCTAAGAACCTAACCTATCCCCCCCCCCTACCGAAACAAAAATTTATAGCCCGATACAATCGCGTGTAAATGCGCCGCGTTGGCGGTGGGTGGAAAGGCAAAACGGGGTAAAGTAAGATTGGGCTGGGAAAGCGAATGAGATTGTACATTCATCAGAGCCGTTGTATAGCCTGCCGCCTGCGCGGCATCGACCGTGGCATTGTCAATCTCTGCCATGCTTCCGTAAGGATAAACCAAAATATCAATAGGAAGCTTTAACTGACTTTCAAGTCGTTTTTTTGATTCCAAAAGCTCATACCGTTTTTCATCTGCTGACAAAAACTTCAAAACGCGGTGAGTCATGGTATGCGAGGCAATGCGGTGACCACGCTTGGCTAAGTCCTGAATTTGCGCCCAATTCATAAACTGATAGCGCAGTGGGTCGTGGTTGATTTGGACGTAAGGCCAGCCATTTTTTTTACAAATCTCCTCTAAAAGGTCATAAACATCAGCGATTTGGTGTTCGTAAACGTATTTTTTTATTTGTCGTGTCAGAGCGTTTACCCTTTCCAAGGTTTCAAACCTTGGAAAGGATTTCTGATACTGATTCATCGGTAAAAACACTTCTTGCCCTTGGGCTTGTTGCAGCAACAAAAACAAATGGTCGCGCCAAATGTGCGGTATCACGCCGTCAATCATCGCTGGACAAATCGCAAAGAGGGCCGTTAGGTTATGTTGTTCCAAAATCGGGGCCAGAATTTCGTAGTTGTTCCGCATCCCGTCATCCACCGTCAGAAAGATTCCCTGCGCTTGGGGGTTTTCCAGTTCCTGAATGGGCAACACGCGAAAATGTTTTTTCAGGAATGTCAACTGCTTATCAAACACTGCCGCCGTTACGTCCACGTTGTACGTGTCAAACGGGGGCAATTGATTCACGGGCAGCACATTATGGTACGAAATGACACCTCGTTTTCGTCCTGCTAAGGCATGGTACAACTGACTTAAACCCGTGTAATAAGAGGCAGTCAACCAACTGTCGCGGACAAAATGTTTGATAGACATACCGCTATTTGCTTTTCTGTTTCTCGAAATACTGCTTCATAAATAGCAATTGATAACTTACCGCGCTGTTCCAATACGGCCAATTGTGTCCGCCAGGACGAGAGATGTAGTCGTGCGGGATGTTGCGCTCCAGTAATTTTTCGTGCAGATTGTTGTTGACCCGATAAAAGAAGTCGTCGCTTCCACAGTCAATAATCAACGCCAACGAATTGGGTGTGACCAAGTGGAGCATGTTGATGACCGTATTCTTTTCCCAATTTTCGGGTGCTTCCGAATACTTCCCCAAGCGTTTGGCCATGTCCCAGTTGTTGGGAAAGGGCCGAATGTCCACGCCACCGCTCATGCTTCCCGCCGTTCCGAATACGTCTTGGTGTTTTAGGGCCAAATACAACGCACCATGTCCGCCCATGCTCAAGCCCGTAATCCCCCTTCCTGCGCGGCTCTTGATGGTTTTGTATTTGCTATCAACCCATGCCACCAGCTCATTGGAAACGTAGGTTTCATAGCGCATCGTCGGGTCAAGGGGGCTATCCCAGTACCAGCTCGAAAATCCGCCGTCGGGACATACAATAATGGTTTGATAGACATCGGCGGCTTCGCGCATGAAAGGTGCTTTTTTGACCCATCCGTTGTAGCTGTCGCTGTAACCGTGCAGTAAATACACCACTGGAAACTCCTTGTTTCCATCGTAGGCATCGGGTGTGATGATTACCGCCTTAATACTTTTTTTCATGGAAGCACTGTAGGTTTCCACAGTATCAATTTTTACCGCCCAAACGGTCTGACTCAGGAAATAAGCCCAGCTAATCATCAATAATTTTCTAAAAA
>JBGAUP010000082.1:0-20466 GCA_044228585.1 Runella sp. | reverse complement strand
AACGGCGAAAATGATGCCACCGAAGACCTCACTATCAGACGCTTAGATGTAGAAAAAGGTACTGATTTTAAAGTGGCTCGCTACCCACGTTTGGGAGTAAAAGATGCTTCTTGGCTGGATTATGAGTACCAAGTAAGTTGGAGTTTGAAAGGCAATAATGTTTTTATCAAACAACCCACCGACCCCAATAAATGGCTCAAATCCACCGGCTCGTCGGTGGTACTGGTGCCACCTTTCAAGAAACGAGTCATAGAGCTTGACCTCGACCGTGCCCTGATGAAAGAACGAGAAATTGCCTCGGCTAATGTGCGTTTTTTTGTAATTCTGAATCAGCAGCCCCAAGCCCAAAAAAGCATGGTACTCAAACCCGAAGATGCCAATCCTACCGTGAAATTTGCGCTTTATCACGACCCTGCCGAACCCGTAGCATATCAAGTAATCTGGTACGGTAAAAATGGAAAAGTAGAAGAACCGCTTCAAGAATGGCGTACTGGCGAATCATATCTCAATCTCTCCGTACCCGACAAGGTAGCGTTTAAATAACAGAACAAAGGGCATAATGGCAAGGCCATTCACCAATAACGGCAAACAATGCAACGCTTTTTTCTACATATCGTATTGATTTTAAGTGCTGTGAGTGTTATGGCACAGCAGATTGCTATTGACCGCGGTATCAAAGTAGGTGGATTGTGGTGTTTTCCGTTGGTACAAGATTCGTTGCGGTATTTTTATTTGCCTTCTACGGCCAACTTGGCTATCAATGAGCAAGGATTACCCAAGTTTTCGATGCTTCGCTATGTCATCAACAAGCCCACCGAGGGTGAACAGTCTATCACCGACGCTGACGGCGGGGCAGTGTTGCATTTTTTGGTGTTGTACAATACGCCCCAAGAGGCCATCAAAAAAGCCGAGAACATCCTAAAAAATAAAGTACACGAGAAAGCCACGATTCAAGGCACCGTTATTTTCAAAAAAGCCCGCTATGCGTTGGTATCGTCTATTCTCAATGACAAACAATACGAAGTTCTGAGCACTGGCGACGCGCCCGTACTCGAAAACAGCACGATGGCGTTTTCGTTTGAACTCACGCCTAAAGATGCCAAAATACTACTCGAAAGTTTCAAAACTGGTACTTCCGATGTTTCCATTGTCTTTGATTTTGTATTTGAAGGTTTTACGGAGTCTTATCAAGCGCAGTTGGAGGTCAATTGGACCAAAACCTACCAAATGCGCGACAGGCAGGCTGGGGCAAGTCTGAACGTGGAAGGGTTTCAGTTGGGCGGAGAAGTAAAAGACCAGGTAGAAAAACTGCTCAACAATCAAGCCATAAAGTTGAATGTCGTTGGCAGTAATTCTCGCTTGGAAAGCCTCATGGACAGGGTTTACACCAAAATCATTGATTTGTTGTACGAGCCTGTACCGCCCGAAAAAGTAGGGGCTCAAAAGCAAAGTGGTCTTTCCAAATCCATTTCTGAGGCGTTTAGCAAAGGGTTATCAGAGAATCCTATCTTTTCGTTCAATATGGCCTACAAAAGCCGCAATATCCGCAACGAAGGCGAAGTAAAGTATGATTTCAGCGGGCGTAGCAACATTGAGCGGCATCATTTTGTGACTTTCAATATCGGAAATTTACACAAAAAATACGGCACTAACCCGCTCATTTTTAAAGATATTTCGCTGTACGATATAGCTTTTCAAAAACGACAAATCACGGTAGGACTGGACGGTGAAGTAGAACGAGATTTTGATAAAATCTTCAATAATGCGACGGTATTGGTCAAAAAAACACACCAAGACAGCAGCATGACCCTCCAAGAAATCACGCTCAACAAAGCCACTTGGCAAAAACAAAATCGAACCGTTTCTTACCTCAATCAGGGCGACCAAGACCGCCTTCAGTGGCTCGAATACGAGTACCAAGTCAAGTGGCAGTTGATAGGTGGGGGCAGCATTGCGTCGGAATGGCTTTCCTCCAATTCTCCCATTATTAATCTGCACGTACCTTACAAACGTTGGAAAGTGTCGCTTGAAGGTGATCTCGCCAAACTCAAAGACCAAGGCGTAAGCCTCGTGGCAGTGCAGGTAAACTATACGCTGGGAGGGCAACAGCGCACCGAGAGGATTCGTATTAGCCCACAAGACAACCTCGAAACCAAGACGTTTGAAGTAACGCTCCCTCTTACTGCCAATTCGCTTGATTACAGTATTGTATGGGTCAAAAAAGATGGAAAACAACACCAAATGACAGGTAAAGATAAATACGGTTTGATAGTGATAGACAATATTCCGAATCCTTAAATCAAGTACTCAATATGAAATCAATACGCTCATCAGTAGGCTTTTGTGCCGCGATTTTGTTTGCTTTTACGAACATTCAAGCCCAAATACTCGACTACAACAATAAGGTGGAAGTGGTGCTACAAAGCGGCCTCAACATCATCATGTACGGCAAGGCCATTACCCTCGACCAAAGAAGCCTTATCGGCAACCCAGGGCCACCTTCCAACGAATTTTATTACATTCCTACCAACTTGCGCCTATCCAAACGTGAAGATGGCACTCCCAAGTTTTTGTTTGTGAAATACACCACCGATGCCCGCGAGAGCGCGGGCGGTGTGCAAGGAGCGGTGATGCACTTTCTGATGGAGTGGGGGCTTGACCAAGCGCAGATGGCCGAAGCGCAGTCATTGCTGGAGCGCAAACTTCAAGGGGGCAATCTCACAGGTGGGCGACCCATCCTGAAAGGTCCTGTCGAGTTGGAATCGGGCGAAAACTCTTTTGGTGTGGTATCGGCCTCATTGTCTGATGACAAAGCTGCCAAACTCATCACTTCTGGCCGTGCGCCCGTGTTTCCTGGGGGTGTGGTCGCAGTAGGTACCAAAATGGACAAATACACTGCCCAGCTCATGGCCACCACCTTAGAAAAGACCAAATCCATTGCCGATTTGAGCCTTCGTATGGATTTCAAGTTTAAACTCTTAGCCCCCTCGGTACGTGGTAAGATTACGTTTGATTGGGAAAAATTAGAAACCATGTCGCAGCAGTTTAAAGACGAAGCGGTAGTTACCAAAAAATCAAGTTGGGGAGGGCTTTGGTCAATGTTCAAATCCACAAGCATTGATAATATTACTCGCACCCAAATGGATTCGCTACGTAAATCGTTGGTAGAAACCAAAATAGTTAAAATTGAAATCGAAAATTACC
Source organism: Runella sp. (assembly GCA_044228585.1). Classification (GTDB taxonomy): domain Bacteria; phylum Bacteroidota; class Bacteroidia; order Cytophagales; family Spirosomataceae; genus Runella. The sequence goes on along the minus strand of JBGAUP010000082.1, from coordinate 17,262 downwards.
GAGAAAATAGTGCTATTGCCGATAAAATGGTGGAGCATTTTACCGAAATGTTTGTCAATTCGATAACGGACAGAAGTGCCGAGCCTCCTGTGTTACCTGCTGCCTCAACGCCCACGGGCAATGGCCCCATCAAAGACCAAGACATTCGATACAGTTACAGCATCAATAAATCGAAGTTTAGGAGCAAACTGGCAAAAAAAACAGAGACGTTTGACCTTGCCATGCGTACCACCATATCTTATCCTCTTCAATTAGTGGGCAACTTGGCCGATTGGTACAACGGTGTCAGAAACAATCCCAACTGTGTCACGGCGATCAACCTCTCCGACCCGTTTTTTCAGCACCGTGACATTCGGTTTATCCTTGATTTGGAGGCCGAGCAGATGTTCAATCAAGAGGTCAATTATGTAACAGTGAGCGTTCGCAAAAATCGAAGCAATGGCCAGCCTTTCAACGACGACATCACGATAGACCGCGATTACCTCAAAAAAACGGGTACGCAAGGCAGCATCACCTACGCCCGCAACGGTGATAATAGCACCGACCTCTACGAGTACAAAATGCAATGGAGCCTTAAAGGCAACATCATTTATCCCGAAAATCCCGCTTGGGTGAGAGGCGAGTGGCAAGGCGTGACGCTGGGTGCACCTGTTACCCCCCGCACCATCGAGTTTGAGGGCGATATAGAACAACTGAAACTCATGCAGATAGCCCGCGCTACGCTGCAAGTACGGTACAGAAAGTTTGGGCAGGAGATAGAATCGGAGATTCCGCTCACAGTTTCGCAGAATAACCCACTTGTATCGCGTACGTTTTTGATGGACCGTAGCACACAAGGCTACGCTTACCGCATGGTGTTTACGCACAAAACCGAAGGGAAACTCGCCCTTGACTGGAACGCCAAAATCAATGATGGTTATGTCTATGCCAATATCCCCGAACAGTTCAACGACAAGACTTCGAGCGTTTTTCAGAAAGCCATAGAAGCAGGGAAAATTCTGACGGCAGGGAGCGAAAACGAAAAGAAAATCAACAAAGGGTTCGAGGTTTTGGACAAGTTCAAAGACATTTTTAAAGTATCCACTGACAAATAAACATCGTATTATCATGGAAAAGTTACTCAAATCAACGCTTTGTTTTTTGTTTTTTGCGTACGTAATGGGCTGTAAACCAGAGCAAATTGCCGACGATAGCCCTTGCCCCAACTGCCCCGTGGTGACTAACGTAACCCCCGAAATAGCTCAGGAGGGCAATGATGTCACTATTACGGGTCAGCGTTTTGGTAATGACAAAGCCAAAATCACCGTCGAGATTCAGACCACACCTCAAAAGGTGGCATTGGCCGCTACCGACATCAGTAGCGTAACCGATACCGAAATCAAATTCAAAGTGCCCACGGGCAAACAAGGCGCGGGCAAGGTGGTGGTCAAACTCAACGTAGGTACGGATATTTTGGCCTCCGACGATGCGGGCATCAGTCCAAAACCCACTGATATAATCTTTACCTTCAAAGGCAAAGCCTCTATTACCAACGCCACCTCCCTCACGGGACGTGTAGGGGAAACCGTTAGTGTTACGGGGATCAATTTTGGTACTAAAAAAGAAGACATCAAAATCAAAATTGCCGCGTTTGACGTTCCTGCGTCTAACATCACCTCCGTGACCGACACCGAAATCAAGTTTACGATACCCCCCAAAGTGCCTGAAACAGGAGCTGTTTCTGTCACCATTCTTGGATTTGCGGTCGGAGGCTCGTTGGCGTTTCGGTACAAAAGTCCCCAAAATCACCACCTCACTGCCCTTACAGGAATCAAAGATGTCGTGATAGACATTGCGGGCGACAATTTTGGTACGACCGCCGCCGATGTGAAGGTCGCAGTAGGAACGACTGATGTGCCTGTACAATCAGTCACGAACACCCTCGTCAAAGTCAAAATCCCCAAAGGACTCGTCAACGGGAAGGCTACTGTGAAAGTGCTTGATTATGAGGCCAAAGAAAAGCCAGAGATTTTATAAAAATTGACAGCTACGGTATCAACATTGATTGATAACCCCAGCCCTACTGGTGGAACTTGGACTTTTGATGCCAACGACGATGCCATTTATTATGTTACAACAGCTATAAGTGGAACAAATCGGACATTGTCTGCTAAAAAATTAAATGTTTCTATCAAACCTGCTGCTCTCACAGACGTAATAAACAATCTAACAATCTTTCAAAATACGTCGAATTCAAGCCTGATAACTCCAATGATTATAGTAGCTTATGATGGCCTTTTGTTGATGCCTTACAAAGAGGCTGGCAAAAATATGATGGCCCAATTTTTTGTAAACAGCACCAAAGTAAATATTTCTACTACTCAAAAATACTCTTTTAATGTAAATTCAATGAGTATTGCCCGTGTACCATTACCTGCAACTTTAGAATCGGTAACGGTTAATTCTATAGGTATTTTGAATAGACTAAATATATACTTAGGGACAAGTACGCCACAAGTTTATGAAACCACCACCTCAAGTGCGGCTTGGGAATCTCCCTATAGCAAAGCCATAGCTTTACCTACAAATATCTCATCCACAGGCATTTCCTTGTCCAATGGCGAAAAATTGTATATACCTATTGAGGGGGGGATAGTTATGGGTATCTATGATGCAAACAACCAAATTACCAGTACCAGCATTCTTGTAGGTTCTACTACTGCCAAACCTTATACCAATCCAAATGCACAAGGTGATGGTCATGCTATTATGGCTTGGTTCAATAAGCCTTATGCTATCACAAAAGGGGCAGGAGATACTTTTTTTATCAGTGATACTGGAAACAGCCTCATACGAATGGTCACCAAAAATACAGATGGGCAGTACGTTGTAAGTACAATAGCGGGTATGGTAGGTAGTCCAGGTAATATGGATGGTACTATCAGCAAATTTCAAACACCCAAAGCCATCTACTATTCGTCTAAAAATAATACGATTTACGTAGCAGATCAAGACAACAAATCTCTCCGTAGCATCACTTTAGATTAATCCAAACATACTCCCTCAACCCTTACTTGACATGAAACATTTCTCTATATGTTGTTTCCTCGGCATTGCTTTGTCTTGGAACGCTCTCGGTCAATCGGTCGAAACCAATCGTGTGGATACCAAAACCGCCGAAGTAAAACCAGGCTCTAACTTCCTCAACACGGCCTCGTTTGCTTTTTCGGGGGCATCGCCGCAGGCAAGTTTGAAAACCTATAAACTCACGGCCTACATTGGCAAAAGCCCGTGGAACTTTTATCTCTACAATACGGTACCGCTTTACGTATCGCGCCGGGCTGACTCGACACGAGCTTTTGCCAACGACCTTCTTAATCAAATGGGTGGTTTGTTGAATTTGTCGCTGTCGAAAGTAGCTTATTTTGCCAACGGGGGTGATGTCATCAACAAAGACATTAAAGGAGCACAGGTGGACTTTCGGTTTGGCTCAAAAGTCTTAGACAAGCAGTTCAAAAATGACAACGTTCAGCAAATCACCAATTATTTTATTCCGACCATTCAGTCGAGCCTTGATTTTCGGTACTTGATTCCGCTTGTCAAAACCAAAGGGGCGAGTAAAGGTGCAGCTTTGCGTGAGAATATTGCTGGCAATCTATCCTTTCGATTTTTTGGGACATTCCAACAAATTCTTAACGAAAAACAATTTGTAGTTGCCTTCAAAACACCTCGCGGTAATGTTCCCCCTACGCAAGTGATTACTGGAAATTTTGAGGCTAACTTATTTATTTCCAATGAGATATTTATTAGTGCAGGCTACGCTTATTCCAATCTGATACAGCCCGTCAACCTCAATGTTAATAAAAATAGAACTTTTTTTTCAGTGAGTTTTTTGCCCAACATCAACAAATAATAAAGCCATGAAAAAGTTGTTATTACTCGTGCTACTGGCTGTGGTTAGGTATGGCTATACGCAGGAAACGCCTGCTACGTCAAAACCCGAGGAAACGACTCCTGCCGTTTCTGCAATACCTGCTAAAAAGGCCGATACCGAATTTTTTATGGGGGTATTGCTTGATCAAATCACTACCGTGGGGCCACTAAAAGCTTGTCCGTCGAGAGAAGATTCCAAAAAATACTACTACCTTCCCAATAAAGTCCGTATCGCCACCGATGAAACCACGGGCAAGCCTAAGTTTTTGTTTGTGAAATATGTCACCAACAAAGGTTCTGGAAAAGAAGACACCGACCTCACCGAAGGCGAAGGCGGCGGATGGGTGCATTTTCTGATGGGATTAATCATCACACCCGAAGAAATCCAACAGGCAGAATCGGAACTCCAACGCAAAGTGCCAGGAGCCAAGCTCATTGGGCCTGTAATATACAAATCTGGTACGGTGAGTTTAGTCACCAAAAGTGCTGCTACCAACAATCAAGTTAAAGTCTTGGGTGTGGGTCCTGCCCCGATTTTAGACGGTGATGTACTGGCCGTAGGCTTCCCACTCAATGCCCAAGATGCTACTATTCTCTGGGAAACCCTCCGTAGCAACAACCCCGATGTTTCGCTCAATTTTAGCATGGATTTAGCGGGACTAAACTCTCCTATCGGTACAAAAATGAAGGTCAATTGGGATGCACTCAAAAAACATCGCTTGATGAATCAGGATGTTGACATACCCATCTTTCGCGCTCAAATCAGCGATATGGTCACAGAACTTAAAAACAAGGGCGTGATTGAGGCCACCACCGTAGGCAACGACAGCACCCAACAACGCCTTATCAGTAAAATCACCGACAAAATCATCGCGCTTTGTTTTGAGCCTGCCCCCACCGATTCAATCGCCAAGACGGGCAGGGCTGAAAGTTTTATGATTGATACTGCCGCTGCCAAAGCTAAACAAGATGCCGTCAGAGCGCGACAAGATAAGGAACTTACTGGTTTTCAAACCGAAAAAGCCACAGCCGATGTTGCCGTGACCTCAGCCGAGCAGAAAGTAACTGACGCGCAAACCGAAAAAAATAAAATGGAAGACGAGCAGCTAAAAGCCAAAATAGATGAACAACAAGAGAAAATAGCTACCTTGGAAAAAGAGCGTGATGAAGCCAAAACCGCTCGTGACTCGCTTAAAGTGGTGGACAAAGAAAAAGATTTGAAAGCCTCTAAAAAAGAAAAGGAACGACTCGAAGAAGAACAAAAAGAAATAGACAAAAGTAGAACTGAGGCAAAATACAAAGAGGAAAAAGGGAAATTGACAGCCGCCAAACAAGTAGCAGAAGACAAACAAGACGAAATCGAAGTGCGTAGAGGTATTACTTTGGCCGATTTTTCGGTGCAGGCAGTTTATCATCGTGCCAAAGTGATGCGAACAATCAACTTAGAGATTGACCTCAAAAAATACGACCCCGTTACTATCAAAGAGACATTTGGGGGCAATGTAGGCCGTATCAATTGCCGCGATTGCATGATGGAAGTCAATACCGCGAGTCATCTTTATACCCAGCGCGAACTTATCGCCCGCTTAGACGGCGAAGCCGCCCGCAACGATAATTTTGGCAAGTACATCAACTACGTGACTGTGCGTGTACGAAAGCGGCACGGGGCAGGTGACCTCAGCTTGCAAGAAGTACGCATTGACCGTAAAAATTTCAATAAAGAAGGCAATTTTTTCAAGATGCTTTACGGTTGGCGACAAGGCGACAACGACCGCCGCAATTGGCTCAACTATGACTTCCAAACCTCATGGAGTTTTTTTGGTGGATATAGTGTCAATGAAGATTGGAAACCTTCCAACAATCAAATCATTTCGTTGTCACCGCCTTTTCAGCGGTCTGAAATCAAAATTATGGGAGAAGCCGATGCGTTGCAAAAAGCAACTGTCAGGGCGGTTTTTGTGAGGATTTATTACAAAATGGGCAATGTAGAATACACAAAACGCGCCACCATCAATCCCAAAAACGACCTTCTTGAGCAGGTCATTGAGGTGCTTCACACCAACGGTGACTTGGTTTATGACTACGAAATAGATTGGGTACTTACCGACGGTATATCGCTCAAGTCAGGCCTAAAGACTACTACCAACGAGGTGCTTTTTGTGGATAACATTCCCCCAAGACAATAACATGAAACGGTTTGCTTTTCTTCTCATGGTTGTAGTGTTCGTGGTGTTTAACAATACCACTTGGGCCCAATACCAAAACCATAGCGGCCTCAAAAACCGAAAACTACGACTGATTAGTACCGACAATCGCCAGCTTTTTGAGCAAGTACAAGGCAGTCTTCCTTCCGATGAAAAACTGCCCGATTGGCCTCCCCGTGGCGTAGCAAGCACCAATCAGGGCAGACTTGACTCAGTGGTAGTACTTGATGATGCCGCCCAATCGCTCACCGTTCTGGTCTATTTTACGGGTATTGCCAAAGCGATTATTCAAGCGAGCGCGTCGAGCGACAAGCCACAGTCAGTGCCAAACTTTGCTTCACCTGCTCTAAGCATACAGCAAGGTCAAAGTCCTGTTGAGCTGATACTAACCGCCAAAATGCCTGAAAATGTAGAAATACAATCGAAACAGCTTTCGGTTGAAATCATGGACCCGCAGCGCATTACCCCTAACAAGGCTTACGTGTTTTCATTGCCCAAACGATGGAATTCTCAAATCAAGGCCGAGAATCTTCAGCAGACAGTTAAACTCGACCCTGTGGGTTCGGCGGTATCGCTTTGGCAGATGTCGGCCACGGCCCAACTTCCCAATCCTGCCAAAAGCCTCGCTTCTGATGTTTCCAAAAACGCAACAACGCTCCGAAATACCGCTGGAACGGTTTCCGACCGCACCCCCAAAGGCCCCAGCAAGGTTTCGTTTTCGCTTTGGGACAATATCCGTAGCGATGTGGATTTTGAACTCAACGAAATCAGCAACATCCGTACCGAAATTCACCCCGATGTCAATCCCGCTTCCGAAACTTTTTATATTTCACCCGTGGCTTATACGCTTCGATGGACACAAGAAGATGGTTTTCAGGGGTTTAGAGTGCTTTATGGAGCTAACAACGACGTGCAGTTTTATGCCAATCTACACGCAGGAATTACGACCAAGCAAATAGAAACGGTTAAATACCTGATTCAGAAGTTGTACAAATCTCAAAATATTACGCTCCAAAACCCCAAAATTCAATTATTGGGAGCCAATACGACCCCGAACGTATCGCTCAAAAGCGATTTTCAGGGTGTGTTTCAAATAGACCCCAACAAAGTAAACGTTACTCTGCCCAATGATTTTTCTGGCCCGTTGCAAATAACATGGACTACCGACAACAAAACCAAAGACCTCATCGTACAGGCACTTCAAAATGGCTTAGGGTTGAGCGGTAATTTGACCTTTGGCATGGATTCTATTGTGCGTCAAATCCCCGTCAATGTGTCGTTTAGCGACCGACGGGTGTTTGGTAAAATCCTTCTCAATAAACAAAACTGGCGAAATAACGAGTGGCAAAACCTGTTTCCGTTTCCTATCAAAATACGTTTTTTACACGCCTTGCTCGACGATAACGTAGGTCAAAATAAATCCAACAATTTCATATATTCTTGGAATGCCAGTAGCCTTACGGTGCCTCCCATGTCAAAAATTAGCTTTGAGGCCAACACAATTCCGTCTTGGTTTGACCAAAGCGACAAAGTACTTCAACTCTGGATAGACTACGAAGTAGTACCATGTGCGTCTTGTACGCAACAACTTATCGCAGGATTGACCACGGGACTTTCGGGAAGTACCGAAACCACCCTCACCGTTCAATCCATGGATTTGCTTTCGTCATTCAACGCCAAGTTGGTGCAGATTCGGGTAAAATCTATGCAAGGAAGCCCCACACAAAACCGTGAAGTAGAACGAACTACCAATATCACCCAAGATGGTCAAGACGTAATCCTTGGGCCGTTTTATGTAGGAAGCGACAAAAAAATCTCTTATCAATACAAATTGCTGATTTTGAGCAATCAAACCAATGTCGAAACCAACTGGACTGCCGAAACTACGCCCCAGTTATTTTTGAATAAAGCTCTCATTGAAAAACTCCTTCGCCGATAATGCGTCACTTTCTATTCATAGCAATACTTGGGCTATTGGGTGATTATGCTGCCCAAGCGCAACCCAACCCCGACAAAAGCCTGTTGGTCGAAGGCACGCGGATCTATGCCGACGTGTCCAATTCCAAGGTTTATTATGTCCCTCCAGCGGGTATCGCGCTTGTGAAAGACAAAAACGCCACTCCTGATCTCAAACTCATCATGATGCGCTATACAGGTAGGCGATTGAGTGCCGACCAACAGAAAAAGATTTTCAAAAACTTGTGCCAATTTCGGGTAATGGTACAACGAATCTCTGCCGAAAAAATAGCCGCACTAAAAGCATCTTTGGGCAATATTGAACTTAAAAGTCTGCCGCTCAGTCATACCCAATCATATTTGGTATATACGCCTATTGTTCTCAATGAACAGGGTTTTGTGCGTAGTAGCAATCTCCAAGCTACGCCCAATGGGGTAGCTGACGAGCAGTTTTTTACGATTACACTTTCCAACGAAGACGCACAATTGATTGAAAAATCTTTTCAACAAAAACAAACTTTGGTGAGTATTGGCTACGCTTTTTTTGCGGAAGGTATCAGTACAGAAATCCCGATTGCTTTGGCAGAAGCTCCGCCCCATTCGATGTTCAAAGAAGTGCTCAAAAACCTAACGGATAGTTTGCAGCAAAAAAGTGTCAAAAAACAGTTTTTGGTGAGCGCAGGGGCATTAGAAATCACGCCGCCGTTGGAGGAGGGTTTGTTTATAAGAAAAATAGACATCAACGAGCAACTTCCTGCTGAATATGCCGCGTTTGATGTCCGTTGTTATGATTTCAACAATGAACTACGCCCTGAGTTGTATGCCAAAAAAGTAGAGATAGAAGCTATAGCTATTGACGATAAACCGACAATCATCCATGCTATTTTCTATAAGAATACGCCTGATATAAGCAGTAAAAATATCAAGTTCAATTATGCGATTAAATTAGACCAGCCATTACGGTATCGTATTACCGAAATCAACCACGAAGGACAACCGTTTGTCAAAGGTTGGATAATGAAGCCAGATTGGGGGATATTAGATATTACAGGTAAATAGAGCCTGTTTCCGACTAAAATGTCGCATTTTTACAATCACGGCCTAAAGGAGTACAGTAGTTTTGAATCGTCAAACTAAAACAACTACGACGATGAAAAAATTACTGCTTTTATTTTTACTCCCCCAATGGGGGCTGGGGGGCTTTAGCGACGAATCGGTAAGTAGCCTCAATGGTGCTTACAAAATGAGCCGCATGAAATATGGCGATGATAAGGAGTGGGCTGCTGCCGATGACCGACTGGATATCAAGGTGTTCAGAGATGGATTCTGGTTTACGGGAAAAATGAAGAAAGGCAATGTCGAACTGAGTGGGTTGTGCGGAGGAACGTACAAGCTTAATAATGGTAAGTATATTGAATCCATTGATTTCTACTCTTGGGATTCTACGGCGGTAGGTACAACGATTGAAATGAATTATAAAATTAGCCCTAAAGAGTACCATCAATTTGGTAAACTGAACTCTGCCAAGTACCCAAATTACAGTATTGATGAAATCAGAGAACGAGTAACACCTACTGAGCCGCTTAAAAATGATGCTTTAGAAGGTGCTTGGATGATGCAAGAAGGGTATTGGGGTGGTACCAGTCGCTTTGGTGAAGGCAAATACAAAGGCTTTACGATGATGAAAATCTTCGCCTATCCTTATGCTGTTTATGCTTATTATGACCCAAAAAACAAGAAATTCGACGGTGGTGGGGTGTGTCGTTATCAGTTTGACGGAAAAGTTTTGACCGAAACCAACGAACTATGGTCGTGGGACATGACACGACGTGGGAAAGTGGAAACCCATAAGATTACACTCAAAGACGGAAAACTCATTCAAGAAGGTTGGGAGGGGAAACTACGAGAGGTATTTGCTAAAGTAAAACAGTAAAATTTCGACCGTTGGATAAGTTTCGGACTTGGTTTTAGGAGATTGCTTGTAAAAAACAATATCTTTCGATTACTATTTTTACCCTATCTTCCTAAACCTTCACTTTATGTCTCTTCACTTATTTCAACCTTTCAATCTTGCTTTTCTATGGAGCGTTCGGGTATTGAAGAAATACCAAGTTATTCTCCACGCCATTTTACTGATTTCTTTACCTTCTAAGGGTCAACAGAAAAAAGTAGCTAACTCCGCTCAACAAGTAACTGACGAAACACTCAAGGGAGCGGTAAATAATTCGCGCAATTGGCTCACTTATGGCTTGAACTATAGCGAAAACAGATTCAGTCAACTCCAGCAAATTACGGATAAAAATGCCCAAAACTTAGGGCTTGCGTGGACCTATGAGCTGGGAGCCGACCGTGGAGTAGAGGCTACACCGCTGGTTGCGAATGGAGTCATGTACGTGACGGGGCCGTGGAGTATGGTATATGCGCTTAGTGCACTGACAGGAAAGGAATTATGGAAATACGACCCCGAAGTGCCTAAAAGTTACGGCGAAAAAGCTTGTTGCGATGTCGTAAATCGAGGTGTAGCATTGTACAAAGGTAAAGTGTTTGTAGCTTCTTTAGACGGTCGTTTGATTGCTTTAAATGCCACAACAGGCAAAAAAATGTGGGAAACCCTAACGGTTGATTCTTCCAAACCCTATACCATTACGGGTGCACCAAGGGTGATAAAAGGCAACGTAATCATCGGCAATGGCGGGGCAGAGTATGGCGTAAGAGGTTATTTGACCGCCTATAATGCTGAAACTGGGAAACAAGTTTGGCGATTTTATAGTGTTCCAGGCAATCCAGAGCTGTCTTTTGAATCAAAAGCCTTAGAAATTGCTTCCAAAACTTGGACTGGGAAGTATTGGGAAGCGGGTGGTGGCGGCACCATGTGGGACGCCATGGCTTACGACCCCGACCTCAATTTGATGTACGTAGGCACGGGCAACGGTTCTCCCTGGAACCGCCGTTATCGTAGCCCCAGTGGCGGAGACAATTTGTATTTATCATCCATCGTGGCCCTTAATCCTGACAATGGAGAATATGTGTGGCATTATCAAACCACGCCTGGTGATAATTGGGATTTTACGGCTACACAGCATTTGATTTTAGCAGATTTGGACATCAAAGGAGCAAAACGTAAGGTGATTATGCAAGCCCCAAAAAATGGCTTTTTCTACGTCATTGACCGCACCACGGGTGAGTTTATTTCGGGAGAGTCTTTTGTAAAAATTAATTGGGCCAAAGGGATTGATTATAAAACAGGCCGTCCCATCGAAAATCCAGCGGCGAGTTATAACAATGACCCTTATGAAGCAGTTCCAGGCCCCAATGGAGCTCATAATTGGCATCCCATGGCTTTTAATCCTCAGACTGGTTTGGTGTATATTCCTGCCCAAAACTCTTCGATGTTTTTGGTTAGCGACCCTGATTATAAATACAACGATCCAAGTAAAACATTGGCTTTTGCCGCTGGAAATGGCTGGAATACGGGTGACAATCTTGCTGGTGGCAAGAAAGAATATCCCAATTTTGGACGGTTATTGGCTTGGAATCCTGTTACGCAAAAAGAGGCTTGGACGGTTGAACATTTAGCTCCTACCAATGGCGGTGTGCTGACAACGGCAGGAAATTTGGTTTTTCAAGGTACTGCCGATGGGCGTTTTGTGGCTTACAATGCGCAAACAGGTCAAAAACTTTGGGAATCTCCCACAGGTACGGGGGTGATTGCCGCACCCATGACTTATGAATTGAACGGAAACCAGTATGTTTCTATCGCAGCAGGCTGGGGCGGAGTTTCGGGATTAAGTAATACTTATTCGGCAACACAAACCACTGGTAAGGTTTATACTTTTAAATTGAATGGGAAAGCCAAATTGCCCGATTTCCCAAAGCCAGCTCCTAGAACACTCGTTTCAGGCGTTTCATATAAAATTAACAATGCAGCTGACGTTCAATATGGGGTGAAATTATTCCTCAATTATTGTGTTGTCTGCCACGGAATGCCTGCTTCAAATACAGGAGGAAGAATACCTAATTTAGGATATTCGCACAAAGACGTTATTCAAAATCTCAATAGCTATGTCCTCGAAGGGGCTTTGGCAAAACGGGGAATGCCCAATTTTAAAAGTCGGCTTAGTGAAGCCGATGTCGAGAAAATCAAAGCATTTATTCAGGTAAGTGCTGATCAGGCAAAACAGAAAATGGCGCAGCCAGCCAAGTAGTTGTTGTAAAGGCTGCGCTGAAATAACTACCACCACTAAACCCAGCTCTCTCTTATATGCTTTCCCGCCCTACTTATCTCTCTAACCTTACGCCACTGCGTGGTATAGCCGCGTTGATGGTTATTATCTTTCATTTTTATGCCTTTGTTTCCCCCCTCATTGACCCTCAAACGAGTTTAGCAATGCGAAGGTGGTACTTAATGGTGGACTTTTTCTTTGTATTGAGTGGCTTTATTATGATGCACGTTTATGGAGAATGGTTTACAGAAAATGTATCTATTCAAGCTTTCAAAAAATATTTAGGAGCGCGATTTGCGCGTATTTACCCCTTGCATTTTGTGACGTTGCTGTGGGTAGTGAGTCTTTTTGCCGTTTTTCGGGTCAAGAATATTTATTTAGATGCCAATGCCTCTTCGGTGGGTAACTTCTCCAAAATTCCTGAGCATTTACTTTTATTACAGGGATTAGATATGCCCCGAACTGGTACGTGGAATACACCGTCATGGTCTATCGCGGCAGAATGGTTGATGTACTTGGTATTTCCATTTTTAGTACAGCCATTTTACCGTTTTCGTACCTATGGTATCATAATAGCCTTAGTGGGAGCTGTATTACTTTATGCTTCTATACCTGCCAGTGAAATTGTACCAGGGTACGAGGCGTATAGGTTGGAAAATGATATTGATAACATTGTCACCCCGTGGAATTTAGCGAGATGTCTGGCGGGATTTTTAATTGGGATGGTGGCTTATCGTGCTTATCAAGGTCAAATAGGAAATCGTTGGCTCAAAAGTGGTTGGTTGCTACCTCTACTTGGTGTAGCACTGTTGGTAGCTTATCATTTTCAAGTATCTGACTTAATTACGATATGGGCGTTTCCTGTCATTATCCTTATTGCGTGTTATAACCAAGGAAAAGTAGCGGGTATTTTGCAAAGCAAAATTTTCCAACATTTGGGCGACTGGTCGTACTCCATTTATTTGGTACATATTCCCATTATTTTTACTTTTTTGGCTATTCAATTGCTTCAAAACCCACCTGTACCCAATCAACCAAGCCCTCCGCTCACGTATGTGGGAGGTTGGGGGCCATGGATTATGTGCTTCATTTTTGTGCTGTTGGTGATAGGCGTAGCAGCATTGACCTATCGTTTTGTAGAAGTGCCTGCCCGCAAGTGGCTGAATGCGAAGTTTGAAAGTGGAAATACGCAAATAGCTTAACCAGCTTCAAAGACCCCGTAGCGGTGTTTTCGCTACTCGCTTTCCCTCACGCCTGCTTCTGGCTTTAGCACATACACATCCAACATCGCTTTGGGGCGGGCAAGGTACTCTCGCAAGAGCGTTTTGATGGAATAACCATCGGGAACATCTTGGGCGGCAAAACCGATGGCATCGAGTCCTTCGTGCTCGGCCAAATAAAGGGCTCTTGCATTGTGGAAATTCTGAGAAATAACCGTAACTCGCTCTTGACCATATATTTCTCGACACCTAACGACGGAATCATAAGTGCGATAACCCGCCGTATCGAGCAGCATAGCATCTTCAGGAATACCCAATTTAGTGAGGGCTTGCTTCATGGCTTTGGGTTCGTCGTAGGTTTCGGCTTCTTTGTTACCGCTCAAAATCAAGTATTTTACCTTTCCTTCTTTGAACAACAACGCTGAAGCTTCCATTCGATACTTAAAAAACAGATTTTCCTTTCCTTTGGCCACGTATTTGCTCGTTCCGAGTACTAAGCCCACGTCGTTGGAAGGGAGTGATTTTAGGTCAAAAAATACTTTCGCACGTGTCGTATCTACCACAATCCAATTACATAACAGCACCAGGACTACTCCCCCAAAGCCCGTCCAAAATCCCGCTTTGATGAGCTTTTTCATCAGCGAAACCCTCAAACTTCGGGAGTGACGAATGGCGTTGATATGTAAAAGTGCGGTTTTCAAATACGTATTTTTCTAAAAGAGTCCTAATTGTCCATTTTCATCCGTTGTAGAGCCTGCCTCATCTTCTTCGTCGGCTGAGGTGTCAGTCTCAGTTACTGCCTTGTCTGTCGTTGGCAAACTCTTTACTTCGGGCAATGAATCTATTTGCTTTATTTCTTTAATTTTCAAAGGAGATACTCGATTGCCCAGTGCTTTCCAACCCCGTACATCCACAAAACTATCTAACGAAATGATTTCGCTCTGCGTTTCCGTTTTACTCTTCTCTACTACAACTTCCATCCGAGGGTGTACGTCGGTCGAAACAAAAATCAGTTTTGACCCTTTGGTATCTCCAATAAACGAGAATTTCTTATCCATAGTTGTGGTCTCAATTTTAAAGCGTTTGGCAAAGTAGTTTTTCTGCAACGCTTCAAAATATACGACTGTTACGGGTCGCTCTGGCACAAATTTTTCTAAGTGAATTAAGTCTTTTGGCTCATAGCGATTGGTGAGGTCATAATTAGTCAACTCGTACATGCCATCTTTGTACAACACCAAAATCATGTCACCATTGTCGAAATTACCCAAATATCGGCCCCGTTCGTCCCGATTCAGGCGTCCTAAGACGCTATCGTACCACATATCCACTCCGCCTAATGTGGAGATACCTGCTGACTTAAAGGCAATTTTCCGAACGGGATACTTGGTCAAGACATTGCCCATGGCCGAACGGTTCTTCACGCCTATTTGGGCAAAGTTAAAATCAAAAACCTTGATTCTGGCGGTGCTTTGGGCCGTGAGATTCACCGTAATTACTTCCGCTTCTCCGTTGTCATTGGCACTAAAATAGGTTATTTTCGATTTATTGGTGCCGAGCGTCACGTCATACTCTTTGTCGCGGGTAATGCCCGTCACGGCAAAGCGTTTGGCATAACTCACCCCCGATTTCCCATCCAAATAGGTGACGTTATAGACTTTCCGCTCGTCGTTTTTCTTGAAAACCGACACATAAATAATGTCCTTCCCCACAAATACTTTATCGGCTACGCGAACAATTTTGTATTTACCATCGCGTCGGAATACGATAATATCGTCAATATCGGAACAATCCATGACGTACTCATCTTTTTTCAGCGCATAACCAATAAAGCCTTCTTCCCGATTCACGTACAGTTTTTGGTTGGCTGCTGCCACCACCGTTGCTGCAATGGTGTTGAAAGAGCGGATTTCGGTACGACGCTCGCGGTTTTTGCCGTATTTTTTCAGTAAGTCTTTGTAATAGTTGATGGCGTAGCGGGTCAGGTGCGCCAAGTTATCCTCTACTTCGGCCAGTTCAGCCTCCAGCTTTCGCATGGCCTCATCGGCTTTGAAGGCGTCGAATTTGGATATACGTTTAATCCTAAGTTCGGTCAGGCGGAGAATATCCTCTTGTGTAATTTCGCGGTAAAAGTCATTTTTGAAGGGAGTTAGCCCTGCATCAATGGTCTCAATCACCGCCTCAAAGGTTTCACATTCCTCAATATCTCGATAAATACGGTTTTCGATAAAAATCTTTTCTAATGAACTGTACAACAGTTTTTCTTTTAGCTCAAAGCGTTTGATTTCGAGTTCGCGTTTGAGCAAATGGACCGTTTGGTCGTTGCAGGTTCTAAGGATGTGCGAAACGGTTACGAATTGAGGCTTTTCGTCAAAAATAACGCACGCATTGGGTGAAATGCTCACCTCGCACTCCGTAAAAGCGTACAAGGCATCAATGGTAATATCGGGCGACACCCCTGGAGCCAAGTGAATCACAATTTCTACGTCTTTGGCCGTGAGGTCTTCTACGGCCTGCATGGCCTTTTCGGGCTTCTTGATTTTGATTTTACCCTCTTCACTGGCCTTGATGATGGAATCTTTGACCGAAGTAGTCGTAGTACTGAAGGGAATCTCACGAATCACCAACGTTTTTTTGTCCAATTCTTCAATCTTAGCCCGGACCCGTACTTTCCCGCCCCGCAGGCCATCGTTGTAATTGGTCACATCAATAAACCCGCCCGTCGGAAAATCGGGGTACAGCGTAAACGGCTGACCTTTGAGAATCGCAATAGAAGCTTCGAGTAGTTCGACAAAGTTATGGGGCATGATTTTGGTCGAGAGCCCTACGGCAATCCCTTCTACGCCCATCGCCAACAACAAGGGGAATTTAACGGGCAAAGTGACGGGCTCTCGCTTACGACCGTCGTAACTCATCTGCCATTCGGTCGTATCGTCATTAAACACTACCTCATTACCAAACTTAGAGAGTCGAACTTCGATGTAACGAGCCGCCGCTGCCCCATCCCCTGTACGGACGTCGCCCCAACTACCTTGGGTATCAAAAAGTAAATCCTTCTGCCCCATGTTGACGATGGCCTCGTTGATAGACGCATCGCCGTGGGGGTGATATTGCATGGTAGAACCGATGACATTGGCTACTTTGTTGAAGCGCCCGTCGTCCATTTCTTTGAGGGCGTGTAAAATACGCCGCTGTACGGGTTTTAAACCGTCTTCAATGTTGGGAACGGCTCGCTCTAAAATTACGTAGGAAGCATAATCAAGAAACCAATTTTGGTACATATCCGCCACCGCCAATTGACCATGGAGGGTATCTTCGGTAGGGTCTTTGTCTTCAGGTAGGGTGTCGTTAATCTCGCTCATCGGTAAGTGTTGCATGATTTATCATTGAGTGATTGTTTGAGTAGCTCAACCGCCCAATCACGAAGGATAAATCACAAATTTTCAAAACGTAAATATACAAAAAAATAAGCAAAAACTACCGTTTAAGCCCATTCTATGCCTTTTTTTAGGAAAGAAAGTGTTTCTCCTTCTTGGCTGTGGGGGGTGGGGTGATAGTCGTACTTCCAGCCTGCCAAAGGGGGTAAACTCATCAGAATAGATTCCGTGCGACCTCCTGTTTCGAGCCCAAATTTAGTCCCCCTGTCCCAAGCCAAATTAAATTCTACATAGCGTCCTCGGCGCACGAGTTGCCATTGTTTTTCGACTTCGCCATAAGGGATGTTTTGATTTTTGAGCATCAAATGGGTAT
>JBGAUP010000081.1:0-21465 GCA_044228585.1 Runella sp. | reverse complement strand
AATCTCCACCTGCCACTACTGACCAAAGATGATAAGCTGCAGGAGGCTCCATAAAATCACTATTGGGTGGCACACGTCGCTGTTTATCTACCCAAAGGTGGCTCACTGACAAGTAAGTATTATCCAACTTTAATAATTTACCTAAATTCCAACGTAATCCATTTTCGATACGATTGGCAGGAATAAGTACTAAATAGCCATTTTCCTGTCGGTCGTAAGCGCGTAAATAGGCAACTTTGCTGGTATATATCAGTTTTTTAGTCATGATTTCCCATTCAGTATCCAAGTCAATCCCCGTAAAAGTAGCTTGTGTTTGGACATATTTGAAGTAAGGGAATGCCCCTCGAACCGTCAGGATAGGTTCGGTTTGGGGTTTGAGATAAATGAAATTCCGAATTAAGTTATGATAAGCCCCCAGCTCTGCTCGGAAACGTTTTCCAATATAATCTACGCTACCTGTGAGGTTATAGGCAATTTCTGGTTTGAGTTGGTCATTGCCTTCTTCATAAGCAGCAGCTCCGTGGTGGACGCCCTTACTGTATAATTCGTTGGGGTTAGGGGGACGCCAGGCTGTGCCAAAATTAACCCTAAAATAAAGCCATTCTTTTGCATTATGTACTACACCCGCTGTACCAGACCAACTTCCAAAGCGGTGTTGACGAGGGTCTAATGTTGTCCCAACGAATCGAAAAACATCTAATTTCCTCCAGTCGTATCGTGTCCCTACTTCCCATTCCCACTTTTGATGCACAATTCGCTCAATCACAAACAGGCCGATATTTGATTGTTCAAAAATCAGGGAATAAGCGGACGACCATCCGTAAAATTATATTGATACAAGCCACTCAGGCCAATTTGGCCGTTGATTTTACCTGCTAATGGTTTATGCTCAAAGGTTAAATCACCCGTAAAAGTTGTGAGTCGGAACAAGAGGGCAGGCTTGGTCGTGGCCTGTACTCGTGTAAATCATATTCAGAACGCCGATTGAATTGCCGTCCTACAATCAAACTGAGTCGGTTTCCACTGAAATTATAAAAGGCTTTGATTTTTAGCAAGTTATGATTAATCAACTGATTAGGTCGTTCAATTTGACGAGTAAAATTTACTTTTATAAACGGTTCACCGTTTTTGATGACGTTGAGCAAATCTGATGTACTACCAATGTGCGAACCAGAGAATATCCCCAGATTAGTTTGAAATTGACTATAAAATATTTCTCCCCCAAACTTACTATTTCGGTAGCCTGTGGTGATTGAAAAATTGCGTTCTTGTACACCTGTATTGGCCAAAAAATAGTCGGGTGTTCGGATATTCCCGCCATTTTTGAGCGTTCCTTGTACGCGCCATCCAAAACCTTCCCACTTTGGAACTCCGCCTTGTAAAGTACCCGAAACTACCCCCATACGTCCGTTGGAGAAGGCTACCGTGTTGAATTCACCAGCAACTTTGCCATTTTTGGGCAGTTCTTCGGGTTCTACCAGTATCACACCTCCGATGGCGTCAGAACCATAGCGCACGCCAGAGGCCCCTTTGACTACGGTCATTTGTTTGGCAATAAAAGGGTCTATTTCGGGGGCATGTTCAGCCCCCCATTGTTGGCCTTCTTGTCGAATTCCGTTGTTCATAACCAACACCCGATTGCTATGCAAGCCATGAATAACAGGCTTTGTAATGGAAGAACCCGTTTGAAGGACAGTAATGCCCGTAATCTTTTTGAGGGCATCACCCAAGGTTTGCCCACGGGTTTGTTCAAAGGTTTGCCCTTTCAATGAAATACTTTTTTGGGATAAGGGAGATTGGATACGGCGCGCTACAATTTCGACATCTTGGAGGTGGACTTCTTCTTCGTTGAGGTTAATATCCTCTTCTGCACTATGTTCTAAAGAAATGGTCGTCTTTGTTGATTTATAACCTACTATTCGACATTCAAGTATATAAGTCCCTTGGCAGAGTTGTTCAATTTTGTATCGTCCCTCGGAATCGGTAGTTGCATTACGGCCAGTTTCTTTTAATATCAATACTGCTCCTGCAATTGGCTGACGGGTTTCTCGGTCTTTAACCACTCCTTTGATGAGGCAATGACAATCAGAAAGTGATTGGGCCGCCAGTAAATGAGCTTCCAAACTTCCCCAAAGTATTCCCACAATGAATAGCCAACGATTCAATTTTTACGTATTTTTTTACAAAGATAACATAAATGCAACTTTGTTGCAAATAATAGTTTTTAATAAAAAAACCTGTCAGGTTTCTGATAAGAATTAGAATCTGACAGGCGTAAGTCTATTTTTCTGTTTCGTCGGTATCGGTGGCTGCGTCTTTGGGACGTTCGTAGATAAGTTTCCCTTTTTCGTCCCATTCGCTGAGGAGAATCCCTTCACCATCTTCGTACCAATAACGGGGATAACGAGTGACTTTTTTGCGTTGACGTCGGTATTGATAGTACTCATTCCATGTACCCACTGGTAGGTCATTGTCATATTGGCCTTTTACCATAAGTTGACCGCCATCATAAAACATGAGATAATCGCCTTTGCGTTTGCCGTATTGAATTGGAATCACCTCACGTACTTTGCTATGGGCCGAATCGTAATAACTAATAATGGATTCGGCAGGAAAACCGCGCTTCCATTTGGTTTTATCCAATAAACGATAATCTGCGTCGTAAGTTTCCCAACGACCGTCTTTTGTTCCTATATAATAATTACCTTCCTCTACTATATTTCCCGATACATAACGCTTATAAGGCCCATGTAAGATTTGAGCCGATTCTTTGTCTTTGATGGCCGATTTGCTTACAATACGATTACGACTGTCATACCAAAATACTTCTAAACCATCGTACGTTCTTGGTTGACGATATTCTTTCAATACGTGAAATTCAATTTGCGTGATACGGTCACCGCTTCCCGTACTGGTAGTCATCCGAACGATAGAAAGACCTTCGTAATCGGTATGGTACTTTTTCTTTTTCAGACGACGTGCTTTTTCTTGCTTGCGTAACTCTTTTACTTTTAGTCCTAAATCAGGGAGTTTTTCGGTGAAAAAGTCTTTTGCATCTGAGGGCTTGATAGATTTACCTGCTACGGTTGCTCCCACACCTAAGTCGGGCGAAGAGATGCCTGCTTTTTGTAACAGGCTATCGGCTTGGGCTTTTCTTTCTTTAAGCTTTTGCGCTTTTGTACTTTTTGTTTCAGACGTAGTTTGCCCTTGCGCCATAGAGAGCGTAAAAATAGCGATAACTGCACTTGAAAAAAGTCGTATTGTATTCACTTGTTTTTACAAATTTACTGCTGTAGTAAAGAATAGTTTGCCAAAATTATACCAAATTTAAAAACGTTTGTATTTTGATTTTGTTGTAATGGCAAAAAAGCGAAAAACCTTTCCAAAATTTTACTGCTTTCAGAAAGGTTTTGAATAAAAGTTCGTGTTGTTTTTACTATGCCCTCACAATTCGGATTACTTTTTGACCAGCATCACACTGCATGGCGCAGAGATAATGACCTGGTACAAGCCGAGTACCTTCAATAAATTCTGAATACACTCCTGCCGCTAAGTTCCCTTGGCGAAGAATGCTAATTTCCCGTCCGAGCATATCATATAATGCTATTTTTACATTCATCTGTTTTTTCAGTGAGTAAGCCACACTGGTATAGGTAACGAACGGATTAGCGGCATTGACGTCAAATGTAAAATCTTGGTTGCTGGCCAACAAGGTACTGGTGGCGACTTTGAAAATTGGAAGCCCTGTGAAATCTTTATTTCCCATAATATCACGAGCCACTTGTGCTTCCACCCCAAGGTGGTCTTGGAGAATACTGGTATAGATTTGACGAAAATCATATTCAAATTTGATGTCACCGTTTCCATCTAAGTCGTTGAGGTTAGGATTTTTGCCAAGTAACCCACCTCTCACGGTGCTTCCAACGACAAATAGCGGGGCAGCTGAACCGTGGTCGGTACCCATCGTACCATTTTGTGTTACTCGCCGACCAAACTCAGAGAAAGTCATTACCACTACTTTATCGGCCAAGCCACGCTTTTCTAAATCTTTCTGGAAAGCGGCTACTGCATCCGACACTGTTTTGAGAAGATTGGTATGTGTACCTGTATTGGTGGCGTTAGCGACCACTTGGTTGGCATGGGTATCAAAACCTCCAATGGTGGTCAAATAAATGGGTGTTTGAAGTCCACCTCCAATTAATTCGCCCACAATCTTCAATTGATTACTCAAATTGGTGGTAGGATAAGGCGAAACGTTTTTGGTCGCGCCATCCCATTTTTTCTTGATAATGTCGGAATAAGCCACCGATTGCGTAGCTATCTGGCGCATAAACTTCAATTCTTCCCCTGCCAGTGTATCAGGAACGGGTTCGTTGTCAACCGTAGTACCCGTAACGAGATTGTAAAAATTGGTAGGATTGCTAAAAACTACGCCTGTTGAACCCAAATCTGTCTGAAT
Source organism: Runella sp. (assembly GCA_044228585.1). Taxonomy (GTDB): domain Bacteria; phylum Bacteroidota; class Bacteroidia; order Cytophagales; family Spirosomataceae; genus Runella. Next base: position 17,006 of record JBGAUP010000081.1, on the reverse strand, counting down.
TAGCAATGATTCCACTGAACCAAGCTGAATAGCCATCGGTTGTTCGGGGATTTGTATAGGGAAGCCTGGGTAGAGTTTGGTTAAGTATCTACCAGCCCAGCCCTCGTCTATCATTTCATTGGCATCAGAGCCTGTGAGCCAAATATCAGTTGAACGGAAGTGCGAGCGATTGGGACTGGCATAACCTACGTTTTGGACGATGGTCATTTTACCATTGTCGTACAATTCCTTCATAGCAGTCATACCTGGGTTGAGTCCCATCTGACTGTTTAGGGCAAGTACATTTTCTTTTTTGACGGCAATACTGGCGCGTTTATTATAATATACACTATTCTCATAGGGAATTACGGTATTTAGGCCGTCATTTCCCCCTGCCAACTGTACCAATACTAAAATTTTACCGTTGGTAGCTTCCATATCAACGGCAAACGGGTTGTGAGCAAAAGCTTTGACGGATGTACCACCCATGCCAAAAGCTACTCCACCCGACAAAAGGCTCAATTGCTGTAAAAATTCTTTACGGTTCATGTTCTTTTATAAATTTGAGGGTGAAGGTCTAAGCAAATTGGAATTCGGGCAAACGCATAACAGCTTTCAGTAACGCTTTTATCTGATTATCAGCCCCCGGGGTACTTGTGGACCAGTTGGCTAAAATCGTACTACCTAATAATGTATTGGTCAGAGATTGTTTCTTGGCAGCACTGAGTGGAAACTGTAAAAATACATTCACTACATCATCCACAAATTTCGTAGCATCTTCTGAGGTCTTATAAGTACGAGCGTAGTTGACTGGGTTACTAATAAGCTTAAATTGAGTAGCTCTGGCATTTCCCATTGCATTGACGATATAATCGGATGTACTTCCACGAAGTACGAAAGTCGTCGAGCTAATCCAGTCACGTTGACCTACCCAGCCCTGTACATCTGGAGGCAAAAACAACTGCTGTTGGAGGGCTTGCGTTTGGGTATAAATGTAAGCCCAGTCGGAAGTAGGGGTCATTTGCGAGGGCGTCAAATCAAATGCTTTCAGGATACCGATAGTGGTTTCCATTGGATTTTTGATTTTAGCCCCTTTGTATTCTGAACTAAAAAAAGTATCAGAAGTAAGCATAAACTTCAAAACAGGCCGTATTTCGTAGTTATTTTTCCGAAGCACATCCGCCATTTGTTTTACAAAAGCCTCATTGGGTTTGTAAAACACAAATTCTTTGAAAAGTTTGCGACAGATAAATTCAGCAGTTTCAGGTTTTTCAAAGATAAGATCTATTACATCGCCATATTTATAGTTGCCTGTCTTCCCAAAAATAGTTTTATTGACATTGGCAAACCTGCCTTGGTTAAAAACAGCATTTAATCCTGTTACTTGCCAACCCGTAAAGGCCAGCGCAGCTTGTTTAATGTCGGTTTCGGTATAATTACCGATACCGAGTGTAAACAATTCCATTACTTCGCGGGCGTAGTTTTCATTCGGGTTTGTACCATTACTAAGTCGCCCATCCAAGTAAATCAGCATGGCAGGGTCAATTGTGACATCTTTGGTCAGTTGCCGAAAATTACCCCATGCCGAACGCCGAAACAAGTTATTTTGGATATACATGTGCTGGGGATAACTAACTTTATCTCGTTCAGACACGAAATGATTATGCCAAAAAAGTGTCATTTTTTCGCGCATGTTAGTACCTTCGCCCAGCATAAGGTCGTACCACCAATAGGTCATAGTACGGTAGCGATCTCCTTCTAAAGAATTATTCGTAGGTGTTTCTGTAACCCAATCTCCTGGCGGAGCAGGCAAGGGGCGGTCGGCAAGGAGTTCTTTTTCAACAAATGCTTCCACTGTCGGGTACGACAATGCCTTATCCAAATCTTTGCGCGAGTAGCCAAACAAACAGCGTGAAAGCAAGTGTTTGGCATTGGAGATATCCCAGATTGGCATAGGAGTAGATTTTTTATTATACTTTAATTATTTTGTACTTTTCAATGGACAAATTTGAACAAAAAAGGTTTAATTTTCTAATCAAAAGAATCTTTAATTTATTGGTAATCAATTAATATAACTCACCGTTCTCCAAATGCAAATAGAAGTTTGTGCTTTTTCGATTGAATCTTGTTTAAATGCCCAGTGTGCAGGGGCACAAAGAGTAGAACTCTGTGGGGGTCTGTATGAGGGAGGAACCACACCCAGTTATGGGCTTATTGAGCGAGCAAGAGCAGTACTCTCAATTCAATTATATGTAATGATACGTCCGCGCGGGGGCGATTTTTGTTATGATGAAGAAGAATTGGCAGTCATGCGAAACGATATTCAAGCCGCCAAAGCATTGGGTGCTGACGGGGTAGTATTTGGTATTTTACAGCCTAACGGCGCAGTAGATGTGGCGCGTACCTCTGAGTTGATAGCATTGGCCAAACCAATGGGTGTTACTTTTCACCGTGCTTTTGATGTAGCCCAAGACCCTTTTGAGGCTTTAGAAGCCGTAATTCAAACAGGAGCAGAACGTATTTTAACCTCTGGCCAACAAAATACTGCTTTTGAAGGAATTAATTTAATCCGACAATTGGCCAAAAGAGCCTCGGATCGTATTGAAATAATGGCAGGAAGTGGCGTAAATGCTGACAATGCTTTGCTTTTAGCTGAAACAGGTATTCAAGCATTGCATTTGACAGGCAAAGCTGTTAAAGTGGGAGCCATGAAATATCAGAAACAGGAGGTAAGTATGGCTTCTGTTTTGCCTGCCAGTGAATACGAAATTATTTACAGTGATACCCTCAAAATCAGGGCAGTAATAGAGGCTGTAAATGAAGTTTAAGTTAATTATTAAATTTTTTTATTAATTTAAGTCACTAATTATCTTACAAATAGATACCTTTGCTCCCTAAACTACTCCTTCTTTCGACATCATGATTACCGAACCTCTAATGATTCAAACACAAGCCGCCGACAGCACACTGTCAAACGGCATGGTAGGTCAGGCTATCACCTACGAAAAAATTCCAACGCAGATTTATGCCGATTCCAAAGATGCTTCTCGGGCGGTAGCACAAGAGATTGCAGACTTGATTCGAAGCAAACAAAAAGAGGGCAAAAACTGCATCCTTGGTTTAGCGACGGGGTCGTCGCCCAAGACGGTATATGCCCAACTCATCAAAATGCACCGCGAAGAAGGGTTAAGTTTTAAAAACGTGGTTTCGTTCAACTTGGATGAATACTACCCCATGCAGCCCGATTCAATTCATAGTTACGTGCGCTTTATGCGTGAGCAATTATTTGATCACGTGGATATTCCCAAGGAAAATTATTTTATTCCTGATGGCACAGTTCCACCTGCCATGATTGCTGATTTTGCCCAGCGTTACGATAATAAAATCAACGCTATGGGAGGAATTGATTTCCAACTTTTAGGAATAGGGGGGAATGGTCACATTGGTTTTAATGAACCAGGATCGCTCATCAACTCTCGTACTCGCTTGATGACTCTTGACCACTCTACACGAGCGGCAACGGCAATGGAATTTGGGGGGCTTCATAATGTTCCCAAAAAAGCGATTACGATGGGCGTTTCGACCATCATGAATGCTAAAAGAGTGGTGTTGTTGGCATGGGGCGAGCGCAAAGCCCCTATGATTAAATCGTCAGTAGAAGGCCCCGTGACAGAACTGGTACCCGCTTCCTACTTACAAGCCCACCCCAACGTCGCCTTTTTTGTGGATGTACGGGCGGCTTCTGAACTTACACGGGTCAAAACACCTTGGTTGGTAGATACCGTTGAGTGGAATAACTCCATGATTAAAAAGGCTGTAACTCACTTATCGCTGACACTCAACAAGCCTATCTTAAAACTAACAACCAAAGATTATAACGACAACGGGATGAGTGATATGCTGGCGGCACACGGGTCGGCGTATGATATTAACATCAACGTTTTCAACCAGTTACAGCACACCATCACAGGTTGGCCAGGAGGAAAACCCAACGCCGACGATACCTACCGTCCAGAAAGGGCACATCCTGCCAAAAAACGAGTAATTCTATTTAGTCCACACCCTGATGATGATATTATTTCTATGGGAGGCACTTTCCAACGCTTGGTTGATCAGGGACACGAAGTACACGTAGCTTACCAAACTTCTGGTAACATTGCCGTAGCCGACGATGAGGCGTTTCGATTTATTGATTTTGTAGTGGACTACAATCATAAATTCGGCATCGAAAGCCCCGAGGCCATGAAAATTTTTGAAGATGCGAAGGCATTTTTGAAGAAAAAGAAAGATAGCGAAATAGATACACCAGAGGTTCGCTATGTAAAAGGACTCATTCGGCGCGGAGAAGCAAAAGCTACTTGCCGTTTTGTAGGAACAGAGCATTTCCACTTTTTGGATATGCCGTTTTATGAAACAGGAACGGTCCAGAAAAAGCCCATTGGGGCAGAAGACATAAAAATCATTGCCGAGTTAATAGAAAAAGTAAAACCTCATCAAATTTACGCAGCAGGAGATTTTGCTGACCCACACGGTACTCACAAAGTATGTTGGGATGCCATTGAAGGGGCTTTGAATCAACTGAAGCACAAAAATTTCATGAAAGATTGCTGGGTATGGCTATACCGTGGTGCGTGGGCCGAGTGGGATATTCACGAAATTGAAATGGCCGTGCCAATGAGTCCCGATCAAGTAATGAAAAAACGCATGGGTATTTTCAAACACCAGTCTCAAAAAGATGGAGTGGTATTTCAAGGCGATGATTCTCGGGAGTTTTGGCAACGTGCTGAGGAACGCAATAGCGGTACGGCACACCTATACGACCAACTTGGTTTGGCCGAGTACGAAGCGATGGAGGCTTTTGTACGTTGGCATTTCTAACAAATTTTGGGTTTGTAAATAATATATCAGGGCGTCGGTCAGTTTTTAAACAGGCCGACGTTTTTTGTTGACTAAAACTTTATTGGAATTATTTTTTATGCGCACCACCATATTACTGTTTTTATCCAACCTTTTTATGACTACGGCTTGGTATTGGCATCTCAAATACAAAGAAACATCGCTTTGGAAAGTCGTACTTATTAGCTGGTTGATTGCTTTTTTTGAATATTGGATTGCTGTACCTGCCAATCGTATTGGTTCTTACGAATTTAATGCTTTTGAACTTAAAACCATTCAGGAGGTAGTAAGCCTGACCGTTTTTGTAGGGTTCGCAGTTTTGTACCTCAAAGAAGAAGTACGTTGGAATTATATTGTTGGCTTTGTCTTGATTGTTTTAGCAGTATTTTTTATCTTCAAAAAGTGGTGAGAATTCACTTTTTATCCTTAGTAGAAGCTACAACCTCCCGTGTGGTTTTCCCCTAAAAACAAACATCCCGAAAGCAGTTTAACTTTCGGGATGAAGACACAAGAGTTCCAATTTTTTTAAGATCCTTGAATCGTTTCGTCGGCTTTTTTCAAGTCTATTACATTCCAGAAAGAATCTACGTAATCAGGTCGTTTGTTTTGATACTTCAAATAATACGCGTGTTCCCATACATCAAGACCGATAATAGGTGTTCCTTTCACCTCAGCAATGTCCATCAATGGATTATCTTGATTGGGAGTAGAAGTGATAGCAATGCCATCGGCAGTTTTGATAAGCCACGCCCAGCCTGAGCCAAAACGGCCTAAAGCTGCTTTTTTAAATTCATCTTTAAAAGCATCAAAAGAGCCAAACTTAGCTTCGATAGCAGCAGCTAAATCTCCTACGGGCGCACCACCACCATTGGGAGAAAGGAGATTCCAGAAAAAAGTATGATTCCAATGGCCTCCACCATTGTTGCGAACGGCAGGAGAAATTGCACCCGCATTAGCTACGAGTTCTTCGATTGTCTTACCTTCGTTGGCTGTACCAGCCACTGCGTTGTTGAGGTTAGTTACGTAGGTATTATGGTGACGACCGTGGTGAATTTCCATTGTCATTTGGTCGAAATGGGGTTCCAACGCGTCAGAGGCGTAAGGAAGAGGGGCTAATGTAAAGGCCATGTTGATTGGGTAATTTATAGTTTTAAATAAAATGTTCGACTGCAAAACACCGTACCAGCGTTTTATGTTCGCAGCTTGTGGAAAAAATTCTTCAATAATTGGGTAATTTCACTTTCTAATACACCACTACGAACAATCGTCTTAGGATGAAGCACCGGTTGCTTTACCAGCGAAAATCCCCGTTTTTCGTCGGATGCTCCATAGACAATTTGCCCGATTTGTGCCCAGTATAATGCCCCTGCGCACATTACACAGGGTTCTAAAGTAACATATAGGGTGCAGTCTTTGAGGTATTTTGCGCCCAAATACTCAGCTGCTGCTGTGATAGCTAAGATTTCGGCATGGGCGGTAACGTCGGTGAGCTGCTCTGTCTGGTTGTGAGTTTTGGCAATAATCCGATTCTGACATACTACTATCGCACCTACTGGAACTTCTCCTGATTCGGCGGCAGCTTCAGCTTCATACATGGCCAATTTCATGTAGTACTCATCAGAGAAAAGGGGATACATAAGTAAATGTAAAAATTGGTTACTCAAGTTCAGATAGTTAAGTCGGAGGACGATTATGTCCCAAAATAAAAAAGGATACGACTGTATTTTAGTCATACCCTTTTGAATTTAAGCATTATAAACTGCCTTTATTCGGCATATGCTACACTTTGTTCTTCTTCGAGGTATTGAACCAGTTTATTCATGGTGGTCAATTTGTGATAATCTTCATCAGGAATACGTAACCCAAATTCTTGCTCCAATTTCATCATCAAATCAACGGTGTCTAAACTATCAAATCCTAAATCTTTGGCAAAATGAACGTTGTCATTAACAGCGCGGCGTTCTACGCCAAATTCCTCCAAAATAGTCAAAATACGTTCTCTCATGGCATTGTATGTTAATGGTGATTATAGATTTAACTACAACAGCAGTAACGCCATAAGAGCTATAAAAATTTCATAAAATAAGATGAAACTAATAGGGAATGTAGCCTTTTTTACACAAATAGCTTTATTTCAAGAAGATACAAGAAAAGATTTTTGTAAAAAAGAGAGAAGAAAAACCTCCTCTTTTTAAAAGAAAAAATCTTAAAAAGAGGAGGTGTCAGTAGATTAACCCTTACACTTAAGCATAATGCCTGCCAATGGTGGTATTGTCAGCACAATTGATTGAGATTGATTATGCCATTTTTGTGCCTCAGCTATAACTAAAGGTGCATTTGTAACACCGCTACCATAAAAATCAACTGCATCACTGTTAAAAATTTCTTCCCATTTTCCGAGTGCAGGTACACCAATACGGTAGTTTTTTTGAGGTACGGGAGTCATGTTAAGAACCACTACTACCGAGTCACTTGGATTTAGTCCTTTACGCATGTAAGCAACAATTGAGTTATCGCGATCTTGGGCATCAATCCATTCAAATCCTTCGGGCGAAAAGTTATAGTCGTGTAAGGCAGGTTGATTACGGAGGAGCATATTAAGTGCTTTTACGCACTCGCTGATTCCCTTATGAGGGGCATATTGAAGCAAATGCCAATCAAGAGACTGCTGAAAATTCCATTCGCTGGTTTGGCCAAATTCTCCACCCATAAAAAGCAATTTAGTACCTGGATGGGTGTACATGTAGGTAAACAAAAGGCGTAAATTGGCAAAACGTTGCCATTCATCGCCAGGCATTTTTCCGATAAGAGAGCCTTTACCATATACTACCTCGTCGTGTGAAAGTGGTAGCATAAAATTTTCGGAGAAAGCATATACCAAACTAAAAGTAATCTGGTCTTGATGCCAACGACGGTACATGGGGTCTTTCTCAAAATATTTGAGGGTATCGTTCATCCAACCCATCATCCATTTCATACCAAAACCCAGCCCACCCAAATAAACAGGGCGAGATACCCCAGGAAAGGCTGTTGATTCTTCAGCAATGGTTTGAATGTCTGGAAATGCCTTGAAAGCCGCTTCGTTCATTTCTCTTAATAAAGAGATAGCTTCCAGGTTTTCGCGCCCACCAAATTCGTTAGGAATCCATTCGCCATGTTTACGCGAGTAGTCTAAGTACAGCATAGAAGCAACGGCATCTACCCGTAAGCCATCAGCATGGTAACGATCCAGCCAAAACAAAGCATTGGAGATTAAAAACGAGCGAACTTCGTTACGTCCGTAGTTGAAGATATAGCTTTTCCAGTCAGGATGATAGCCCTTACGCGGGTCGGCATGTTCGTAAAGGTGAGTGCCATCAAATGCGAATAGCCCATGGGCATCTCCTGGAAAGTGAGAAGGCACCCAATCCATCAATACCCCAACCCCCGCTTCGTGGAGTTTTTCGATGAGGTACATTAGGTCTTGAGGAGCACCCATGCGCGAAGCACAAGAGAAATAACCCGTGATTTGGTATCCCCATGACGGTGGATAGGGAGCTTCCATAATAGGCATAAACTCTACGTGGGTAAAGCCCATTTCTTTCACATGAGAATAAATTGCATCAGCCACCTCACGATAGTTTAAAAACCGTTCTGGATTGGAGGGGTCGCGCATCCAAGAACCCAGATGTACTTCATAAACGGACATGGGAGCATTGAGTGCATTACGCTTACGACGTTCGCGCATCCAGGCTTCATCTTGCCACTCATACCAAGTATCCCATACTACGGAAGCGGTTTTGGGAGCTATTTCACACCACAATGCAAAAGGGTCAGCTTTTTCAAGTTCTTGCCATAATTTGGTGAGATTTGATAAAATATTTATATACCTCTCCTCTTCCGATGTTAGGGATAAAACCTTCCCAGATGCCTGAACCATCCCAACGTGCACTTAGAGGATGACTTTTACGCTCCCATCCGTTGAAATTCCCAATGACAGATACGTACTGGGCGTTGGGAGCCCAAACGGCAAAATAAGTACCAATGACACCTTTGTGTTCGGCTACATGAGAGCCGAGTTTTTCGTATAACTTATAGTGCTTACCTGATTTGAATAAATAGATATCAAATTCGGAAAATCGCGAATAGGTTTCAACTGCTTGTACTGCATCAGCAATGACAAGGTTCAGTAATCATGTCGGCTTTTTTGCGAGTTTTCTTAGGAGCGGGCACTTCGGCTACGACTTCTTTCTTAGTTTTTGCTGATTTTGCCATAATATTGGGTTTAGAGATGGTTCATTATAGGTTATGTGCTGCAAAATAGATTTTTTCGAGCCAAAATTGCACTATAAAGTTTAAAAAAATCTATTTCTTTTTGAAACAATCTTTTCTGTAAAAATAAAGAAGTACCAATAACATGAATTTTTTCGACATTGATAATATCTTTTTTGAAGCTTTAGGCTATAAGATGAGCCACTTAGAGTTTTGGGCAACCATAACTGGTGCCGTAGCGGTTTGGCTTTCCGCCCGTGAGAATGTCTGGAGTTGGATCATTGGTCTTTTCAATGTGGTGTTAGCATTTGTACTTTTTTATCAGATACAGTTGTACCCTGATATGTTTTTACAAATATTCTTTTTTATCACTAATCTCATAGGTTGGTGGCAATGGAAGTTTCCGAAATCGGAAGAGGCCAACTTAAAAAAATGAACTTTAAATTAGTAAACTTCAAAGAATCGTGGCTCATTTTGGGATTGGGTAGGGGTCGCTTGTACTGTGATAGGAGGTTTGCTAAATCTACACACGAGTGGCTACCCCATTTATTTAGTAAGCCCAGTGCCTTCCCTTACATGGATTCGTTTACTACCGTGATGAGTATTGTGGCGACTTTCATGCTAATTCGAAGAAAATAAAGACATGGTTTATGGTTACTCATTGATGTTATTGCCACTTACATGTACTATCTCAAAGATGTAAAACTCTACGCGATGTTATACTTTGTATTTTGCTTTATTGCGGCATTTGGTATACAACTGGACGTAAGAATACCAAGGTACAAAAAAAATGGGAATCTTCAAATGTTATTATTTGTATATTCAATTTGTGTTCGCCTCATTGGGTTTGAAAATAGTAGTCAAGATAGATTTCAACGTATGTTCAACTGCGTTGCAATGTTCTGGAACTCAATATGTAACGATTAAGCTTATAATTGAAGATTACATCAGTAAGGTGGCTCATAAAAGTCCTTTTAAAGCTATCGTAACTCGCCTATATGCAAAAAATTTTACCTATCCTTATTGCGTCTTTTTGGATATCAGTGGCTTCTTATGGTCAGGACATAAAACCTACTCCAATAGCTTCCAAAAATCCATCATTACTTCCTCTGGCACTCTATGAGTCTGCTACGATTTTATCACCTCATTTATACAACGACCCTCGTTACCATATTTACGACAGTCGCTCTAAAGATCATCAGTTTTTGAACTAGAAGATTGGAGCGAAGGGTCAATCTTTTACGATGGCCAATTGTTTGAATCTATTCCGATGATGTATGATATTGTAAAAGACCAAGTAGTTATTAAATATCTTGAACGCTCTGGACTAATTCAACTCCAAAGCGAAGATCAAGATTCGCCTATATCAATCATCAGTTTATTCGGATTGAAGAAAACAAAGAGGCTGGAATTAATCTATCTACAAGATTTTATGACCTTTTATATGAGGGCAAAACTCAAGTTCTTGCAAAACGTATGAAGCAACGTCAAGAACAAATTGAAAACAATAAAGTAAATGTCTATTTTCTACCAAAAACAGTCTTTTATATTAAAAAAGACGGAATATATCACCCCATAAACTCCAAAATAGCAGCATTGAATGTATTTGATAGACAAAAAAGGCACTAAAAAACACCTTCGAGACCAACATATCAACTATCGAAAAGCCAAAGAAAAGGCACTTATCCAAATGGCTACTAAATACGACCAACTAATTCGCCCATGAAAAACGGCTACCTACTTATTCTATTCTTTTATGGACTTTTTCATTCGGCGTTGTTTGCTCAAACAAAATCGAAAAAGCGAATTACTGCTACTTTCAATGATAGTCGTTTTGAGCAGTTTGTGAAAGAAGCCGAACCCAAACAGGGTGTTATTTTTACTATGAGGCTTCGCTTTTAGATAGCCTAAAGATTACGCTACAAGTGAAAGAGCAAACACTGGTAGCAGTGCTATTACAAGTTTTTAAAGATACAGAATTTAAATTTGCGATTGACGACCAATTACGCGTTTTTGTCACCTCCGACCAAGCACTCATCACTCAGCTTCCTTCCAATTTATTTGACCTTAACGACAAAGAGGAAACCGACAAAAATACCTACGTAGCTCCTACAACCGAGGAACAAGATAAATTGTTGTCAACGGCAGAAAGCAAACTCTATAACATCAGCGCACAACGGCAGCGAATCACCAGAGGGAAAATCCACCCTTTCGGGATACGTAAGAAACAACGTGACGGGCGAACCTGTCATTGGAGCCTCAGTTTATATTGAATCTCCTTCCATTGGGGTTTCAACTGATGCCTTGGGCTTTTTTGCCCTGACGATTCCACGCGGCAAACATACCCTAAAAATTAAAAGCATCGGTATGAGAGACACCTATCGCAGAATCGTACTGTACGGAGATGGCAAATTAGACATTGAAATGCAGGAAAGCGTCACGGCACTAAAGGAAGTTTCTATCACCGCTGGCAGGGATGTCAACATTGCAGGCACTCAAATGGGCCAAATGAAACTTAACATAAAAACCATGAAGCAGAAGTTCCCACCGCTTTTGGCGAAACCGATTTACTTCGTACCGTAATGACCCTGCCAGGCGTAAAATCGGCCAGCGAAAGCAGCGTAGGGCTTAACGTGCGCGGTGGCTCAACCAACCAAAACCTAATACTTTTCAACGATGCCGTTATTTATAATCCCTCACACCTTTTTGGTTTCTTTTCTGCTTTCAATCCTGATGTGATTAAGGAAGTCGAATTATATAAAAGCACAATACCCTCCAAATACGGCGGACGATTGTCGTCGGTATTGGAAATCAACAGCCGTGACGGCAATAAGAAAAAATTTGTGGGTTCGGGCGGGATTGGTTTGCTCACGGGTAGGTTTGCAATAGAAGGCCCTATTCTGAAGGAAAAAACCTCTTTTATTTTAGGTGGACGTACGACGTACTCCAATTGGATTTTCAAAAAATTAGAAAACCCCTCTTTCAATAAAAGACGAGCTTCGTTTTATGATATAAACCTTCAAATAAGCCACGAAGTCAATGAAAAAAATAGTATTACACTCGCTGGCTACGTGAGCAGCGACAATTTTAAACTGTTTGGCGATACTACATACGCCTATCAAAATCAATTGGGCTCTATCAAGTGGAAACATACATTCAACTCTAAATTTTACGGTGTTTTTGCGGCAACATATAGTCGTTATCAATATTCTGTTGGGAGTGAGCGCGTTCCAACCAGCGCATTTGATTTGAAATTTGACATCAATCAAAGTACGGCAAAAGCTGATTTTACGTATTTCTTGCATCGTCAGCATACAATTGATTTTGGAGTTAGCTCGGTTTATTATAAATTGTTCCCAGGCACGTTGCAGCCTACAAACAAAAATCCCTGTCTGCGTTCTGACGTTTTGGAAACCGAGCAAGCCGTAGAAAGTGCGATTTATATTGAAGACCGTTTTGATGTTAACCCACGACTTTCGATAACTGGCGGGCTACGGTTCTCTATGTTTAATTACTTGGCCCAAAACTGTATTTAACTATACGCCAGGTTTACCGATAGACAAACTCAACACCAGAGGAACTACCAAATATACATCGGGGCAAAACATCAAAACCTATCAAGGCCCCGAATATCGTCTATCAGCACGTTATCTGGTCAATAGTACTACCTCATTGAAAGCCAGTTATAACACCACCCGCCAATATATTCACTTATTGACCAACACCATGGTAATGTCGCCAACAGACATCTGGAAATTGAGCGACTCATACATCAAACCACAACTGGGCAGTCAGTTTGCCGTAGGATTGTATCGAAATTTGAGGGGCAACAAGTTAGAACTTTCGATAGAGGCTTACTACAAAAACATTCAGCATTTTCTTGATTATAAGAGCGGAGATTCACTCATTTTGAATCACCGAATTGAAACTTCTGTAATTTCTACAACTGGCAAAGCTTATGGGATAGAGCTTATGGCTAAAAAATTGACGGGTAAACTCAACGGATGGGTCAGCTATACCTACGCCCGAACGCTGTTACGTGCCGACGATCGCACAGCATCTGACGCGCCCAACAAAGGAGAGTATTACCCAAGCAATTATGACAAACCACACGATTTTACACTGGTAAGCAATTATAAGTTTTCGCACCGCTTTAGTCTTTCTTTCAATTTTACATACAGCAGCGGGCGCCCTTACACGCCTCCCATTGGCAAATACGTACTGGAAGGCGTTCAGCGGGTATATTACGCAGAGCGCAATCAATTCCGAATTCCAGACTATTACCGGGTTGATTTTTCCATGAATATTGAGGGAAACCATAAAATCAAAAAGCTGGCGCACAGTTCTTGGACATTTGCCGTCTTTAATCTATTGGGACGACAAAATCCATCATCAGTTTATTTTCGCGCCCAAAACGGCATCATAAAAGGGTATATGCTGTCTATTTTCGGGCGACCCATTCCTACCCTGACTTACAATTTTAGGTTCTAATGTACCAATAATGCACCGAGGCATGAAACGGATTTCCATAATTATTACCCTCTTCGTTGGCTTTCTTCTACTGGAAGGCTGCGTTATTCCTTTTTCACCTCCCGAAGTAGCATCCGCTGACCGTTTCTTGGTCGTAGATGGATTTCTAAATACAAATGGCAAAGACAGCAGTCGTATCACGTTGACATACACCCAAGTGGTCAGCAACAAAAATACCTTTTCGACTGAACTAAAAGCACAGGTCATTGTGGAAGGCGACAAAGGAAGCACCTTTACTTTTACCGAAATTGGCAAAGGGCTTTACCGATTGGCTCCAAGGGTATTTAACACGGCTGAAAATTATCGAATTCGCATCAAGACTACTGGTAAGAAGGAATACCTTTCAAGCTACGTAGCACCTAAACAAACCCCTCCTATTGACAGCATTACGTATAAAATCGCCTCGGATAAGCAATCTGTCCAAATCAACGTAAATACCCACGATCCGCTCAATAAAACGAATTTTTATCGTTGGAAGTTTGAGGAAACTTGGGAATACAACATGCCACAGTATTCTCTGTATGAAATAAAAAACAATGCCATTATTGAACGTGTTCAAAGTATCAATACCTGTTGGAGAACCGAAACGCCCTCTACTATCTTGTTGGCTTCTACCATCAAACTTAGCCAAGACTTAGTGCGAGACGCTCCTATTACAAACATTCCCGTTGCAACCAATAAGCTTCTTGTCAAGTACAGTATCCTTGTCAAACAGTTTGGACTGACGGAAGAGGGATTTAAATATTGGTCTGCTTTGGCAAAAACTACCGAAACAACAGGCGGGTTGTTTGACGCTCAACCCTCTCAGGTCACGGGTAACATCAAATGCACTACAAATTCCCAAGAGTTGGTTTTTGGTTTCTTTAGTGCGGGAGTTCCTCAAGAAAAACGCATTTTTCTTTCATTAGGATTAGGTCTTTATTCTCAATGCCCTCCTCTTGATACCCTTTCTATTGGTGATGCTATCAAAGCCCAAAGCTTTCTACTTTCAGAGTACTGGGCCGAGGGGGCAAGAGTTCCTGAATATGTAATCGGGGAGCCTGGCTGTGGAGATTGTCGTACGAAAGGAGGAGTTATAAAACGTCCGATTTTTTGGCCCTAAATCTTTCTTTTATGAAAAATCGTTTTCTATTCATAAAACGCGTCTTTTGGTTTCTAAAAACGGCGACTACAGCATTCCTTTTGATTCCAATCACTGGGGTTGGTCAATTAAATAACTTATCGCAGCAGCTTATTCAGCACAACCAACGAGCCGTTCAGGAAAAAATATTTGTTCACCTCGACCGCCCGCTGTATTTGGTGGGGGAAACCATCTGGTTCAAAACATTTTGCGTAGATGCTTCTCTTCATCAGCCTTTGGGCATGAGCAAAGTGGCTTATTTAGAAGTGCTGGACAAAGACCATAGTCCTGTTTTACAAACCAAGATTTCGTTGGAAGAAGGCAAAGGGTATGGCTCTCTTTTTATTCCTCCTTTTCTCCAAAGCGGGCATTATTCCGTTCGGAGTTATACCAATTGGATGAAAAATTTCAGCCCTGACTTCTATTTTGAAACTACCATTACCATTGTTAACCCATTCAGTAAACCCATCTCCTCTCCTACCCCAAAACCAACCACCGCTTACGACTTACAATTATTTCCTGAAGGAGGAAGTCTCGTTAAAGGTATTCAGAGCAAAGTGGCTTTTAGGGCAATCGGTGAAAATGGCAAAGGAATTCCGTTTAAGGGTACTATTGTTAACCAGCAAAATGATACCGTAGCTCATTTTGAACCGCAAAAATTCGGAATTGGCTCCTTCGATTTTACTCCAATGGATGGCAATCAATACCGAGTATTGCTTTATGATACCCAAAAACGCTGGTTTACCTATAAGATGCCCACCATTCAAGACCAAGGGTATGTAATGCGGGTCAAAATTCTACGGCTATATTTCTTCCCAGTAATCGTATCATCGTACAATTTTCAAGTATCGCTGTTGGCTCACTCTAAATCTATCCCAAAATTTGCGGAGAAAAATACGCTCAAAGATGGAAAAACTGTCTTTTTAATCAATAAAAACAATTTAGGAGAGGGTATCACTTCAATTACGCTTTTTGACAATAATCAAAAGCCTATTTGTGAACGTCTTTATTTTAAACGCCCTACGCAGTCTTTAACTCTTGGTGTTCAAATAGACAGAAAACAATACGCCCCACGTGAAAAAATCAACATTGATTTGGCCTGTGCTCAAAATACAGCCCCAGTTATAGCTGATTTGTCGGTATCAGTTTACTTGGTTGACTCTCTTCCTACTCCTGAGCAAACGTTTATTGAACACTATTTGGGACTTACTTCCGACCTGAAAGGCTCGATAGAATCCCCCAGTTATTATTTTCAAAATACAGGTATCGAAGCTGATCAAGCACTTGACAATTTGATGCTTACCCATGGCTGGCGTCGGTTTAAGTGGGAGGAAGTTATCCAAACTAAAGCACCTAATTTTGCTCATATTCCAGAAGTAGTCGGACATTTGATCTGGGGAAAAGTGATAGACACCAAAACAGGATTACCTGCCCCAAACATAGATACCTATCTAACCGCCCCCAATAAACGAGCGCAATTGTTTGTTTCCACCAGCGATTCGTTAGGCCGAGTTTTCTACGAGTTGAAACATTTCTTTGGCTCTCGGGAAGTCATCGTTCAAACCAACACTGCGAAAGACAGCACTTATCGGATAGAAATCAATAGCCCTTATTCAGAAAAAATATCTTCTTACTCGATGCTTCCTTTTTCGTTTGATGTAGGTTGGGCTCGCCCCCTTTTAACCCGTAGCATCAATATGCAAGCTCGTAACGCATTTCTACCCAAAGCTGCTCAACAGTTTACAACGAATGAAACTGATACATTGGCCTTTTTTGGCAAACCCGACGAAAAATACCTGTTGGATGCTTACACTCGTTTTCCGACGGTGGAGGAAGTCATGCGTGAATATGTGCCAGGAGTAGCCGTCAGAAAACGTCAGGGCAAGTTTATTTTTCGCGTTTATGATAAACTACAGGCTAATGTGCCTTTTGAAGAGGAACCCCTCATTATGCTGGATGGCGTCCCTATTTTTGACACCGATAAAATAATTGCATTTGACCCCTTGAAAATCAGAAAATTGGAAGTTATAGACGGACTTTATTATTTAGGCCCAATGGCTTTTTCAGGTATTGTAAGCTATACTACCTACAAAGGAGATTTGGGCGGATTCCAGCTCGACCCGCGTGCTTTAGTGCTTTCTTACGAAGGGGTACAGGGGAAAAGGGAGTTTTATTCGCCTCACTATGATTTGCCTGAGCAACAAAAAAGCCGAGTGCCTGATTTTCGGAA
>JBGAUP010000468.1:0-2484 GCA_044228585.1 Runella sp. | reverse complement strand
TAATCGTTCCCAACGGCTGTGACGTAAGAACTATTGACGTGCAAAGCTTCCGAATAGAGTGGGGGACGGTCGTAATAAAAACGTCCGCTAAACTCTGCGGCGAGGTGTTGGGCATCGGCAGCACTACCGCCGTTGCCACAAAAAAGTACTTTTTTGCCGTTTTGGAAGGCTGTCGTCATTGCAGTAGCTATTTCTGCTACGGTATTGAGCAAAGTTTCGTCGGCTAAAACGCGATTTTTGGTGTCAATGGAAGCCTGAATGATGGATTGAATTTTAGACATTAAAGTAAATGGTTGTGCCCGAATGACTCGGTACGAAGTTGATAGAATGATTGTGAGACTAATCATTATACCTCCTTACGGTAGTGTATGGGCCATCAATAAACGCGACAAAAGTACGAAAACTTATCCTACGATTGCATTCCCAACCGACTAATCCTCACTATGGGTTCTTTGAGTTTCTCAATTTCTCTGATTACTTCTACAATTCCTCTCAATGGTATTTTGACCCACGAAGGACGATAGCTAATTTCGTAGCCGAGTTCATAAACGGCCTTTTCGAGTAAGAAAAACAACAGCAAAAAGTTGATTTCGTTTTGGCTCTTAAACAACGGATGTGGCCAACCGAAGGCTTCCAAATAGCTATCCATGTAGGTATCTCGCATGAGTTTGTACCAACGGTCAGAAACGGTTTGGAGTTTATCCGACGAAATATCTTTGGTTTCGGTGCTTTCAAACAACTTGGCACTAACCGCATAATGATAACTACGAATCCTGCCTGCTACATCTTTCAATGGACTATGTTTGATTTTGCGTTCGGCAATGCTGGCTTCGGGTTCACCTTCAAAATCAATCAAAATAAAATCTCCGTTGTCGGTCAACACTTGCCCTAAGTGGTAATCTCCGTGAATTCTGATACGAAGCGATTCCAGCGGGCGCGTGAGCATTTCGTGGGCAAAATCATCAATGAGTTCGCGGGCTTCCATAAAAATCCACGCCAAACGCTGCGTGGGTTGGTCGAGTTTACCATAATTATCAATCAACAGGGCATAGCGGCGGTCGAGCAAATCGGTGAGGCGATGGAGCAAAAACTGACGGTAAAAATCATCAAATGCTTCTGGAGCAAAGGTGGAGGTGGCATGGGGTGCATAGAGGCCGAGGTGCATTTCGCCCGTACGCTTGCCGAGCAAAGCTACTTGTTCAAACACGTCTTCTTTGATACCAAACAAACCGTTGGGAACGCCGTACATGAAATCATTGAGAAAATCGCCCGTCAATACCCAATTGTCTTTATCGGCTCGAATGGCTTGCTGCATCATGCCCAAAGTAACGTCGGGTTGGTTTTCGCGTTGCCAAGTGATGCTGCCCGCATAAGCAGGAATGTTCTTGAAATCAGAGTGTTGGGTTAAGAAACTCACCATTTCTACTTCGGGGTTGGTTTGGTCGAAGAGTTTGCGGTAGAGTTTCATAAAGTATTTTCCACCAAATAGCATGGCCGAGTTGCTCGAATCTACGGGTAACACACGGCTGCTGATGGTATCGGGGGTGTCGCTATCGGCAAGGCCGCGGCCTCTTTGGAAGTGCAAAGTGTAAAGTGTAGCGTGCAAAGTATGCGCCGAAAAAATGTTTTTGTAGAGTTCGTTTCTAAAGCCTGCGTCATAAATTGCGTCAATGATTTGGTGGTTTTCGGCTTTTTCCAAAATTCCTTTTTCAGGAACCTCCACGTCGGGGGGGATTTGTGTTAGGGGCAATTGGTAAAACTCCGACGGGCCGTCGTGGTAGAGGGCTTCAACAATCAAAATCTGCGCTTGGCCTATGGATAAAACGTTTTGGATTTTAAATCCTTTTTGCGCTCGGGCTTTTCCCGCAAACCAGCGGCAAGTATTGAAGTAAACGGGAAAAATGCTGCTTTCTAAGTGCGTACTTAGGGTTTGGTCAATGGTCATCATCAGAGGTTAAGTGTTTAATTTGAGCCTTTTACGGCCACAAACTTTTGAGCGGGTAAAGATACACAAGTAGAAGGGAGTAGTGAGTAATGAGTAGTGAGTTTTTTGTAAATTACCCTGTCGTAATCATGTTGTTAAAGTTAAATAGCCGTAAGACAAAGTCCTACGGCTATCTTTCTTAACCTAAACTAAATCGTATGAGAATCTTTAATATTTTGTGTATCGCAGTATCAGGAGGCGAAATTTGACGATGCTACTGTTAAAACTTTTGACAAAACTCCGCAAAAAAATAAAAGGGCAAATCACCCGTAATGCGCCATTTTTTGGGGTGTTTAATCAAACAAAAGTACCGACTCAACCTTGGATTAAACGATAATAGCCTGTTAGGCTTTGTTTAAGTTTGGCACTTTATGATTTTACTTGCAAGCTGTAATTTTGTATCAAAAACGATATGGCACTAATAGAAGACCTTAGTAGCTTGTTACCAATAGAATACCCCTTTGAATTAAAAGAGGTAGACAAAGACGATATAAACTTAC
>JBGAUP010000080.1:0-20852 GCA_044228585.1 Runella sp. | reverse complement strand
GAAATAATGGAAGTACGGCAGGAAATTTCTTTTGAACTGAACCAGGAAAAAGTTGGCAAGGTCTTCAAAACACTGATCATAAAAGAACCGGTCGTTAATGGGCCGTACGGAGTTTGATTCAGTAGAAGTGGATAACGGAAAGAGTTTACGCTTAAAAAAAACTCCCCGGGGAGAATTTGTAAATGTAAAGATCACCAAAGCCTACGATTACGACCTCGAAAGGCGAAGTTGTTCCCCTTAACTTTCTTTCACCATCTTTCAATATTCCTGTCCGGTATCAGCCACATAATGGCGACCAGCAGTATCAGCACACCGGCAATGGCTGTGTGCAGCAATGCAGCAGGTATGGCAAGTGTGGACAGCACACAGGAGAATAAACCTTTTTTTGTTTGTTTGTGCAGCACATCCTGCAGCGCATCATTGCCCGGGTTACATTTCTTAATGACCAGCAACAGGATATAATAAGAAACGCCGCAGAGGTTGGCCAGCAGTGCATACACCCATCACAGTCTTTTCTTCAAAATGATTTTCACCCATCCAGGCAGTGGCAAACGGCATCAGCGATAACCAGAACAGTAAATGCAGGTTGGCCCAGAGTATACCTCCTCTTACTTCCCTGATCGTATGCACCAGGTGATGATGGTTGCCCCAATAAATACCGAGATTAATAAAATTTACCAGCTAACTCAGGAATATGGGCCATAGTTTCCAGAGGGCATCCCAGCTGGTATCGTGGGGTACTTTTAACTCCAGTACCATAATGGTCATGATGATGGCAATAACAGCATCGCTGAAAGCCTCAAGCCTGGTGTTTGTCATACCGCAATATTAAAATTAAATTTACCAATATTCATTTTTCATGGTTAGTATCGAAACAGTACGGCAGATAGCTTTATCCTTTCCTGAAACGGATGAGCATCCGCATTTTGACCGGAGGGCTTTCAGGGTTAAGAAAAAAATATTTGCTACACTGTCAGAAAAAGATATGACCGTAAGTTTGAAATTAACACTGCATGACCAGTCAGTTTTCTGTGCTTTTAACAGTGCAGTCATTTACCCGGTGCCCGGTGGCTGGGGCAGGAAGGGTTTCACTTTCGTGAACCTGAAGAAAGTGAAAAAGGCTATGTTTAAGGATGCATTAACGGTTGCTTACTGTACAACAGCCCCGCCAAAAATTGCCGCCCTGTTCATGCCAAAATAAGTCCCGGAAATTACCCCTTTTCAATAGCCTGCCGCCTTTAAAAAACCATTATCTTAGTCTATAAACCTTAAACCCTGATATGGCAGACGATAACAAGTATATTTTCCTCAACCGTGACCTTAGCTGGCTTAGTTTTAACCACCGGGTATTGATGGAAGCAGCAGACAAAACAGTTCCGTTGTACACCCGTATTTCATTTTTATCAATTTTCTCATCCAACCTCGATGAGTTTTTCAGGGTACGGATGCCTTCCATCTTTGCCTTCACCAGCATCGAATCTAAAAAAATATCCATCGCTGAAGAATATCCCAAAGACCTGGTGCAGCAGGTGCAGACCACCGTTCACCAGCAGCTTGAAGAGTTTGGGAGCATCTTGAAAAAACAAATATTGACTGAACTGGCGGATAACCATATCTGGTTATACTACGACGACCATGTCAGGGATGAACATGTCGAAACCGTCAGGGAATATTTCCTGTCCAAAGTATTGTCCTTTCTGCAACCGGTCATCTTGCGCAAAGAAAACCAGGCCACGGTTTTTTTGGAGAACAATGCTCTCTATTTTATCGTGGATATGGAAGCCCCCGACCAGCCCGGCGTTCACCAGTACGCCTTGCTAAATATCCCTTCGGCCAACCTGCCCCGTTTTTCAGAACTTCCTATGCTGGGTGATGACCATTATATTCTTTTCCTTGATGATGTGATAAGGCAGAACCTGCAGGAGGTATTTCCTGCCTACACGATACACGGTGCATGGAGTGTAAAACTTACAAGAGATGCTGAGATGAGCATCGGGGACGAATTCATCGGCGACATTGCCGAGAAGATTGAGAAGCAATTAGAAAAAAGGGAAGTGGGCCATGCCACCCGGTTATTATACGATCAGAAGATGCCCGAACCGGTAAAAGATTTTGTGCAAAAGTTTTTGATGATACGTAACGAAGAGATGGTGGAAGGCGGCCGGTATCATAATTTAAAAGACCTCGGCAGTTTGCCCAACCCCACAAAGAGCAAACTCACACATCCTAACTGGACCCCCACACCCCATCCGGGTTTTGATAACCATCGTTCCATCTTCCAGAGCATTACAGAGCAGGAAAAGCTCCTGCACCTGCCATATCACTCATACAATTATATCCTTCGTTTCTTTAATGAAGCCGCTATTGACCCCAGCGTAAAAGAGATATATGTTACCCTGTACCGTGTCGCTGCCGATTCCCATATCGTCAATGCACTCATCAGTGCGGCAAAGAACGGAAAGAAGGTTACTGTGTTTGTGGAACTGAAAGCAAGGTTTGATGAGGCCAACAACCTGAAGTGGAGCAAGAAAATGAAAGCCGCCGGCATCAGGATCATCAACAGCATACCCGGATTAAAAGTGCATGCAAAAGTGGCATTGGTTAAAAGACAGGAAGGCAAGGAGTGGAAAAACTATTCTTTTATGGCTACCG
Organism: Runella sp.; assembly: GCA_044228585.1. GTDB lineage: Bacteria > Bacteroidota > Bacteroidia > Cytophagales > Spirosomataceae > Runella. The sequence continues at coordinate 18,200 of JBGAUP010000080.1, read as the reverse complement.
GCAACTTTAACGAAGCCACCGGCCGTTTCTATACCGACCATGTTTTTTTTACTTCCAATAAAGAAATGGGGGTGGAACTGGAATGGCTCTTCGATTACCTGCAAAGCCGCAAGCAACCGGCTGAATATATGAAGATACCTTTTGAACACCTGCTGGTATCACAGTTCAACATGATCAAACGGTTTGAAAAACTGATTGACCGGGAAATCAAGAATGCAAAGAAGGGAAAGCCTGCCGGCATCATTATCAAGCTTAACAACCTGCAGGAACGGGCCATGATAGAAAAACTCTACGAAGCCAGCCGGGCAGGGGTGAAGGTGCAGCTCATTGTCCGCAGCATCTGTGCACTGGCGCCGGGAGTACCGGGGCAGAGTGAGAACATCACCGTTCACCGTATTGTGGACCGCTACCTGGAGCATGCCAGGGTGTTTGTCTTTCATAACAATGGCGAGCCCCAATACTATATGGGCAGCGCCGACTGGATGAACCGCAACCTGCACAGCCGCATTGAAGTGGTGTTCCCTGTTTATGATAAAACCTTTGGCGAAGAGCTTAACCACATCCTGCAACTGCAGCTGAACGATAATACAAAAGCAGTGTACGTTACTACTGCGTTAGATAACCGGCGGGTCTCTAACGATAAGCCACCACTGGCAGCACAGCAGGCCACTTATGAGTTTGTGAAAAGGAAGTGATAAACAACTGTTCTCATGAATTTGGCTGCCCGCTGATTTGCCAAACTGTTGTTGGCATTAGTTTTTAATTAATTCCAGTTTCGTTATCGAGGGTAAATACGCTTTGGCCTCACCTTGTTCTCCGTCACAACAAAGAAATTCAGATAATTTCCAATCCCAATAAACTTTAAATTTCTTTCCTAAATAATCCGGGTTGTCATCATATTGGCCTGCAAGTTCGTATAGTTTATATTGGCCATAATTATTTTCTGCTTGTCCAAAGTCGTATTCCACGCCATTGGCGGCTTTGAAGAGGATATGATGGTAATCACCAAAGTCATTTCCCTGGTAGGTTGCCGTTATTGGATTGGGCGCATTTTGCCATTCCTTTCTTAACCACTCTATATGGCGTCTAAAGGCAGCATTTTGATTAGCGGGATACTGTTTAATATAATCATCTGTTGTCAAATTGCTTCCATTCAAAGATGATTCCTTATTTCCATTGGCTGTTACAGTAGGGGACTTATCATCTGTAATTTTTATGACAGAATCCTCCCGGTTTGAATTAACCTTAGAAGTTGTCGAATCATAAGTAATATCATTTTTTAACTTATTGTTGTTTCCACAACTAATTATAAAGAAGGATATAACTGGTAAAAATATGGTGCTGTATTTGTTCATCGTTATTCTAAATTACCGCTAATGTTAGGGTATTACGAAGACAGGGAATTTATTGATTGTCCGGTTTGGTGCAAATGCCTGTTTGAAAATATGTGGTTGAAGTTATGATCTAAAGCTGAAAATTGAACGTCAAACCTGAACTGAAGCTGATTTTTGCAAATAGGTTTCTTAGCAGAAGTTATTTGCCCAATAAAAAAACTAATGGAAAATTCAGTCTTTTATTCCACGATTTCTCGCTATGGTCATCTCCCGGAAAATATTTCGTAATCCAGTTATCATCAGCATATCCTTTAATTTTCATCAAGCTATCTGCTTTTAGTTGAATTGTTGGATACAGGGCATCTAAAGTTTGGTCACCGCAATCAAAGTAAATCTTATTATTTTTTGGATTTGGAAGTTTCTTGTTCAGGTATTTTATGAATGAGTCTGGAACAGGATTATTTTCTAAAGTAAATGTTCCAACCCAATGTGTTGACAGGCAAGCTGCCCCGCCAAATATTTTTGGGTATTCACAGATCGCATAGAGTGAAATAAGTCCACCCATGCTGCTGCCTGCGATAAAAGTGTTTTCTCTGTTTGTCTTTACGGAATATTTCTTGTCGATATAGGGCTTTAACTCTTTTACAAGGAATTGTAAATAGTTGTCTGACTGTGGCTGGAAAACTTCTTTTGTCCTTCCTGCTCTTTGTAATTGTGCTATAACAGTATCCTTTTCAGCCCGGGGTAATTGTTCAAATGGCTTTTGAGGAAAATAATCCTCAAAGTTACTTTATCCCCCATTCCAGATTCCAACTACAATAAAATCGTTGACTTCATTTTTTGATAATAAGTCTGATGCAACATTATCAATGTCCCAGTCTTGTTTATTCCATGATTGAAGCGGGTCATACAACATTTGTCCATCATGCATATACAACACTGCATATTTTGTTGAACTCGAATAGCCTTCCGGCAGCCAAATATCTATGTTTCTTGCGGTGACATACTTTGATTGAAAATTCTCAAGTCGCTCAATTTTTCCACTCACTACCTGGGGCAATAGGTTTTGCGCTTTTGTCTGTGCAGATAGTATCAGAAAGAAAAAAAATGAGACATAGTCTCCCGTTCATACGATTTTAATATTTTGTTGTTCTTATAATTTCAGCCAGTGTTCATGACTTTGGGCTGGTGTAGATTTTTCTAACTGTCCGCCCGGAACAGCTGCTGATTATTTTGTTTAGTTGAAGTTAAGAACTGTCTCGTCATGAAAAAAGTTTCTCAGGCCCAATTTGCATAAAACCTCATATAGCGGTTCGTTGTTGTTCCTGTTACAGATTTTATTATTTGAGTCGTAGTACCATTTGGTCTTCTGCAAAATATTTGCCTTTCCATTTTATTGAATTCTGCTCTGTCCCATATTTTTCAAAACCAAACATTTCATACAGTTTTTTTGCTTTTAAATTATCAGTAAGTACAATTAAATTGATTTGTTCAATATCCGGGATAGTTTTTACTCTTTTAATAATCTCTTCCAGTAATTGCCTTGCAATTCCAAGCCCACGAAATTCTTTTGAAACATACATTGTAGATAGAAGCCCTTTATGCCGCAATTTTTCTCTATCGTCTCCGTCACGAACAAAACTGGCCACCCCTGCTAAAATATTATCCGAATAAGCTCCAAGGGTAAAATTGTCGCTCCTGTCCTTTGTAGGAAATGATGCATTCAGATTATCCCCGGGTGTAATAAGAAGACTTTCTTCGTCATTTTGAAGTGCAACAGCCAGGAACATTTTGTACTGTTCGATCTGATGAGATAAAATTTCTTTTATTTCTATAATGTGCATTTTGATTTTAGTGTCTCTTTACAAATGCGCTGTTAGCGGTTAGGCCATTTTGATGCTAGATTGGTTCTTGTTTCATTTAATTCTTATACTCTGTATTATTCTAATATTTTGAATGATGGTTCAATTATAAATTTTCTGTCTGGCTCTTTATAAGGTTCATATATTCTTCCTTCATTACTTTTAAGTGCAGGGAATGTCTTGCCTGTTACAATTTTTAATTTTCCGGTAACAACTATTTTTTTTCCGATTAAAGAGTCAGCCAGACTTTGAGAAATATCTTCAGGAGAAATGCAATAATCATTGATTTTATATACTACAACAGACATATAGTTACCAACAGTAATTTTCTTACCATCAAATATTCCTATTGTTTGTATGCTTTTTACTGAGTCTTGATTGGCCGTCTGAGAAAACGAGATTGGTCCCAATAGAAACAAAATAATAGAAAGAGTCATTTTAGCAGTATATAATTCTTTCATTTTGTATTTATTAAAATCTATACTTTCCAGGTTGTGTTATTTTTCTTGGGTTACCGCTAACGGCCACAGCTTTGTGTTCGGCAGGGTATTTGGAAAACATCCAGCCCGGAACTGCAGCCGACCGAAGTTACAAAAGTTGAAAATATATTCTGTTGCTCATCCGTGTTCGGTCAGCCGGATATGAAGCAGAAAGTAGTACTAAGATGAGGATTTATTTGTCGCCCCCTGCTGCGCAAAACTGAATGTTATGGGCTGTATTTCTTTGCCAACTCCCAATAAACACTGTCTTGTTTGTCATACCGGATAAGTCCTTCTGATTTATTCCAATATACTTTTGTTATGAAGTTACCTCTGTCTGAATATTCGCTTGATTCAGGATTTAATAGTATTATGTCATTATAAGTCCTGAGTTTTGTTGTAAGTGGAATGAGCTTAATGGTATCTAAGTCTTTTAATTCCATAAACTCTCCGCCATAGAACCATGCATCCTTTCCTGCATGATGTAAAGTCAAGTATGGTGATTTGTGTTCGGAGGCTGAAAGTTCCAAAAATTCACTTTCTAGGTACCTATGTTCTCCACTTGGAGGGCCAGGGTCGCTGCATCTGGATGCAATTGTAAAATGTTCAAGATTTGTAGGAAAAGCATCTAGTGGGTCGGTAGGAACTTTTTGCCGGTTTGTTCCTAAAAGGAAAATTGTGTCAGTATCATCAGTGTTAGAATTAAAAACAAGAGTTTCATTTCCTTTATAGGGAATCCATCTGAAGTCTTCGTCAGCAAGTCTTATAGTCTTGCCACAAGAAGTCAGAACGATAAGTATGAGGATTGATATTATGAATTTCGGATAGGTCATATAGTATAGCACACAACGGACACGGCTTGGCGATGTGGCGGTATTTGAAAATCGTCAGCCAGAAACCGCAGCTAAATTTATAACTAAAAGTTCATTGTTTATTCTATTGCTTGGTGTTATTCGTCCGCTGGAACTAAAGCCAAATGGCGAACAAAAAGTTGAGGATATATTCGTCGCCCCGCCATATTGCCAAACCGCTTGTTGGCTGCTGTACACGTCAGAATAGTTTAACTCCAAGGGCTAAACTCAAAGAGCCAAAGTCTTGTTTTGTTACGTTACCCCGATTAAAAATATTGATGTATGAAACTTTACCTGTCCACCTTTGTGATTTAGTAAAGTAAAAACCTAATGAAGGTTTTATCCCTAACAATGTCTGCCCACCCAGAAAACTGGGTCCGCCCACAACTGATAAATAAATGTTTTTTGTCGGATTGAATGAAGTACCAATAAAAAGATTTACCATTCCCCGAACGTCATTTAATGGAGTTCCAGTAGAATCAGTCCTAAAAACTTTGTCATCTTCTAAGTAGATGTCGCCAGTTAGTTCAATTGTCGGTTTGAACTTTGTCTTGTTATTTAAAAATGTTTGGAGTCCGAGTCCAACACCCCACGGATTGTTACCTTTTGTAACGTCATAAAGTGTTGTATTGAATTGTGTCAATAGGTAGGTTGATATTTTTTTCTGTGTCTGTCCAAAAGAAGATGTCAAAATGAAGCAGAGTAGAAATGTCGTAATTACTTTTTGCATAGAGTGATGGTTTTGTATAGCAGCCAACGTTTTGGGGCTTTGCGTTCGGGCGGGAAATCGAAGCACAAAAGCTGATATTATTACTAATGTTTAATTGAAAAACAACCGTTGAACTTTGCACTTCAGCCCGCCTGAGGCAAAACCCGTGTTAGTGGTTCGTTGCTTTTTTCTGTTCTACCGATTTAATATGTGCAAAGTCTTCATATTTTGTAAAATATTCCAGTCCTAAAACTAATAGTATTGAACTTATAGAATATACTTTCTGCATTATAAAGGCTAATTCCAAATAACCAAATCCATATAGGAAAAAGAAACAGTAATAAGTCAATAAGCAAATTATACAGCAAAATTTCAGTAAATGTAGTTTTGTTTTAAGGACGAAGAAAGTAATGATAAATAGTCCAAACAATGTTAAAACAATTGAAATTGTTCCCAGGTCGTGGTAGGGTGTTGCAATTAAGAAAATAAATAAAAAGTTGGCAAATCCGATATATTTTAAAACATTAACCCATACGCTTAAAGAAATCTTTTTCGACATATTTATAAAAAATACCCCATAACCAACCGATTGGAATGCCATTCCAAGAATAGCCCAAATCCTGCCAGGGTTTTCTGAACCATTTATCGCTTTTGCTTCAAACAAATTGCTAATAAAATTTTTTGACCAGCCAAAACCCACAGAATTTTTGTCAAGCAATGACCCCCCTGGATAGGCTAACGCTGATATTACTATTAATATCACTGAAATAATCATACAGATGAAAACCAAATACTTCTTAGTCATTTTAGTCAAATTTGCTATAATACTGTAGCTGGGTCATTTTCAATGACCGCTAACGGTTTGGTGCTTGGCCAAGGTGGCGATTTTCACCACAAATATTGATGCGGAGAACCATTTTTTGATTAAACACAAATGTGTCTGCGGAGTACTGAACCGCCACTTTTGCCAAACCCGTGTTATAGGGCGTTTTTCTTTCACGTTTTACTGATGTTGTTGTCAATTGTCATATGATACTCTTTACTCCACAGTCTAAATAAGAAGTAGATAAATGATGATAAAATAAGTCCGTAAATAACATACAATGGTCTGCCAACTATTTCTCTGAATGTATTGTAAAATGTCAAGTCATAGAATTGGCAGATATTGTGAAATGTTGCTAAAAAACTGCCTACGATTGCTACTCTGGTCAGAACGTAACCCAAATGTGCTAAAAGTGTAAATTTGTTTTTGGGCGATTTGTAAAAGACTTCAAAAAAACGTCCTTTCTCGTTGAAGTATAATTCTGAAACAAAGTCAGTCAATTTGTTGGATGATGTTTGTCTCGTCGTTTTATATTTAAATGAATAGAAATAAAAAGCATAAATAATTAGTCCAACAATAATAATGTTGGCTAATATTAAACCTGTCCACCCAACGCCAAAAAATTTGGATAACGGATTTGTCTCACTTGCTGGATTGTCAAAAAACCAAAGACTTGTCGAATAGAAGTCGCACCCTCTTGCAAAGAGAAGAATAAATGTCAGGATGAAGAATTTTAGTTTCATATTTTACTGTCTTTTTAAAAGTTGCGTTGTCGTCCAAAAAATGCCCTATAACGGTTCGGGGCTTGGCGTTCGGGCGGGAAATCGAAGCACAAAAGCCGATATTATTACTAAAATTTAATTTGAAAAACTACCGTTGAATTTTGCACCTCAGCCCGCCTGACGCAAAACCCTTGTTAGCGGTTCGTTGTCTTTTTCCGAAATGTCTACTGTTTTTCATAGGTTCTTTTCCATATATGCAGTGCCTTCCAATTCAACTGTTTTATAGGGTTCTATCGGGTAAAACCCAAATGAATGATAAAGTTCTTTTGCTTTCGTCAAAGTTGGAATTACTTCCAAACGTAGATATCGGAAATTTAACTGCTTCGCATTTACAACGGCGTCTTCCAAAAGTCTCGCACCAATTTTAAATTGTCTAAATTCAGGCTTAACGTAGAACCGTTTTAATTCCGCAACTCTTTGTTGCATTTCCCGAACAGCTATGCAACCAACAGCTTCGTTGTTCTTATAAGCCAACAACAAACATCCTTCTGGTGCAGAATAATTTGTTTTCAAAGTAATTAATTCTGAATGAAAGTCTTTGAAGCCAGCATCGAAATTAATTGCGTTTGCATATTCCTTAAACAATTCAACGGCATCGTCAAATTCCTCTTTCGAAGTAGCAAGTAAAATTTTAATATCCTCTTTTTTTTTCATTAATCTGTTTGTTATTTACGTCAAATTCACGGGGTGGTTTACAATGCCGCTAACTCCCAAATATACGAAAGTGTTGCAGTACTTTCTGTATTTATTTGGCTTTTACCAAGATTTCATTGTACTATTGCTGTCATGCTTTTTGCATTATTGGCATTGCACCAACAACCTTACCAAAGATAAAACTTCCTTTTTACAAAACAAACTTGCCGTTTGTTCAAGTTTAGTTAGTCAAATGTGGCTTATCAATTATCCCACATATCTAAGCCAAAATCCACAAATCAGCCCTCACCGCCTATATTTTCAAGCCTTTTCTTTAACTTGCCAACTCATCAATACCTAAAACCCAAACCTCAGCCATGAGAACAAAATTGTTGTCTTTTTCTATTTTCGTATCATTAACGCTACTTACATTTTCCCTCCGGGGGCAGGGAGGCAACTGGCTTCGCTACCCCGCCCTCTCGCCTGACGGCAAAACTATTGTGTTTACCTACAAAGGCGACCTCTGGAAAGTACCAGCTATTGGTGGTGCAGCCACGCCGCTGACCTTCCACGAAGCGCATGATTTTATGCCTGTATGGAGCAAAGACAGCAAGGCCATTGCCTTTGCCTCCGACCGTTTTGGCAATTTCGATGTCTTCACCATTTCGGCAGAAGGCGGCGAAGCCAAGCGGCTTACCTTCCACTCTGCCAGCGAATATCCTTATGAATTTAGTGTTGATAATCAAAAGGTTATCTTCGGTTCGGCTCGAATGGACATAGCGGCTAACCGACAGTTTCCGACAGGCTCACAACCCGAATTATACAGCGTTTCGGTAAAAGGAGGTAAGGTAGAGCAAGTATTCACTACGCCTGCCGAAGACGTAAAGTTCAATCGTGATGGCTCAAAAATGGTCTATCACGACAAAAAAGGGGGTGAAAACCCCTGGCGCAAGCACCACGTTTCGTCTATTACCCGTGATATTTGGATTTACGACACCAAAACCCAAAAACATACCAAACTCACCACTTTTGTTGGCGAAGATCGCAACCCCATTTTTACGGATTCAGACAAAAGTTTGGTCTATCTAAGCGAGGCCAACGGCTCGTTCAATGTATATAAATTGTCGCTGGACAACCCAACAAAATCAGAAGCATTGACTTCGTTCAAAAAGCACCCCGTGCGGTTTTTGAGCCAAGCCCAAGACGCTACGCTGTGTTTTGGCTACGACGGTGAGATTTATACGATGAAATCCAACGCTCGTCCACAAAAAGTTTCGATTCAGATTGCCGCCGATGCTCGTCGCAATAACGAACAGGTAGTGCCTGTGAGCGGTGGCGTGCGAGACATGGCCGTTTCGTCTAACGGCAAAGAAGTTGCCTTCATCTTTCGGGGTGAAGTGTTTGTCAGCTCTGTTGAAGGCGGATTGACTAAGCGCATTACCAACACACCCGAACAAGAGCGTAGCGTTACTTTCTCGCCCGATGGCAAAGCCTTGTTGTATTCGTCGGAAAGGGGTAATTCTTGGAAAATATATGAAACCCGCATGGCACGTGCCGAAGAACCGTATTTCTATGCATCCACCACACTCAAAGAAACGCCTTTGATTGTAAACGAAAAAGAAAATTACCAACCCGTTTACTCGCCAGATGGCAAAGAAGTAGCCTTCATTGAAGACCGCATGACGCTCAAAATCTTGAATATTGCCAGCAAACAAACTCGTACTATCCTGACAGACAGAGAGTTGTTTTCGATGGGCGACAACGACCAATATTTTCAGTGGAGTCCCGATGGCAAATGGATGTTGTTTGATTATAGCATTCCGGGTATTGCGGCTGGCGAAATCGGCATTGTACCTACCGATGGCAAAGGTAAGGTAGTGAATTTGACCGAAAGTGGTTTTCAGGATTTCCGCCCCAAGTGGGTACTGGGCGGCAAAGCCATGCTGTGGTTTAGCAACCGGGACGGCCTGAAAGCCGTTGCCCAAAGCGGTGGCGCACAGGCAGATGTTTATGCGATGTTCTTCACACAAGAAGCTTACGACAAATTCAAACTCAGTAAAGAAGAGGCAGCTTTGGCCAAAGAAGTAGAAGAAAAAGCAGCCAAGGCCGATACCTCCAAAAAGAAAACCGTGAAGAAGGACTCGTTGCTAACGATTGATTTTCAGGATATTGCCCAACGAAAAGCAAAACTTACCATTCACTCATCGAGTTTGGCAGATGCCCTCATCAACAAAGACGGCGATATGCTTTATTACTTGGCTCGCTTCGAGCGGGGCTTCAACTTGTGGAGTACCAACCTACGTACCCGTGAAACCAAGCAAGTGCTGGCACTCAACGGTGGCGGCGGTGGGATGGTTTGGGACAAAGACCAAAAGAATATTTTCTTGAACAGTGATGGGCGTATAGTAAAAATTGACCCGACTTCGGGCAAGCAAGATGCCGTGAGCATCAATGGCGAGATGAATCTGGACGTGGCCGCCGAACGCCAATTTATGTTTGAACACGTATGGCGACGTACCAAAAAGACCTTCTACACTGCCTCTATGCACGGAGTGAATTGGGATAGTTACAAGCCTGATTACGAGAAATATCTGCCGCATATTGGCAACAATTACGAATTTTCAGAAATGCTCTCCGAACTCTTGGGCGAGCTAAATGTCTCACACTCAGGGTCGAGTACGGGCAATGCTATGTCCAATGGCGATGCTACGGCTTCGATAGGGGCGTTTTATGACCAAGCCTATACAGGCGCAGGTGTCCGAATTGAAGAAGTGATTAAAGACGGCCCTTTGGACAAAGCAGGGCTAAATGTGCGGACTGGTATTATTATAGAAAGTATTGATGGCGAGGCCATTACCCCCGACCGTGACTTGGCACAATACCTCAACCGCAAGGTGGGCAAAAATGTATTATTGGGTTTGCTTGATGGCTCTACTCGCCGAGAAATCATTGTAAAACCAGTATCCATGGGAGAAGAGAACCAATTGCTTTACAAACGCTGGGTAAAACGTAACCAAGACGAAGTAGATCGCCTGAGCAACGGCACACTGGGCTATGTGCATATCCCCGGCATGAATGATGGCGCTTATCGCACTACTTACGAAGAGGTGATGGGCAAATTTGCCCTCAAAAAAGGTATTGTAGTGGACACCCGCAACAATGGCGGCGGCGACTTGGTGGCAGATTTGGCGATGTTCCTCAGTGGCAAACAGTTCATGGACTACACCACAGACAAGCGTTCTAACGGATTTGAACCCAATTTCCGTTGGACAAAACCAAGCATTTCTATCGCCAACGAAGCCAATTATTCTGATGGACATTGCTATGCCTTCACAGTACAAGAAATGAAACTCGGCAAACTTGTGGGGCAGCCTGTGCCGGGTACTTGTACATTTGCTGGCTGGGAATCACTGCAAGACAACAGCATTCGTTGGGGAGTACCGCCACTCGGCGTAAAAGCCATGAACGGCAAATACCTCGAAAACGCACAAACCGAACCCGACATCAAAATCTGGAACGACTACGAGCAAGTCTCCAAGGGTAAAGACCAACAGTTAGAAGAAGCAGTGAAGGCTTTGATGCAGGAGATTAAGTAGCAAGAAAAACGAGCTTGAAAAGAATAATTTTTCAAGCTCGTTTCAATAAATAAATTTGGCAAGCAACTTTTTCGGGAGTTTGTAGAGACGATTGAATTCTTCTCTTGTTTCTACAAAGATAAAATCTATCAGCCCTTTACAATTGGTTGGGTCGTTGTCTTCGGTAAATTCGTAAAGGCTACATTTAAAATCAGCCTTTTTCTCTTTTATCCTACATTCATACACCTTAAAAAGCATTCTATACTCAGGATTTCGATGAAAATGAGCTGAGTACAGACCCTTCAAATTGCCTGTAAGTTTTTCGAATTGAGAAGGGTCTTTTTGAATGAGGTCAGCTTGTGCCAAAATTTCCTCTACAAGTAGCGAATTTTTTGTTTTTAGCTTTTTAATGGATTTCTCAAATTGAGGGCGGTGAGTAACTTTATATTCCAAGGCTTTCTCGTAACGATTTGGAGGCTTTTCTTTGTGGTTGTTTTTGCTCAATCAAAGCAGTGTATTCCATAGCAAAGTCTTGATATTCAATGGATTGTTCATCTATTGGGTGGTTTTCAGCGGTGACTCGAAAAATTTCTGTCAGCTCTTTGAACTTACTAAATGCAAGAAGTGAATAAGCCAAAAAATCATTAAACTCATCCGATAGATTTTCGTTACCAGCAAAGATAAACGGGTCTATTTGTCGCCAAGTGGCAAGAGTCGAATCAATGAATTCATCAATGATTTTATATAAAGGATAGATTTGTTCCGCATCTTCTGAATTCACATTCAGTGCTTCATGTAACAATTCGTCATCTTCCAAAAAGCGGACAATTGAAGGCTTGGTACGCTGAATCAATTGCTGTAATTGTACATATTTCTTGTACGTCAATAAATTCTGTATTTGAGCAAATGACTCGAAAACAGCAAGAAATGCAAGTTGAGTTTGCATAATTTTCAATGATTTGGCTGTATTTAATGCGAAGTAACTAAATTTAAGGGATAGTTCTTTATTGTTGAGTCATTTTTGTAGGCTTTTTTACCACTAAAAAAGATGTCCGAAATCCGAATTTTGATTGTAGAAGACGAACCACTTATTGCTGCTGATATAGAACAATGCTTGAGTAACCTTGATTTTAGCGTATCGGCGGTGGTCTATGACCCCGCTGATGCGCTATACGAGCTTGCGCATAATCAGCCCGATGCAGTGCTATTAGACATAAACTTGTCATCAGACGAGATGGATGGTATTGGCATTGCCCAAATCATAAAAGAGAAATATCAGTTGCCTGTGGTGTTTTTGACTTCTTATTCGGACCGACCAACGCTTGACCGGGCCAAAAAGACTGACCCAGCAGGCTATGTGCTCAAACCCTTTGATGAGCGCACCCTGCTGGCAACACTCGAAATCTCGCTCTATAATTTTGCCCAAAGGCAAAAGTATCAACAGCCGCCTTTGGTGTTAGAAAAAATCAATAGAAAAATCCCTACCCCCTTAACAGACAGAGAGTTTGATGTGTTGAAGCATCTGCACGAAGGACGAACCAATCAACAAATGGCCGATGATTTGTTTGTGTCGGTTAATACCATCAAAACGCATCTGAATAATGTGTATCTGAAATTGGAGGCCAATTCTCGTTCTACTGTATTAAAAAAGGTGAGAGAGTTGATGTAACACGGTTGATGTATTGGCTAAATTCACCCATTTGGGTGATATAAAGTTGAGACTTTTGGTAGAGTTTTGCGTATCAATACTAACTAACCAATTCGCTCTATGAATCGCCCCAACCTCAAAGACTGTTTGTATATTCTTGTTTTTTTTCTTGTATTAGCTGCTGAATGGGCTTGTCAGCAAGACAAGAAAACTTCTGATGGCCAAGTAGTTAATAAGGATTCAGTTTCGATGCCAGCTGTTGTAGAACAACCGAAAGTAGAAACAACCGAAAGTATTGTAGCTGCCATTGAAAGCCTTGTGAAGAAAGGCAGTATGTATAGCAAAGTAACACCAGTAGAGGGCGAATCGTTGGAAGGAGGGGAGGCAACAGGTTTATATCAAGATAATCAACTTAAGAAGATAATACTTGTTCTATACGGTGAAACGGGCAAAATGGACATAGATTTTTACTTTGACCAGGGCAAGCCCATTCGTTTTGTGTCAAAACGTTCGTTTTATGATAAGCCTATTTATGAAGAAGGCTCTAAAGTAGAACGAACCCTTACTTGGAAGAAAGACATTCCAGCCACCGCTCAACCCAGCACCAAAGCTGCCGACCCCGACGATATGATATTTAGGTATGACCAGGCATCTCCTGTACAACTATGGGCGCAAAAAGCCTATCAGTTGAGTACCCTGCTCGAAAAAACCAAGTAGTCATGGCCCGAAAAGCTATCATTGCCCGATTAGTACTGTTGGCTGCACTTACAGGTTTGGGGTTGGCTGCCCTGTTTGTATTTCACTCTATTAAACCAAAGCAAACCACACCAGATTCAGCAAAGGTAACCAAGCATCATCACCATCGTATCCATCGGCATCGTCGTAGGCATCATCACTAAGCATTTTGACCGTTTAATCATTTAGGAAGATTTTTTGAGGGAAATTCAAAAGAGAAAATTACGTTTGCAGTATCAAACCAACATAAACTCTTAATAGACATGGAACCTTCACAACCTTCAACCCAACTGGACAAAGCCCACGAATTAGTCAAACAGTATGTTGAATCTATTGGCTTAACCAAAGAGCAAGTCTATAATGCTGAGAATAAAAACTATCGCTGGACGTATGGTGGCGCCTCTATCGAAGTTTTTTTTGAGGTCGTGGGCACACGCACCTATTTACGTATTTTTTCGTTGATGATGGAGGTTCCAGCAGGAGACCCGAGTCGTTTTTTTCGTCATTTGTTGGAACAAAATGATACCAAATTGGGCGTAAAATTAAGTGTAATGCCTAATTCTCAGAAAGTTTATGTTACCTACGAAAGAGATATTCGTGGTATGGACTATCCGGAACTTTCTACCTGCGTAGCTGATATGGAATATTGGGCCAGTACCCTCAAAAAAGAATTAAACGAAGCATTTCCAGCAGCACCTATTCGCCCGTCTTGATATATCATATTGTGTAGTTAGTCATGGGATTAGGTGTTTTGCCAATCTCAAAGTTTTTAATAGTGGTTAGGATTGTAAACCCCGATGTGTTACACATCGGGGTTTTTTATGAAAATCACCTAAATGGGTGAAAAAATAACTTTTGAAACACTGTAGCTTTGAATCGAAATAAGTGTTCAACTCAAACTGCCAATACACATGAAAAAAATCTTGCTTTCGGTATTACTACTTGTTGGAATCAGTGTGGTTACTTTTGCCCAAGAAAAAGCAAAACGAACTCAAACTCGCCAGGAACGTCAGAACCGCCGGCTTGATAAAGGAGTTGCAAATGGTCAGGTTAATGCTGCTGAACAAGCACGAATTCAATCGCAAATAGCTCAAAATCAGGCCACTATTGATGCTGCAAAAGCTGACGGAAAAGTAACAAAACAAGAACGGGCGCAAATTGACCAACAACAAGACGAAACCAGCAAGCATATTGCAGTTCAAAAACACGACGGTAAAAACCCTCGTCCTCGTCGTAAAAAACAATAAGGCAATACAAATAATGCACCCCCACAAAATTTCAGTAATCTTGTGGGGGTTTGTTTATTTCTTCTTGAAAACTTGCAATTTGTCATTGTTGCGGGCTACTAATAACAAATTCCCTGAAGCCGTTTTGAGTGGTTTAATGGAGCGAACTTCACCTTGTAGCCAAAAGCCTGATTGTTTTGGCGAAATAGGTACAAAATTTCCTTTTCCGTCGCCTTTGAGAATTAAGCCATCGCTGCCATCATAACGCCCTTGGTAAGTATTTACACCATAAAAATTTCCACCAAGTAGCACGTCCAAATTACCATCATTGTCCACATCCATCACATGCGAGGCAAAGAGCTTAGAAACCTGTGCTTCAAAAGATAATGGTTTAATAATGAATTGATTATTGCCTTTGTTTTCTAAATAAACTGACTCAAACATGATGGCTTCTTTAACTTCAGCACCTTCTAATTCGCTTGAACTGAATACCTCCGAAAGTGGTTTTCCTGCAAAATCTGGATAATTGGTAAATCGCTTGTTGATAATGGCGGGTAGCTGTTTGCCAAGCTCGTCCTTGGTGTTGAGTGGATACCATTCGTCACCCCGGTTGTAGGCTAAAACTTGGTCAGCTTTTCCGTTCTTGTCAATGTCTTTTACATACATTTTCAACACAGATGCTTTGCCATTTTTGCGAAGTTTGGTGTTAGTACCCAAATTACCCACTACAAAATCGGTATCGCCATCTTTGTCAAAATCTCCTGCGGCTATCGAATGCCAAAATCCATTGGTTGACTCAAATTGACCAGTAATCTGTGTTAATTTTCCATTTTTGTTCTCAAAAACACAAATTGGCATCCAGTCACCTACTACCAGCAAATCTTGGTCTTTATCGTTGTCAATATCGCTCCAAATGGCATCGGTCGTCATCCCTATCTGGCGAAGCTGCGGGGAAAGTTGGTCGGTTTTATCAGTAAATTGCCCTTTTCCGTTGTTGATAAGCAAGTACGATTTAGGCGTTTTGCCATAGCCATACGGTACTACTCGTCCTCCCACAAGCAAGTCTAAATCGCCATCTTTATCTACATCACACGGGCGCACACACGACTTGTTGTCAAACATTGGTGGCAAGGCTTTCAAGTCTCTACTAAAATTCCCTTTTCCATCGTTGAGGTACAGGCGGTCAAATTGCTCGGTCATGGTGTCATAAAACTCATTGCCGCCACTTACCACGTACAAGTCAAGGTCTTTGTCGTTATCGGCGTCAAAAAACACAGCGTCCACATCTTCAAAAACAGAATCAGCTTTGAAAAGTGTTTGGTTCGTATTGATGAATTTAGTGCCTTGCTGAACTAACAATTGAGCATATTGATGCTTGGCTCCACCTACAAATACGTCTTCTTGCCCATCACCGTTTATATCTCCTACAGCCAAGGCTGGCCCTTCTGTTGAAACTTGAAATGGTATCAACGACTCTCGGTTGAAGTCATAATAGACATTTTCGTGATGCTGGTAAGGTATTGGCTGTGAGTTGGTTATGTTTTCAAAGTGGGTTGGAGTGGCAGCGTCTAACGAGAACGTAGTCATGGCAACATTGGCATCTGTTTGTTTGAGAATCAGCGTAGTGTTAGCCTTTATATTAGATAAGACCTGCATTTTTTGATTGCCCCAAATCACAAAAACAGAGTCGGGGGTTTGTTTGCCTAAGCCAAAGGTAAGCACAGGTTCTACCGACGACATGAAACCCCGAGTAGGCTGTACTTGCTGTACTTGTATAATACCACCAGCTTTAACCATTACTTTTGCACCTACGCCAAACGGGTTTGGTGTAATGCCTTGCAGTTTTATTTTGAGATAGTTGTTAGCTGTCAGTTGGTTGCTATTGTTTTGGTAAATGCCAGCTTTTTCGTCAATGTTGTTGGTTACTAAGTCCAAATCGCCATCATTGTCCAAATCGGCATAGATAGCTCCATTCGAGCAGTTTTTTTCTTGAAAACCCCAGTTTTCGGATTTATCCTCAAACGAAATTCCCAGTTTACTTTCACGAGTACCTTTAAATACATAATTGTGCCACTTTCCTTCGGGCATTTTTTCAAAGGCTTGTTGATCCAACTGTTTAGACACATCGGCGGCATAATGCAATGAATCGTTTGCGATATACTTAATGTATTCTAAATCATTGGGTCGGCGCACAATCCCGTTCGACACGAACAAGTCTTTGACACCATCATTGTCAAAATCTGCTAATAATGGCGACCAACTCCAGTCTGTTGCCACTATGCCAGCTTGTGCCGCTACTTCCATAAATTGCTCCCCACCCACATTGATTTGCAGGCAGTTGCGGCTGTATTGGTTGAAATAACCAAATTGAAGCTTGTAAAGATAGGTATCAAAAGAATCCTCGCCAGTTGATGATTTTTCTACTGCTTCGTCTTCGGGGTACATGTCGAGCGTCATCAAATCGGGGTAGCCATCGTTATTTACATCGGTGGCATCAGAACCCATCGAAAAGCGACTGAGGTGCTTAAAATGCTCCTTTACTACTTCTTTGAAAGTGCCATTGCGTTGGTTGAGGTAATAATAATCGTCTTCGTGAAAGTCGTTGCTCACATATAAGTCGTCCCAACCATCGTTGTTGAAATCAGCAACCGAAATGCCCAAACCATAGCCCATTGCTGCTTGATAAATGCCCGATTCTTTGCTGACATTGGTGAACTTTACCCCTTGTCCATTTGGGCGTTTATCGCAGCGATAGAGGTAATCACCAGCCGATGAATCTGGTAGCATACGGGTGTTGACACGGTCGTAAGATCGAGAAGTATGCACGGCGTGATTGAGCAGGTAGCAGTCGAGGTCGCCGTCTTTGTCATAATCAAAGAAAGCTGCTTGGGTCGAAAAACCCGAAAAAGCCAGGCCATATTCGGCTGCTTTTTCGCTGAATGTGCCATCTTGGTTGTTGATATACAGTTCGTTAGCTCCTTCCAGCCCTCTATAATTACTAACAGCACATACATAGATGTCGAGCCAGCCGTCGCCATTTACGTCGGCCATGGTTACTCCAGTTTTCCATTCGGCAAAGCCTTCTATACCAGCTTTTTGAGAAATATCCTCAAATTGCATTGGGGCTTTTTGACCTTTGTTGAGGTAAAGCCTGTTTTTGCCTTGATTCGACACAAAGAACAAGTCGGTGAAGCCATCGTTGTTGATATCGCCAGCCGCAGTGCCGCCACCATTGTAAAAATACAAGTAGTCAATAATGTTCATTCGATCATCAGGAACGAGCTTGTTAACAAAACCAACACCAGTTTGGGTCGAATCAAGCTGAGTGAACAGTGCCTTTTCATCTGATTTTTTGGACGATTGACATGATGAAAGTAGGACAAATAAAACAAGAAGTAAACAAGAGGAAGTAGTGAGTACTAAATTTGATAGTTTGGTTGTCATCATAGTTATGGTAAAAAATCTGATAAACCGATGAGGTTTTAATGCCTCATCGGTTGGGTATTGAGTACTATTTTTTCCAGCCGATTACTTGGGCTTTAT
>JBGAUP010000079.1:0-20611 GCA_044228585.1 Runella sp. | reverse complement strand
AAAGTTATAAAACCTACCCATTGGCGTAGAAAATACGTCTGTTTTTCAACACAACTATCGTCGTATTTGTGTTGAAATTACTTTATGGATAATTGTTGCCCATTGTTTACAACATTGAAACCCATCTTGGAAAGGTAGTTTTGTAGTGTGTTTGCCGTGTAGGGATGAAAGAAGAATTGTGGTAAGTTTTTGGATAGCCAGTCTTCCAGATTTTGACCATAGCTTTGCGACGCACCCAACCAATCGGCGACCATTTCGCCAATATAGATACTGGGCATGGGTAATGGGGTGGCTTTCCCATTTTTTTCGACGTCAAACCAGTATTCGGGATGATGGGGGTTATTGAGTTTATGGTGATGCCAAGCGTTTTTGAAAATGGTTAATGTTGGGGCTGGATTTTTAAAGTCATGGACGGCATATCCGTAGGCTTCGTGCAACGAAAATTTTGAGAGGTCGTGAATCTCCAAATTGTACTTAAAAGTCTCAATCGGGTTTTCGGGGGTATAAAAGTCAGCCAAAGAGAGTAGCCTGACGAACCAATTATGCCTTAGAAGTTCTATTCCTACCTTACGAACTTCTATTTTGTGAGGAATTACTTTGGTGATAAAGTAATGTTCGATGGTATTCCACACATCGCTATTTTGATAGTTGCTATTTTCAACGGTAAATTTTTGGTATAACAAATTAGTCAACTTCTCAGATAGAGGCTTATTGCCGTCGCAGAATGGCAAGAAAACTTTCTCTGTAAATACTTGTTTTTTATCTGTCTCCATTTGTTGTTCAATAGCTACAAAATTAAAAAATCCCACATGCAATACATGCGGGATTTTTGATTGTATAGTTGAAAAAATATTAGTTAAAAATATAGCGAATGCCAAATTGGCCTTGCCATACGTTATTGACGTTGATACTTTTCACGAAAGCATCACGCAACAAAATAGTTTCGCCATCTACTACTTGGGTTGCCATACGATAAGTGGGTACACCCGTAGCACTGATGCTTGCCATTGTCAATGGATTTGTGGTAGTAGTTACTTCAGCTACTCCCCATTTATTGTTAAGTAAATTACCAACGTTAAGAACGTCAAAACGGAAGCGAATGATGTTTTTCTTGCCTTTTGCTCCCACTGCTACGTAGAAATCTTGCTCCACAGTCGAAACGAGTCAACCAAGGTACTTCGGCGCCATTACGTTCTGCGTATTGCCCACGACGGTCTTTCAAGTAGGGGTGATTGTTGATGTAGGTATCAAGAGCCGCCGCCTGTTGGTCGGGGGTGAAGGTTTTGCCACCAGAGGTCAAAGAAGCAAAAGTCAGATCTGAACCTTTGTTAGGTACAAAGATAAGGTCGTTGTTTTGACCGTCACCGTTGATATCGCTACCAGAGGTGTATGATACTTTGAAGCCGCTGTTAGATACCATACCGAGTGTAAACATAGTAGAACCACCCAATTTGCCACCGTAGTTGAGGCGGTAGTTAAGGTATCCTACAAAACGGTGACGTTGGTCGTTATCAGACCATGAGGTATTTAAGTAGTTTTGACCTGCTACGGTTGGGATGTTGGCCAATACAGTACTGGCTACCGACTGAAGGTCTTTGGCTAAGGCATAGGTATAACCCAACATTCCACTCAGTCCTTTGGTCGCAGTTTTTTCTAACTTAGCTGTGAAAGAGTAAGAATAGCCTTCTTTTGTATTGGTCAAAACAAAGGCGTTGGTATTGGCAGCGTTGATAAAACGAGCAGGGTTTACTGCCGTTCCTGAAAGACCTGAAGCAGGGAAACGACCGCGTGTATCAGGGCCACTCAAGGTGCTGCTTGGCCCTTTCAAGTTGGCATCAATATAGCGAAGTGCTTGAATGTTTTTGTTATAGATACCTTCTAAGGTCCCGATTAATCCCCAAGGCAATTTTTGGTCAATAGCCAAGTTTGTTTTCCAAATGACTGGGTTTTTCAAACCGTCCACGGATGCGTTGATAACGTAAGCTGGAAGCTTAGTGATGTCGGTAGTAGCAGGCTTATAACGGCTTGGGTCTGTCGTAAATGGATAGGCGGTAGTATTGGTAAAGTTAAGAACGGCAGTGTTTACCCCGTTGTTACCCAATTGGTTTGAGACCAATACTTGTGGGATACGCGACACAAAAATTCCTGTTCCTCCACGCACTTGCGTAGTTTTATCGCCTTTAACATCAAGGTTGAATCCTAAACGCGGAGAAACCAGCAGTTTGTTGCTTGGAAATGCACCCGTACTAATTTTAAGGTCTTTTCCGTTTTCGTCTTTGTAAGTTAGACCCGCTACAACAGGGTTGTTAAAATCTTTGGCAAGGTCATCATTATAATCAAACAAATCGAAACGAACGCCTCCTGTTAATTTGAATTTCTCATTTACTTGGATTTCATCTTGCAAGTAGGCTGCGTAGGTTGACTGTTTCAACGTTTGCAAAGGCTCCGCACCATCAGGTAGAAGTGAGTAGCGGTAATTGAAACGGGCTACTGTTACAGGAGAAACCGTTAAACCAGGGTTAGCTTTGTAGGCCAAAGCGGCGGTTTTGAAATCAGCGATTGAGTTGAATACCCATACTCCATTAGATGAGGGGAAGAATACGTTGTTTGAGGTAAAGTGTTCGTATGAAAGCCCTAATGTGACCGTGTGCTTACCAGCGAAATAGCTCAAGTTGTTAGTAAAATTCAACGTTGAGTAGTTCAACTTATTGTTGGGAGTAAAGGGGTCAAAACCTGTTGAGGTGTAAGTACTACCGTCTTTCAGGATGTCAATCGTAGGAAAAATCTCATTTTTATACTGACGGTCTTCGATTTGCTTGTTATAGGTGGCAATGAAGTTATTCGCAAATTTACCCCCGAAGTTAGAGTTTAACTCAGCTACAAACGAGCGAGTATTATCTGCAATGAGATACCCTGTGTTTTCAGGAGAGAGAGCCAATGCAGAGTTGGTACGGTTACCATTACCAGCGGTGTTGCTACTGTTACTATTGCTGATAATAGAGCCCGATTGTGAATTATGGTGCGAATAACGTACCGATAGTTTGTGGTTATTATTGATGTTGTAATCTAATCGAACTAATCCTTTCGTACTTTTTACGTCATTGTTGAAGTTATCAATCGCACCTGATTCATAATTGAAGTTGGTTTTCATGAAATTGGCCAAATCTTCCAAATCTGCAGCAGTGGTACGAGATACGTTACCCGATGCACCTGAACGATTGGCCACCCAAGTAAGTGCAGGAGTAGAACTTACGAAGTTTTCGAAATTGGCAAAGATGAACAGTTTGTCTTTAATAATAGGAGCACCTATTCTAAAACCGAAGGTTTTTTCGTTGATGTTGATTGTTGGTAAATCTTTACCATCTGCTTTCTTACCAACTAAATCGCTTCCTCTGGTAAGATAATAGGCCGACCCAGTTACTTCATTTGTTCCTGAGCGAGTGACGGCGTTGATACCTGCACCCGCAAAACCTGACTGACGCACATCGAAAGGTGCAATGTTGATTTGTACTTGCTCAATTGCATCCAATGATACCGCTGTTGTACCAGTACGACCACCTGCTTGGGCTGAAGATCCTAAACCAAATCCGTTATTGAATACAGCACCATCAATGGTAAAGTTGTTTAAACGAGCATCTTGTCCTGCAAATGAACGACCATTACTGTAAGCGTTGTATTTAGTAATATCATCAATCGTACGTCCAATCGTTGGCAAACTATTAACAGCATTTAATCCCAAAGTAGTAGCAGCCCCTGTACGGCCTGATGAGAAAATATCCGAACGACCACTCGTTACTACAATTTCTTGGAGGTCTTTTCCGTCTTCTATTAATATAAAGTTAGCATCAGCGGCAGCACCTAAGTTGGCGTAAATATCGTCCTTAGATTGCTCTTTAAAACCGATGAAAGTGACGGTAATTTTATAAGGACCGCCTACGCGCACGGCTGGTAATACAAAACGACCTTTTTCATTGGTGATTGTTCCGTATTTTGAACCCGACGGTATATGCGTCGCAACAACAGTAGCTCCTGGAAGCTCTGAGCCTTTGTTGTCTTTTACTAAACCTCTAATAGACGAAGTGGTAACTTGGGCATTTGCATCTGAAAAGCCCATAAAAAGAGCGGAGACGACTGCGAAAAGTGCAATTAGCATCCGCATCCTACGTACATGTTTAAGATTCATAAATTTGGGGATTTTGGTTAGAAGTGTGATTTGGTTTATACTGTTGATTATATGTTGAAAAGCACCACAAAGAAACAAGAATTTTGCGGGAGAAACAAAAGCCTTACCGCAAGAAAATAGTATGTTAGCAGAGTTAAATGCTTGATTTATTGGAATAATATAATTTTTTGTGGTAATCTTTAAAATACAGACTTTTAACAAATTGTTAATTCGCATTTTTCCCCACATGGGAGAGTTTTTAGATAAAACTGGTACTTTTGGAATTTGTTTCTATTCTTTCATTATAAAAGACATAATTTATGGTCTCTGACTTAAAATCGTACAAGTTGACTCAATATAGCCACGGCGCGGGTTGTGGATGCAAAATATCGCCAAAAGTACTGGATGTGATACTAAGTTCACAGTCGGCGATCAGCGGTCGGCAGTCGACAGAATTGTCCAGTAGTCATTCTCTTTTGGTAGGCAATTCCTCCCGCGACGATGCAGCGGTCATGGATATGGGAAACGGGGAGGCCATTATCAGTACAACTGATTTTTTTATGCCGATTGTGGATGACGCCTATGATTTTGGACGAATTGCTTCGGCCAATGCCATTTCGGACGTCTATGCCATGGGCGGACAGCCGCTACTTGCTATTGCGATTCTGGGTTGGCCCATTGATAAACTCCCACCCGAAGTAGCCCGTGATGTGATTGAAGGAAGTCGTGTTATCTGCGCCGAAGCAGGTATTCCACTGGCAGGAGGGCATAGTATTGATAGCCCAGAGCCCATTTTTGGGTTGGCGGTGACTGGCAAAGTTCCGATACCGCACCTCAAACGAAACGATACTGCTACGGAGGGCTGTTTACTTTACCTAACCAAAAAATTGGGCGTGGGCATTTTGACCACTGCTCAGAAAAAAGGCATTTTAAAGGATGAACACGCTCAAATAGCTCCGCTCCAAATGATGCAGCTCAACCAAATAGGTACTGTATTGGGAACACTTCCTTACGTAACGGCGCTGACAGACGTGACCGGTTTTGGGCTACTTGGACACCTGATAGAAATGGCCGAAGGAAGTGGGTTAAGTGCAGAGGTGGAGTTTGAGAAAGTACCCAAACTTCCGTACATTGAAGATTATTTAGCCCAAAAATCATTTCCTGGAGGCACCGTGAGAAACTGGGATAGCTATGGTCATAAAGTAGCCGAGGTATCGGAGTTACAAAAGTTTATTTTGGCCGACCCTCAAACCAGCGGCGGCTTACTCATCGCCGTCGAACCCGATGCACAAGAAGAATTTGAAGCCTTGATGGAAGAACGTGGTTTTGAATTGAGAACCTTTGGACAGCTGATGGAAAAACGCGCGAAAGTAGTGTATGTAAAGTAATTTAGACTCTTACTGAATGATAGAGATAGTATGAAATTATATTTAGTTCCTACGCCCATTGGCAACTTAGAAGATATTACCCTGCGAGCCATTAATGTACTCAAGGCGGTGGATGTGGTTTTGGCCGAAGATACGCGTACTTCTGGACACTTACTTAAACACTTAGGGATTAGTAAGCCTTTGCAGAGCTATCATATTCACAATGAACACCAAACGGTGCAGCGAATCATTGCCAGAATCCTGAAAGGCGAAAGCATGGCACTCGTCTCGGACGCAGGTACGCCGGCCATTTCTGATCCCGGATTTTTATTGGTACGCGAATGTCTCAAAAACGGTATCGAAATAGAGTGCCTTCCTGGGCCAACGGCTTTTGTGCCCGCTTTGGTCAATTCAGGACTTCCGAGCGACCGCTTTACCTTTGAAGGTTTCCTTCCCCACAAAAAAGGCCGTCACACGCGCCTGACGGAATTAAAAGAAGAAGAAAGAACGATGATTTTTTACGAGTCGCCGCATCGGCTTATCAAGTCATTAGAACAGTTTGCTGAATACTTTGGAGCCGACCGTCAGGCGTCGGTTTCGAGAGAGTTAACAAAAATTTTTGAAGAGACTGTACGCGGCACATTAACCGAAATTATTACTTACTTTGCCGAAAAAACTATCAAAGGTGAAATCGTTATTGTTGTATCAGGGAAATAGAAGAGGCATCAAGGCATTAAGGCAAAAAGGCATTAAGGCAAAAAGGCTTCAAGGCAATAAGGCTTCAAGGCATCAAGGCATTAAGGTATTGGCAATCGGCCATCGGCCATCGGCCATCGGCAATCAGCAATCGTCAATCGTCAATCGTCAATCAGCCATCGGCAATCAGCCATCGGCAATCAGCCATCGGCAATCGGCCATCGGCTTCTTACTTCTTACTGCCTACTGCCTACTGCTTACGGCCTACTGTTCTCCCCTTTTTGCGCAAACACTTACTAAAGAGGCCAAAGTAAGCCTTGTTACGGTCTCGCCTGGGGCTGAATTATACAGCAGTTTTGGTCATAATGCCTTGTGGGTTTCTGACCCTGTTTTGGGGGTTGATCGCGTCTATAATTACGGTACTTTTGATTTTAGAACTGAAGGGTTTTACCTGAAGTTTCTTCGAGGTACGCTGCCTTATCAGCTTTCGGTGTCGCCGATGTACTACACCATTTACGGCGCACAGGCCGAAAATCGCAGCGTAACCGAGCAAGTCTTAAACCTATCCCAAAATCAAAAACAAAAACTGTACGATTTTTTGGAGAACAACTACCTTCCTCAAAATCGGCAGTATGCCTATAAGTTTTTTTATGATAACTGCGCCACCCGCTTGCGCGATGCTTTAAAAGCCGCTTGCGGAGACAGTTTGCAATACTATGCTCAACCCATTGGAGGTACGTTTGAAGCCAGAAGCTACCGTGAATGGATGAGTAGTTATTTGGGAAACAAACCTTGGGCGCGTTTTGGGATGAATTTGGCGATTGGCTTGCCTTCCGATCGTATTGCTACGCCTCAGGAGGAGATGTATTTGCCCGATAATTTGCGAAACCACGCCGACAGGGCAAAAATAGGAGGACAAAAGCTGGTTTTACAAAAAAATAGAATTTTTGAGGCCACCAAACCCGACCCAACTTCTCCACCGTTTTACCAATTCTTGTTGAGTCCTCAATTCGTTTTTATTATACTGATGGGGCTATTTGCGCGTATCAACCAGTATCAAAAAAAACGCGAAAAAATATCATTTTTGTTCGATAAAATATTCTTTGGTATTCTCGGTTTTGTGGGTTGGTTTTTATTGTTATTATGGGTCGCCACCGACCACGGCGTAACGGCTTGGAACCCTCACTTGTTGTGGGCTTTTCCGCTTCATTTACCCCTCATGCTCTTTTTGGGAAATCCAAAACATCATCAGTGGTTGCGCAAATACCTGCTATTTAGCCTTGCTTTATTGGTTATTTTTGTAGTCGTAGTGGGCATTGGCAGCCTCATCGCAGGCACCTTGCTGGGGCAACCTATCGAAGCATGGTTTCTGATGATTGGCCTTTTCTCTCGTTTAAACTTCTTACGAAATCGAGTATAAGCTATGCCCATCTACAAATCACAAAATCCTGATGATATTATCAAACTAAAACAAGCATACATGCAGCTCGAAAATATTACCTACCAAACCATAGAAATCGTCCGCCAAGCGGGTGCGTTTATCAAACAAGAAGCCGCCAAATTTGACCGTTCGCAGACCGAATACAAAGCTGCCAACAACCTTGTTTCGTACGTAGATAAAGAAACAGAAAAACTGTTGGTAGCAGGTCTCCGTCAGATTTTACCCGAAGCAGGCTTCATCACTGAAGAAGGCACTGCGGGTGAAGAATCTAATCCCGAAGAACTGTACTGGATTATTGACCCATTGGATGGCACGGCCAACTTTATTCATGCTTTACCTATTTATTGTGTAAGTGTAGGGTTAGTAAAAAATAAAATCCCCATCGCAGGGGCCATTTATCACTTAGGCACCGAAGAAATCTTTTACGGCTGGCAAGGTGGTGGAGCGTGGGGACTTAGTTTACGGTATATGTTGGGTGGGCTGCCTTTAGATGCATCTTTTCTCCAAAATGCCACCCGATTGAAGGTATCAGTCGCCACCTCCTTGGGCGACAGCCTGCTGGCCACTGGTTTTCCGTATTACAAATTTGAAAAACAAGATCGGTATCTCAAAGTATTGGAAACACTCATGCAAAAATGCCACGGACTACGGCGAATGGGGGCTGCGGCCATTGATTTGGCCTATGTCGCGGCGGGGCGTTTTGAGGCATTTTATGAATACAATCTCAACTCATGGGACATGGCGGCAGGAGCGTTACTTATCTTAGAAGCAGGAGGCCAAATCACGGATTTTTCGGGTGGACAAGACTGGCTCTTTGGCGGTGATGTGATTGCGGGCTGTGCCGTTCAAACAGAATTGTTGGAAGTAATTAAACACCATTGGGCATAATTTACCCCAAACCCTCATTACATAAGGTATTTACCAATAAAAAAAGGCTTTAAGTGGGTAACTATCAAACGTTACCGACATGAAAGCCCTTTTTTATTTCCCTCTTTTTCCCTTTTTACTTTCTACCTTTTCCCTCTTTTCGCAAACGCCCGAAGAATACCCCATTCATCCAGATGCTCAGGTGAAAGAAGGTGTACCTAAAGGCGAAGTACTGAAGTTTACGTTTGAAAATTCCAAAATCTTCCCCGGCACTTGGCGCGAATATTGGGTCTATGTACCAGCTCAATACGATGCTGCTAAACCTGCTTGTGTGTATATCAATCAAGATGGAGTACAGTGGCAAACACCCGTAGTTTTTGATAACCTGATTCACAAAAAAGAAATGCCCGTTACCATTGGGGTTTTTGTGATGCACGGGCGTGTAAAGGCAACAAAACCCGATGAAGCCCTCGACCGCTTCAATAGGAGTTTTGAGTACGATGGTTTGGGAGATAATTATGCTCGCTTTTTACTGGAAGAACTCCTGCCCGAAGTAGAAACTAAGAAAACGACCGACGGAAGAGCGATTCGCCTTTCTAAAAATAGCAACGACCGCGCCATTGGTGGCTCCAGCAGTGGCGCTGTTTGTGCCTTTACCGCAGCATGGGAACGTCCCGATGCCTTTAGTCGTGTCTTTAGTGCCATCGGGACGTATGTGGGTTTGCGCGGAGCTGACCGTTATCATACTTTGCTACGGAAATACGAACCCAAACCGCTACGGATTTTCTTACAGGATGGTACCAATGACTTGAATATTTACGCAGGTGACTGGTGGATGGCGAACCAAACCATGGAGCGGGCATTACAATTTTCTGGTTATGAAGTACAACACATTTGGGGTGAAGGGGCTCACAATGGCAAACACGGCACGGCCATTTTTGCCGACGCCATGCGCTATCTCTGGAAAGATTGGCCCCAGCCCGTGAAAACGGGGACAACCAAAAACCCGATGCTGAACGATATTTTACTCCCCAACGAAGGCTGGCAACTCGTAGGAGAAGGGTATAGGTTTTCGGAAGGACCAACCACAAATACCAAAGGAGAAGTCTTTTTTGACGATGGCCCCGCTGCAAATATCTGGAAGATAGGTTTGGATGGTAAAGTCAGTTTGTTTGCCGAAAATTCAGGCAATGTCTATGGACAAGCTTTTCATCCCGACCGAAGGATGTATGCCACAGCTATGACGGCTCAAAAACTGATGGTCTATGACGCCAAAGGCAAAGCAGTTTCGGTGTCAGAAGGGTTTGCTGGAAATGATGTGGTGGTGGCCAACAACGGCAATACGTACATAACCAATCCTTCCTCCGATGCCAACGTACTGAGTAAAGTATGGCTGATTCGGCCTAACGGTGAAAAAGTAGAAGTGGACAATGGACTCAAATTTGCCAATGGCATTACGCTTTCTCCTGACCAAACGCTTTTGTACGTAGCCGATTTCCGCTCGCATTGGGTGTATAGCTATTCCATTCAGGCCGATGGGACATTGGCCAATAAACAAAAATACTATTGGATTCACGCACCAGATACCGCCGATGATGCAGGGTCGGACGGCCTCAAAACTGACCGCGATGGGCGGCTCTATGTAGCTACTCGTCTGGGTATTCAGGTATGCGACCAAGCTGGGCGCGTCAATGCCATTATTCCTACTCCTAACGGTAAAGTGTCTAATCTCTGTTTTGGAGGTGAAAACTTTGACGTACTGTATGCCACGTGCGGCGATAAAGTCTATAAACGAAAGGTGAAAGTAAAAGGAGCGAATGCCTGGGATAAGCCCAACAAGCCTACTGCGCCAAGATTATGAAGTGATTGTTGAAATACTTTTTATTTTGCCATAAAATTCTTAACTTTTCTAAAACTTTAACGCAACCTTCTATTCCACACTTCCGTAACTAAAGACTGAATGTTATTTTCTCGTGCGTTGAAAACTTTACCAGAACTTCTTGAAGGCTGCTTGCGAAACGACCGTAAGTGCCAAGAATTGCTTTATAGGCAATTCTATGGTTACGCCATGGGAGTTTGTATGCGTTATGTACCTAACCGAGAGGAAGCAGTAGAAGTGGTGAATGATGGTTTTTTGAAAATTTTCCAAAAAGTACAGATGTACGATGCCGACAAACCTTTTAAGATATGGCTGCGGCGAGTGATGATTAATACAGCACTGGATCACTATCGTCAAAACGTTAAATACCAGCACCACGAAGACATTAGCGTGGCCGAAAATGTCATTGTTGTAGCAGACAACAGCAATGTGTACAGCCATTTGGCGCACGAAGAGTTAATAGAATTGATACAACAGCTTACCCCGGCTTACCGTACTGTCTTTAATTTGTACGTTATTGACGGTTATTCGCACGAAGAGATTGCCCAGAAATTGGGAATTAGTGAGGGAACTTCCAAGTCAAACTTGGCGCGGGCTCGCGAAAATTTAAGAACCATGTTATTTAAAAAAGGAAGCGATGAATATGAACGAGTTACCAGATGATGAACTGGACAAACTCTTCAGAAAATCTGCTGAGGAGTTTGAGCCAGAATTTAACCCCCAAGCTTGGGTAGCGATGCGCAAAAAGCTTGATGAAGAAGATGGAAAAGGGGGTATTGCCTGGTGGAGAGCGGCAATACTGGGCCTTGTATTACTGGGAGTTGGGATAGGAGGGTACTATTTATGGCCTGAAAAAATAGACCCCAATAGGGGATCTACCTCGTCAAATAATTCTACCCGTACCGAGACCAAGCCTTCGGAGCAAGTCTCTGTCAGAAGTAAATCGGAAAAGACACCTTTAAAGTCATCGCAAACGGAACGAGAAGTAGCCTCAGCGGTTAAAGAAGAGGTACAGCAGGATGCTCAAAAGAAGGCTATCCTTCCTCGAAATGCCCCGTTGGAAAACCTAAAAGTGAACGGACTGCCGTCAACTAAAACGGCAATTATTTCCCCCTACAAAAATAATCTTGTTTCCTCTCATCCAAGCAGGAAGCGTAATACAATCAATACAACTAAAAATAAAGAAATTACGGCGGCGAAAAGGGAAAGAAAGGCTTTTGAAAATCAAGATATTACTAATTCTAATTCCGTCAAAACAGCTTCGACCGCACAAACCACTTCAGTAGAATTACGCACTTTGACCGCTGAAATTTTACCAAAGGAAGATTCTCGCCTTACTTTATCGAACCTTGACGAGCTTTCGATTCATGGATGGCAGCTACTCAAACTACCAATGCCAGCACTTTTGGTAGATTACCAAGCCCCAAACCCGCCCGTTATTCCCCCCAAAGAGGAAGTAGCAGCCGTTTTCCAAAAAGGATTCAGTGCGAGAATAATGGCCGCACCCGATTTGAGTTTTATTTCTACCAGCCAAATGATGAAAAATCCTACTTTGGCATTGAGTATTATGCTGGAATATCGTTTTTCCAGACGACTAAGTGTACAGGCGGGCGTGGTCAGAAGCGTGAAGTTATATGCCGCTACGGGTGAGCAGTACCAATGGCCCGAAGCTTGGAATAGCCAAAAAGTACGGCCTACTGAAATTGGAGCGAATTGTAAAGTACTCGACATCCCGCTCAATTTACGCTACGACATTGTCCAACGTACCAAAAGTCGCTGGTTTGCCACTTCAGGTATGTCGAGTTACGTGATGCTCAACGAGAAATATGATTATACTTACCCTCCCCACACTTACGGTATCAAATGGAAAACGTGGGAAGGGTCAACGGGTAATTATTGGTTCGGCGTCATGAATCTATCTCTGGGCTTTGAGCGTCAGCTTGGACGCCACTTGAGTATCCAGGCCGAACCTTATTTTAAACTTCCCCTTGCCCAAGTAGGTATGGGCAAAATAAAGCTAAATACTTCGGGGGTATTTATTTCAGCCCGCTATAAATTAGGACGGTTTTAATCAGTGCAATCCTTTAAGCAACTCTTTCACCATGTCTTCGGCACCAATGTAAAAAGGAACTCGCTGGTGAAGCGATTCGGGTTTTATATCCAAAACGCGCTGGGTGCCATCGGAAGCTTTTGCCCCTGCTTGTTCGGCAATCATGGCCAATGGATAACATTCGTACAAAAGACGGAGCTTCCCTTGAGGGTCTTTTTCGGTAGGTGGATACAAATAAATGCCTCCTTTGAGTAGGTTACGGTGAAAATCAGCCACCAAAGAGCCAATGTATCGAGCGGTATGGTTTCGATGGCGACACGTTTCTAAGTATTGCTGGATGCCACTATCGTACTTATTGAAATTTCCTTCATTGTAGGAGAAAATCTTGCCGTCTTTGGGACTTTTTATCTTCTGATGGGACAGAATAAACTCGCCCAGTGAGGCATCGTAGGTAAAACCTGCTACGCCGTTGCCTGTGGTATAAACCAAAATGGTGGAAGAACCATACAGGATATAACCCGCTGCTACTTGCTCTTCTCCGCCCTGCAAAAAATCCTCAAGGGTGGGTGGTTCTCCGATGGGCGATACCCGCCGATAAATCGAAAAAATCGTCCCAATAGATACGTTGACGTCAATGTTGGAGGAACCATCCAACGGATCTATGGCCACTACATACTTGGCTTTGTTGTTTCCAGTGTAAATGATGTCATCGTCTTCTTCCGAAATAATACCGCACACCTCACCGCCGTTGATAAGTGCCCGAATAAAACGAATATTGGCCACCACGTCCAGTTTTTGTTGGGCTTCGCCTTGCACATTTTCGGTGCCAAACCCTCCCGTTATGTCAATCAATCCCGCCCGATTGATTTCTCGATTGATGATTTTGCCCGCCAGACCGATGTCTCTCAGCAATTGAGAAAGTTCGCCCGTGGCAAAAGCAAAGGAGTTTTGGTTGTGCATGATGTAGCGGTCTAAGGTGACCCCTACTGGCATGGCAATGTTTTGGGTAATATTCGTCTCCATAAATCAATTTTTAAAGTATTTTTTGTTCCTAAAACTTGTTGAAACAAAACTAATGCCTAACTATAAAAAATACAATAAAAATTTTATTTTTTTGTCAAAAATCTTTCTTTATTACTATTTTTAAAATTTTTGTAAAATACCTCATTTTAAGAGCGTATCTGGATTTTGAGGACTATATTTTTGCAACAGCCCCATCGCAACAGCGAGTAAAAGTTTCGGCTGAAGCGGTAAGCTTCCTATAATCGAAAAAATAGGATAGGACTCCATACTTGCATAAACCATAGAAAGCCCTACGATTCAAAGCGTGAGTTTTATCCGTATCTGACTTATAGGGGAACCTTTATTGATAGAATTCTCAATTAAAAATCGCAATAATTCGCTATTTTTGATTGAATATTCTATTCTTACTTTTGGCTTGATTATCAATCCTCTAACCTTATACCTTCATGGCACAAGCTAATCCGACAACTGGTACTATTAGATTTAGCGAAAAACCTGTCACTATAGACCACCATGGCTTTGACCCGATAACTCGAAATAAAGCGATTGAATACATCAGAAATTTTAGAAATCTTACAACCATAGATACCTCACAAAGCTCCTTTTACATTACAGGCGACTTGCTGGCATTGCTTACTACTTATTTGCGCAATAATGTTCGATTTGATGGTTTTCGTTTCACCTTTGGTTTAGACGGGCTCAAAAAAGTGGTGTTGATTCTTACAAGAGAGTATGGAATTCAAGATAACATAGATGAACAGTATTTTCACGTGCCTGAGCGATTTTCTTCTTTTGACCCAAAATGTAATACATTAGATATTTTTGATTACGGCAGGGTCTTAGTAAATAATAATGATGGTATAGCCGAAGGACATTTGATTGATTTAGATAGCAAGGCATATCGTAAACTAATTAATGATTTTCGAGCTGTTTTTTGTCAAAACGCTGTCATCCCTAATTTGTCTATCGCAACGGCCAAAAGATTGGAAAGAAACCAGGCATCCTCTCTCATTACGCTTACCCCTCCCAAATACGCTGTTGTATATAGTTATTTTGTGGGTAAGGCTATCTTGAAGTATTTGGCAGATAAAGCACAGGGCAAAGGAGTAAAGATTTTCTTAGGATATGGGCCATCAAGACCGAATCTTCCTTATAATAATATGCACCTAATAGCAGTAGGTACAACCAATAAAAACTTGAAAGTCGCTGATATAGAACGCAATACTGAATTATGGGGAACGTATGATACTACGGCTATGTATGCCATGTATATGGCGGTTGACAACGGTATAGACGGAGATGGTACACCTCCTGTTATCAATGACGGAGGAGTGCCATTTGATGGTAGTTCTACGTGTATCCGCCCCAAGCCACCTTATGGGTCTAATGAAGATGATGAATAGCTTTTTGTATGAAATAGGACCTTATGTGGGATATCTGCCTATTTTGATAGGAGTGTGGCGGTGGAAATACCTTGGACTTCCTTTTCGTATTTTTGTCGTGATTCTCTGCGTTGGGAGCTTATTGGGGCTTAGTTCTTTGGTTTTGCAAAATGCCAATTTCCTTTTTTATCTCAATGCGCTTCTAAATTCAGCACTTTATGGGTATTTTTTTCAACAAGTTTTGAAAACAATCGTAAATCCCAAAACGATATGGGGAGCTGTAACAATACTGTGGGTACTCATTGGAGGGTATATTTTTCAAAACGATATTCGACAGTTCCAAAACCAAATTCTTATTGTTTTTGATGTATTTATGCTGACGTTTTGTGGTATTTATCTGTCTCATTGCCTCACAACCGTCATAAAAGTCAAGAAACCTTTGTTTTTTCTTCATTTAGTGCTGTTTGTCAATTTTGGCTTTGTACTTTTTGTAGATTCCATAAGTGTTTTCCTGTACCGTTATTTTTCCAATAGTTTTTTTGATTTATTATGGGTCAATATTATCCCTGCTGTCAATATTGTCAAATTTATCTTATACAGTACCATTTTGTGGGTTGCCAAATCTCGACAGTTTAACTTTGAGAAAATACCTGAACTTTAAAATGCCATGAGAATCTGGGTTGTATTGGGATGGTTAGGTGGATGTTTGAGTTATCATACGTCGGCTCAAAGCCTCAAATTTGTCTCTTTTACCGCTTCTGATGGACTTAAAGATTCTGTTTATCAGTTGCATCGTCCTATTGTACTTAGTGCCAATCAAACCCATCTTATTGTTAAGTTTAAAGATTTTGCCGATAGTATAGGGGCAAAGTACAGCTATCGCTTGGTAGGGCTTGATCAACATTGGTACTCCAACGAAGAGAATACCTCTATTACCTATGTCAATTTGTTAGGAGGAGAATATACAATGCAGGTCAAAAATCGGAACTTCCCACGTCGGGTGGCTACGTTGAAGTTTCGTTTAGAAGAGGCATTTTGGCAGAAAGCATGGTTTGTTCCAATGCTAATGGGGTACGGAGGATTGATATTGGGTGTGATCCTCTATTTTATTCGTGTTTATAAACTGCGAGGGCAAATTCACCTTCAAAAAATCCGTAACGAAATTGCCGCTGATTTGCACGACGATGTAGGTAGCACCTTGGGAAATATTAGTTTTTTGGGAGAAATGGCCCAGATGAAGTTTGAGAAAAATCCCACTGATGCCTTGCCATTAATAAACCGCATTGTGGAACAATCGAAAGAAATGATTCAGACCATGCGCGGAATGGTATGGACAATTAATCCTGACAACGATAACGCCCAAGATTTTATCGAAAAAATCCGTGCATTTGCCGAAGCCATGCTTGCCAATCGAGGTATAAAGTTGTATTTTAAGAACGAAATTAATGCAACTCAGACACTGAGTATCGAACAGCAGCGGCACTTGTTTTTGGTGTTCAAGGAAATCGTCCACAACATAGCCAAACACGCACAAGCCAGCCAAGTAAGTATCATCCTGAAAGAATACGAACATTGGCTATGGGCCAAAGTCACAGATGATGGTGTGGGTTTTGACGCTACGGATTTATCTGAAGGGAATGGCCTCCGAAATTTGCAGCAGCGAATGGACCAATTGGAAGGGAAAATAGAGATTCAGTCTAAGGCCAAAAACGGGACAATTATTAAACTCATGATGCCACTATGATACGGGTAGCGATATTTGACGACAATCAGGCTTTTGCCAGTAGCTTACAACTTCTCCTCAACGACAGCGACGACTATCTGTTATCGGGGGCATATAGCAATGCGATGAATGTACTCCAAAAAGTAGCCAAGGCCAAACCCGATGTTATCATTATGGACATCAAAATGCCCGATGTGTCGGGTATTGAGGCCGTAGCGGTTATTCGGAAAGAGTACCCAACGATGCCTATTTTGATGCAGACCGTTTTTGAGGACGATGACAAGGTGTTTGCGGCTATTTGTGCGGGGGCATCGGGTTATATTCTCAAAGGTACGACTCCTACAAGGGTATTGGAGGCCATCGCAGAAGTCTATATGGGGGGTGCACCCATGAGCCCAAGCATCGCCCGTAAAGTACTCACTTTCTTTCATTCGCAGCACACGACTCAATCGGAATTTTATGATTTATCAAAACGCGAAAAAGAAATTCTCAAGTACCTCGTAGAAGGGTACAGCTATAAAATGATAGCGGATGCCTGCTTTATCAGCTATAATACTGTCAATGCCCACCTTCGTAAAATCTACGACAAACTTCACGTCAATTCGTCGCAAGAAGCCATAAGTAAAGCGTTGCGACAAAAAATAGTATAACCATTTTCTAAGTTTTTAAGCCTCCTTTTGAGCATTTCAGAGGAGGCTTTTTTGCGCCACGAAATAGCAAGAATTCGCTATTTCGTGGCGCAACTCTTATGAAAAAGCTAATGTTCTGCCCGTTGTTGTGCTTTCCTTTGTTTTTGTTGGCTCAAAAGGTTGAAATCCCCAAAGCAGATGAAACCAAAATTAAAGAGTTGTCAGGCCGCATGAGCCGACTCAATCAAGACATGATTAACAATGCTGGTGCGGCCTTTGATGCTATTTATAGCCGTTTGGATGGTGTAAAAGTAGAGTCAAAAGATTTCGCAGGAGATGTGTGGTCGTTTGTTTTTGGGAAGGTTCGAGATAGGGTGATTGGTTTTTTACCTATGTCAGCGGGGGTTAATTTATTCAAAGAATTGTATGCGATCAAAGCGTCTAATGAAGAAAAAGAAATGCGAATCAGCGAGGCAAAATCTACGAATAAAATGAAGGATATGTTAGCCAAAATCGCCGAAAGAAGAACGGTGGTTTTTGCGGTCAATGAAGATGAAATCATTACAAAGCTCAAAGAAAAGTATAAGACAGAAGGCGCAGCTTACTTGCCAAAAGTAGAGGAAAGTTTGGTGGAAATGAATACCGCCCTCCAAAAAACGATAGGAGGTGTAAAAGCCCAAACGCTCATTTTTCAATTTGAAATTTTGCAAGAGCTCATCAATGGATTGGGTAAATCTTTAAAAAATAAGGAGTTTGTGGTATGTGCAGTACGAATGAATGGCTGTGACATGGGTGGTTGGGAATCGTCGTTGAGCAATAAAACACCCAACTGCCCCAATATTGTACGAGCAAAGTATGAGTTTGTGGGCGGGCTCAAACAACAGTTTACCGCTGCCGCCAATGCCATCTTATCCTCTTTTGGGGCTGCCCCTGAGGTGGCATCTCGCTTGGCCCTTTCAGACTTGGACATCGACTTTCATTTCAGGATTCATCCTCCTGGCTGTACCGAAGATTGTGCAGTGTATGTCCCTGTGTCGCGTAAAAATCGAAAAGTAACTATTACGGGGAATGCTTACTGGAACAACTGTAGTGGGCGGGATGGGATGTTTCTCTATGCCCTTGACAACAACAGCAAACTTATGGCACTACTCAAGCCTATTATTGAGCGCGTTTCTAAGGGAAACTATGCACAGTTTGATTCGGTGTTCTTTGAAGATGTGAAAGTAAACTATTGATTGTCACAAATTTATTTTTTTATACTATGAAAAAGACTGTTTTTGTCTCCAGATTAATTTTGAAATCAACCTTTCTTTTCTTCTTTTTTTGGGATAATAGTGGGTACGCACAGAAAAAGGCAATTCCCAAAGACATAGAGACTAAAATTGATGATTTAGCTAAAAAAGGGCTAAAAATTAATGAGACTCTTTCAGATTATGCCCATATCGCTTACGATGGTGTGGAGTCTAGTCTACGTAATGCAAAAATAACAAAAGCCGATTTTGAAAGAATAAAGTTTGGGATATCTGTTTCGGATGTTTTAATCTCTGCGCTCAAAGACGGGGCGGTTGATTTAGCAGTAAGCAAGATGCCGTATTCAGTAGGAGGTTTTTTTTCAAAGTTTATAGATAACTATCAAGCACAAGAAAAAGAACGAGCAGAACTCATTTCAAAATCTCGAACCAATGACATTTTAGAAATAATCCGCTTGGCTAAGGAAAAAAACTTAGTGCTAATACCTCGTTATCCAAACTATGAAAATGAACTGAAAATAGAATTAGAACAAATTTATGGAAAAGACCCCAAAAATGGTTTGAAGGATGTTGAAGCTGAATTCAATAAAATTAACAACTATTTAGCCAGTGGGAGTGGTGATACTAAATACCAAACTCTTCTATATAAAAAAGCCATCCTTGAAGAAATTGTTAAGCAAATTCATCAAAAGAATGCGTATGAGTTTGGTTTTTTTAAATGCACTGTCAAGTCAAGTCAGACCTGCTATTTCAAAGAATGGTACGAAAATAAAGGCAATTGTGCCATGCTAAGAGATGTTCAATTTTCATTTTCGGGGCCGTTAGATTTACAGTTAAGCCAACTGGTTAATGAAGCGATTTCGCAGAATAACACCATGTCAGGCATAAAAAAAATCACAATTTTTGACTTCGACTTTCCAATTACCTATCGAATTTATCAACCCTTCAACCCTGGTTCTTATTTATTAAAGGCATCGCTCAAAAAAGCAACCGAGTATGACCGAGATAACATTGTACCTATAGCTCCAAGTTTATCATTATCCGCAGATGTTTTGGGAATGTACGAAACGCTCGAAATGGCAAGCCATATCAAAAACTTTACAAATACCATAGATAATTATGGTAAAGACCTTCCTGTATTCACTCAAATACTCAAAAGAATTGAGAAAGAGCGTGTTGTAGAGATGAATAAGACATACCTGAAAGGACAAAAACTTATGTAGCTGTTAATCAAATTTTTAATTGTAAAGGTACTTGTTTATGAAAAAAGCAATCTTCCTCTTGCTCTGGGCGTGCCATGCCTTTGCCATCGTCAAGTATGACGAAGGGCGGATGATGGTCAATGGGGTGCAGTTGCTTCAAGACAAAGACGACCCTACGGCCTATTATTACTTGCCGCAGTATCCGCGTTTGGCGGTCAAAGCCGACAATACCTTTGAACTGCTCTGTATCAAGTATGTAAGCAAAACGAGTAACGAAAACAATGGGGGTATTTTTCATGCTTTGGTAGAATTCAGTTTACCGCCGAGTGTCTTGGCGGTACTCGAAACAGAATTGAAGAAGAAAGTACCCA
Source organism: Runella sp. (assembly GCA_044228585.1). Classification (GTDB taxonomy): domain Bacteria; phylum Bacteroidota; class Bacteroidia; order Cytophagales; family Spirosomataceae; genus Runella. The sequence continues at coordinate 569 of JBGAUP010000079.1, read as the reverse complement.
ACGGCAAAATCGTAGGTCCTGTACCGATGCAACAAGCCCTCAAAGACGGCGAAGAAGGTGTGGCGGCTTTGTCGGTGGTGTCGGCGGTAATGAGTGAGGGCGAAAACAACAAGTTTCTCAAAGGTAAAGTCATTACTTCTTCGTTTGCGCCACTTTTGCCTGGTTCTAAAGCAGCTATTGCGGTCAATCTCAGCCAAGAAGGGGCTACGCTTATGTGGGAGTCGCTCAAAGGCAATACTTCCGACGTGTCGGTTTCGATTCAGGGGTATTATGAGGCATACGTGCAGGGTTATAACGCCACCGTTACTGCCGACGTTTCAACGATTTATAAACATTTTAGCCGTATTCAATCGGTGCAAGGGGGCTTTGACAAACAGCAACTTCGTAAAATCGTGGACGAACTTCAACAGAACCAATCGCTTGTGGTCAATGTTTTCGACCGTTCTGAGGGATTAGGCATCAAGGCCGACAATATGCAACGTATTGTAGATTTGGTGACTGATAAACTCACTACGCTGCTTTTTGATACCCAAAATGGTTGGGCAGCTACCCCCCAAAAAGAGCAAGCC
>JBGAUP010000078.1:0-21524 GCA_044228585.1 Runella sp. | reverse complement strand
TGGAGCAGTTGGCCATTCGAACCATGGCAAAAGCACGGTATAGTACCGAAGACGTGGGGCACTTTGGGTTGGCCTTTAGAAGATATTCTCACTTTACCTCGCCCATTCGTCGCTATCCAGACATGATAGCGCACCGATTGTTGCAACATTATTTAGACGGAAAACCCTCGCCCGACCGGGCAGAATACGAACCTGCCTGTAAACACTCTTCGTCGCGGGAGCAGTTGGCGGCCAATGCCGAACGAGCCAGTATTAAGTACAAACAGGTGGAATTTATGGCTTCTATGGAACCTAACCGCGTTTGGGATGGGATTATCACAGGCGTCACTGAATTCGGAATTTTTGTCGAAATCACCGAAACCGCTTCGGAGGGACTCATTCGAATGAACGACCTTACGGATGATTATTATGAACACGACAAAGAAAACTACCGATTAGTAGGGAAGCGTACGGGACGTTTTTACACTTTTGGAGATACAGTAAAAGTGAAAGTAAAAGAAACGAACATTTCGCGAAGGAGCATGGATTTGGTATTGGCGGAGGCCAATTCCACTCACAATGCAGCTGCCTTCAAAAACGAACGAGGCCGTGGGGGTAGAGAAAAACGAGTAAAAGAGAAAGGAAGAAGCCGGCGAAGGTAATTCCGACTTCTTCCAAAGTCCTAAAATCCTTCTTTCTCTTCTGCTTTTTCTTTTTTCTTGACGGGGGCTTTGGCGGGCGTTTGCACGACCTTTGCCCCTGTTTTGGCTTTAGAAGTAGTATCTTTTGCCGCTACTTTCGTGTCTTTGGCATTTGTGGCAATCTTTGTATCTTTTGTTCCCTTAGCGGTTTTGGTTGTCTTGTCGGCTACTTTGGTGTCTTCTTCCTCCAAAATTTCTTCTTCTTTAGCTTCTTCCTTGGCAGCTACCACAGGAGCAGCCGTCGTAGCAGATTTGTTGCCAGTAGCTGGGGCGGTGGTTTTGGCAGGAGCACCTTTGGCAGGTACTCCTTTTGCGGGGGTTTTGGTTTCTTTGGCCAATGTCTGTTTTTTGGGTTTGGGACGGTAGAAAGAATTGAATCTATCTACAAACAAATCCCGTTCTTCAAGGCCAATGGCTAAAACCGACGATTCCTTCTTATCTTTTGATTTGACGGCAATAAAATCATTTACTTCTTGTACCGACGAGACCATGGCCAGTTTATCTTGTTGCCAATCGAAATAATACCAAACGTCCTCCGACGATTCAAGATAAATGCTGATTTCATCACCGCGGGCATTTTTACGGATTTCTACCATCCCCTCCAATTCGGCGTTGATGTCGGTGTTACCGAGGTTTGAAACCCCGATTTTTCCGACGCTGTAAAAGGCATTTTGTGGAGCAGACCAGCGTAAGTTTACATTGGATAAGACCAACGTGGCGTTGAATTTGGGCGAGGCATCAAACAAGGGTTTATAAGCGGCTGCCGTACGAGCAATGTAGCCATCGGTAGCTTTACGGCCAATCAAAGCGGTTAATTTCACACCCAATCGCTCAAAATTGGGTTCAGCAGGGTCGCTGTTCTGTTCGTCTAAGTTGGTTTGTACAATATTTTCGGCAGCCTTTGTGATGATTTCGCGGTTGGCAGGAAAATTAAGCGACAGAAGCGTATTGAACCGATAGGTACTACTATCAATGTTGGTGTAAGCGGAACCCGCCGATAAAAAGAGTTCTTCCCCTTCTTTTGCCCCCCGCTCATTAATAAAGTTAAGCTTTCCTTGGTACGTAATCGTCCCTTTAGCGTCGTTGAAGGTATAAGCATTTTCTTCATCTATCAACTCATCAGGCGATTTGGCTTCGGGAATAATTCGGAAAGATTTGGTTTTATCGTCAAATCGTAACAGTCCGTTGGCTTCAAAAATGGTTTGATCATTACGGGCTTCTTTGGGGGAAAGGAAGGTAGCATACAGCCCATCTGCCCCTGCTCGGTAGTGCAAGCCCACTGAAATCGGCAATTCAGCCTCATTTTTGAGCGTTGGAGTCACTTTTAGGGCTACGTCTTTTGTAGGAGTCTCTTTAAACGGAATCCAAGACGCTACCAAGTCGGGGCGTTTTTTGAGGATGGGCTTGACATAACCATCAAATTGAAGGTTAGGTTCGGGAGCAAGCATCGTCATTCCACCTTTGTATTGAAGGCGTGGTGCTACTACAAAATTATCAACCTCTACAATCTCGGCGCGGGCAACAGTATAAGAAGACTTAGTTTTCGGCTGTGGTAGTCGGTTGCTGGTTGAAGCGGTAAGTGTACCTTGCCGTAAGGTAAAATTGCCCATTTTAACGGGAATGGTATCGTTGGTCACGGTGGCGTACAGATAAGTAGCATCCCCCGTAAACTTGGTTTTGGACACAATTTGAATATTTCCGTTTTTGAGACGGTGGTATTCGTTGAGCGTATCCAATACCAAACGGGCGTTCTTAAAAGCGGTCATTTCTCCGTTACGATGAACTACTACCAGCCCTTTATCAGGAAGTACTTTGGCATCGGCAGTAGTAATAAAAGGTACACCGCCAATATTTAACGTCATTTTTTCGATTTCGTATAAAGCCGAAGAACCGTTAAAAGTTAAGCCTTCCTGTTCGGGTGCCGTAGCGGTAAAAGTTGAAGTTGCTACGTCGCCTTTCATAGCGATGGTCTTGGCATTGATATTCCACTGGGCACGGTTGATAGAAGTACGGTAGGCCGCAAAAGGAAACTCCATAGAAGTATTCTCGAAAGAGTTCTTATTAGTAGAAATTCCCACCAATCCTTTTACCAAATTAAAGTCCACATCTACATTCTTCCCTAAGAGTACTGGGCGGGTGGTATTGGTTGCGGAGATAATTTTGTACTGAGATTCTCCCGCCAAAAAACCTTCTTTATTAAACTTAATATCTTGAGAAGTCAGCTCGGAGTCATCGCGGCGGAGTAAGCCTTTTTCCGTATAATCAGTAGAACGCAAATACAATCCGCCATCAAGTTTAGTGGTTACGTTATAAAAATTAAAGGTATTTCCTTTGGTAGTCAGCGACATACTGTCGGCTTTAGGCGTCCAACGAAGCGTATAATTTCTTAAATCTACTTTGGGAAAATAAGCTTTGCCAATGGTAGCTTCCTTGATTTCACCGGCTTGTGCGCCATTGGCAATCATAGAATCCGACATAAACAACATCCCTTCGGTAGGGATGCGCGCACTCGGGTGCGCAATTTCACCCTGCGAGCGAAGCCCCTGTTATCCATGGTCAGCTCTTTGATAAACTTAACAGTTGTGGTGAATAGCAAACTTAAACCCAGTAGCAGGAGGCGTGTATTTAAAACCCAGCGAGTTGTCGGGCATAGAGCGTAGTTCGGCCTGAAAAGACGGAAGAATCCCGTTGGAATTAAACGTACCAATAAACACAATGTCTTGCATAAGACTGTCATAATCAATGGAGGGAATCTTAAAAGACTTTACGGTCGTAGGCCAAATTCCCACGGTCGGGTTGGTCAAAATACACCGTCATTCCTTCTGGTACGTTTAAACGGGGGAAAATGGAATTTTCTTTGAGCCCGATTTGTTAGCAGGGTCGTTGAGGTAAATTCGCCCGATTTTTCATAGACAATATCCCCGCCTACTTCCGTAGTACTGCCTTTGTCGTAAGCAGATTTTGGAATAAAAGTAATGTTGTCAATTTTGTTTAAATCCACAAAAAACTTGTCGTAGTTGAATACCAAATCTCGTCCATTGAAGCGGAAATTGGCAGAGGTCAATAAACCATTCATCGAGAAATCTCGATTTTTAAAGACTTTAATTTGTTTGTCGGAAGGGATAGCCGCAATTTTTAAAGAATCACTAATCGTGAATTTATCTACTCCCCGAATTGTAAGTACGTTGTCTTTAAGGTCAATACTGGCATTGGCAGTAGTGGTGTTAGCAGGGTAAAGGGAAGACACCCGAAAGTTGTCAAAATCGGTCTGTTTGTTGTTTGCCAGTACGTACAAAAGTCCCTTATTGGTTAACCTAAAAAGACCATTTTTGGGGTCAATGGCCACGTAACCGTCGAAGTACATTTGATTAAAAGCCGCGCGGACTGCGTTCATGTCGCGCTTGTAAAACTGCGCAATTTCTTCGGGAGCAAACGTAGGCGTTTTTTGTTTAGCGACGTAGTTGGCCGCCATCAGCAACGGATGAAAGCCGTACTGTTCGCTCATGGCTCGGAACCTTTCGGATTTAAAAAAATTGAAAGATTCAAAGCGAATGGGGACAACTGTTTTACCCGAAATCACGGAAAATTCTATCTGGTTTTTGACAAAACTCCAACGTAATAGTTCGGCCTCGATATACATTTTGTGATACGAATCGGCGTAAGGAGTATATTGAAAACCAGAGCCATCGGCGGGTTGGGTTTTTACTAACCCTTCGCTATCGCTGTACGATAAACGGACGCCTGGGTGATAGAGCGAATCCGTTCCTAAATAAGTACTGAATGACGCCAGTGGCGAAGTAACCAAGCTATCGGTCAGTTCAAAACGGCGGCTGGTGGATTTGAAAGCAATTTTGCCGTTGTAATTGACGGTAATGGTCGAAGGCTCTTGACTTAGTGAAGTACTGGACAATTTTAGCCCTACTAACGACAACCCTCCTTGATAGCGGATATTTTTGCTCAAGCCGCGCAATTGCGCGTCATTTCGGTAGGAAACAAACTTTGGGTAGGGCGAAATTTGCCCTTTGTTGCGGCGTTTGCTTTCGTATTCAAAAGCTCCTTCGACAGGTTGGGCCAACTTTGTTTCATAATGCAGTTTGGCATCATCGGCCATGAGCTTGGGGAGACTTATGTTAAAGCTGTAAGCATTGAATGCAACATATATTTCTGGATTTCCTACGGTTTCCCAGGTCATTTTTCCTCCTGTACCTACCCAAATACCCTCTCGTATTGCCAACTTTCCGTTGGTTTGGGTGAGAGGTACAGAGTCGTTGGCCGTGACCATGACCAGATTTACGTTTTTAAATTCAATGATAGCTCCTGCTATATTCGGGAGTGGCTTTTTTTCGTAAAACGTAGTACTCGTCAGCCCTGTTGAATCGGTCAGGACATTGCCCCACCCGTCGTTGGTGGCATTGGCTTTAGCGGGTTCGGCAGTTTTTGCCAATTCCGCATTTGCGTCGCTAAAACGAAAGCTGAAGGTGCCTTCTAATGCGAATAAACGGTTGAAATTAGAAACATATAATAGTCTGTTATCAAATAAGTTGCGTGCTGTTTCAAAGTATTTTAGGACGCTTTTGGTATCGTACGTTTCCACTATTTGCGCGGCTGTATTTAAGTATCCTTCTACTTCGTTGGGGCTGGCGTATGTTCCGTTGAAGGCGGCGTATATTCCATTAAAAAATTGTTCAAAATGAGGCGTAGTAGGTTTATAACCTTTGGCTATCATCCGCTTTGTGAGGGTGACGATGCTTTTTTGGTAACCTTGCGTCAAGCGGCTATCCAACCAAAGGGTTTCGAGGTTTTTAGCGGCCTTTACGTAATTGGGGTTGCCACTTGTAGCCATCATTTTCTGTACATCTGCGATAAACTGCACAGGGTCTTCAGAAAGCTTGGTAACTTGGGCTTCTACACTTAGCCCAAGCAAGAACATAAAAATGGTAAAATATGGAGAAAACCGTTTCATAATATCTGCGTAATTTGCGGTAAAGTAACCAGCTAATATAACTACATTTCGTGTCATTTTATTTTCAATAAAGCGCTATGTCTGAAGATTTCCTGTACTTCTTGTGGCAATTTCAGTATTTCGACAAGACAAACCTGCAAACGACTGTTGGCGAGGCACTTCAAATTTTGGCCGTTGGACAGCGAAATACCCATGCTGGGCCTGATTTTTTGAATGGTCGTGTATTGATAGAGGGCATCGAATGGATAGGTAACATTGAAATGCACCTGCGAAGTTCGGATTGGCATCGCCATACGCATACCTACGACCGCGCCTACGACAGTGTGATTTTGCACGTAGTATGGGAAAATGACGAAACAATTCAACGACCCGATGGCACGTCCGTACCTACCATTGAACTCAAATCTTTGACTGCACGGCAATTGCTCTACAAATACCGTGCGCTTGTGGAAAGCAAAGAGGTAATTCCGTGTGCGGGTCAATTTATCTCGGTAGCCGAAATACAAAAACGTGTTATGCTTGACCGCGTATTGATGCAACGCCTCCAACGGAAAGCAGAGGTCGTCCATCAGATGCTGGCACAGAATCAGCAAGATTGGGAAGAAACGGCTTATCAACTGCTTGCGCAAAACTTTGGTTTTAAAATCAATGCTGAGCCGATGCTTCGACTGGCGCAGGGGCTATCGCTGAAAATACTCCAAAAACACCGAGATAATCTCTTACAGATAGAAGCTTTACTCTTGGGGCAGTCTGGCCTAATCCCTGACGCAGAAAGCACCGACGATTATGTCAATTCACTGCGGCGTGAATACGAATTTTTAGCCAAAAAGTACAACGTATATTCGCAACAGCTTCAACCCCATGAATGGCGGTTTTTGCGGCTTCGTCCCGCCAATTTTCCTACGGTGCGATTGGCGCAGTTGGCAGCTTTGATACAACATCAACCGAGCCTGTTTTCGTTCTTTATTCATACCGAAAGTATCAAAACATTGGAGCAGGCTTTACGGGTAAAGCAGTCTGCTTATTGGCAAAAACACTATCAGTTTCAAAAAGAAGCGATGGGAAAAGTACCCGCACTGGGTAAGGCATCGGTAGAAAATATCGTTGTCAACACCGTTGTTCCTCTTTTGGTAGCCTATTCGGAAGCTAAGGATAACCGAGCGTTTCTCGATAAAGCGATTGAACTACTCGAACAACTCCCTGCCGAGCAAAATCACATCACAGCGATGTGGGAAGGGTTAAAACTGAAATCCAAAACAGCCTTTGATTCACAGGCGGTCATTGAACTTTATAACAACTTTTGTTCGATAAAAAGCTGCCTGAATTGTAGCATAGGCACGAGCCTGCTGAAATCTCCTTGACCGTTAGATAAATACTTATTCCTAAATTAAACTAATCGGATATTATCTTTGTACTTTTATAAGTTTCCTTAGCCAATCCACCCTCTCCCATGCGTCGCAATTTATTTCTCGCTGTTTTAGTAAGTACTGGGGTTTGCGTATTTGTTTCTTTTCGGAATAAAGATGAATATGTCTCGGTTTTTCAAAAGATTAATGAAGAAACACTTAAAAATAGCCACGCTTACGAAACATTGAAAGAAGCTACTTCTACCATTGGTCATCGCCTGACGGGAAGCCCTAACGGTGCAAGGGCCGAGCAGTACGCCTTTAATCTACTCAAAAAATATGGCTATGCCGACGTGAAGTTTCAGCCCTTTGAAGTAGAATCATGGATGCGCGACACGGTAACGCTGGAGGTAGTCCCCAACAAAAGCGACAATTTTCGTACTGTACCCGTGGTAGCCTTGGCACATTCGCCCGTGCGAGCAAAGGTCAATGGCCCAATCGTGGACGTTGGCAATGGATTAGAGGAAGATTTTGAGACCCTGAAAGACCAAATCAAGGGCAAAATTGCCTTGGTCAATATCGGTTTGGTCAATCCAAAAACAGGCCAAAAGAACTTACATCGTTCAGAAAAAACGGCTTTGGCTATCAAATATGGAGCAACGGCCATCATCACCGTCAATCAAGTCCCGGGCAATGTGTTGTTGACGGGAACGGCCTCGGTAACGGGGTCTTTGATTGGCATTCCTGCCGTAAATATTTCCAAAGAAAGCGGCGAGGAAATCCGAAGCTGGATGAAAGTAGATACGGATTTACACGCCATTGTGGACATGACCAACGTGAGTAAAAAGATAAAAGCCCGTAATGTAATCGCTACTTTGCCAGGAAAATCGGACGAACGCATTGTCATAGGAGGTCACTTAGATTCGTGGGATTTGGCCACGGGGGCTTCTGATAATGGCCTTGGTTCGTTTACAATCATGGACATTGCCAGGGCATTTAAAGCCCTAAAAATAAAACCCAAACGCACCATTGATTTTGTACTTTTTATGGGGGAAGAACAAGGGCTTTTGGGTTCGCGCAACGTCGTCAAGGAACTTATAAAGGCAAAACAAATAGACAAGGTCAAGTTTATGATGAATCTCGACATGACCAACAACGTGTATGGTATGAGTGTAGGTGGTCGCGATGAATTGATTCCATTTTTTCAGGAAGTAGGTGAGCAAATCAAAAAAGTGGATGATAGTTTTTCCAATGTGGTGAGCAGTCGGGCGGGGCTTCACTCCGACCACCAGCCTTTTATGCTCGAAGGTATTCCTACAGGGGCTCCTGCGGGTCGTCTCTCGCCCAATGTAATTGGCTGTTATCATGCCAATTGCGATAATTTCAACCTTATCAATCGGGAAGAAATGGTCAATGGCGTGCGTTTCTCGGCCATGTTGCTGTATGCTTTGGCCAATGCCAATGATTTGCCTGCTAAGAAATTGGATGCCAACAAGACCCGTGACCTACTCATTACCCAAGGTCTCAAAAAAGAGTTGATTTTGGGAAAAGACTGGAAATGGGGGGAATAGAAAAAGAGGGCACTTCTGCGCCCCTTACTGTTTACTCCACTTTCACTTTCCCCCCTCCCGAATAACTCCGAAAATCGCCCGAATACATGGCATCTGCACTCACGGGGCCAAGGGTAAACGTGCCTTTGGTGATGACCCTCACCATGTAGTAAAACGTTTTTTCGGTGCTGTTGGCAGTGGTATAATAATTGATACGGTCGTCGCGGATGTCGAAATGGTCAGGTACGGTAGCGTTTTTCACCCACGGCATATCACGCGGTTCGGTGAGGCGGGGGTTTTCTATTTCAAACGCGGCTGGAAGCAAATCGGTCACCACGACGTTTTCGACGGGCGAGCCGTCGGTGCTGCTGAGGGTAACTTTAACCACCACCAAGTCATTCTGACGAAATATAGTCAAAGGTTGACCATTGCGGTTCAAAAACTGTTTGCGTACGCGCAAACCCGCATCTTCTTCCACGTAAGCACCCGTAGCACTCAAACCTTCCGATTGGGCAAACCAGTAGAGCGAGCCTTTGCCAGAAGCTGCCCCCACCCCCCGAAGGGGGCTATTTGTATTGACAACTAAATCTTTTCCCTCAAACTGATAGCTTTTACCATTTACTGTAAACTTGGCCGTAGCTGTGTTTCCTGCATTTTTCTTTGCCAATTTGCCCAAAGCCAAAAACGAAAAGGCAGCTTCTTGGGTATTGAGGTAAGAACTTGCATTCAATCCCTGCGATAATCGCCGCGCTAAAGTCGGAATTTGGAGATTATTCGGGTCGGTTTCGATTAAAGTGTTGAGTGAAAGAGCTAAATTACGAATGGGACTTGCCAAACTGCTTCCAAGTTGCCGAAGCCCGTTGTTAAGCTCCCCCTTCGGGGGTTGGGGGGCTGGAAGTAACGCTTTATAGCTACGTTCGTCGCCGATTTGTTTGTAGGCGGCGGCCAACAGATAACGGGTATCAAGTGTGAGCAACTGTTGGTTTTGCTTGTAATAGTTCATCGAAGCGCGGTTGGCTTTTTCACCCAATGTCAATACGTACAGCGAATACAACGCCGACCGACTCGCAATAGTAAGTTGGTTATAACTGCCTGATTCGTCCAAAACGTATTCTATTTCGGTGGCAGGAGTTCCTGTTTTTACGGTCAAATAATCCAACATTCGTCCCAAAGCCGATGGGTTAATCTCAAAGCCCGCCCGTTGTGCCTCTATCAAGAAATGCGTGGCGTAGGCGGTTCCCCAAGCCGATTCTTCAGTGCTGGAAGGCCAGTAACTCACCGCACCGTTGGGCAGTTGCATACTTTCTACTTTTTGAATCGCTGCCTGTACGTTGAATGTAGGGTTAAAGTCACTTTCTCCCGTTTTTACGATGTAGGTTTTAGGCGACATGGTTTTGGCAATGTCGGCAAAGTAGATTTGGGGGAAGGCTTTAGAAATCGTTTGCTCAATGCAGCCGTGCGGATAGCCCAGTAAATAATCTAATGCCTTGGCATACTGCACCATAGGCGAACGACTGACGACCAATTTACTACTGACGGTCGAAGGGATAAACTCATTGCCGCGTAGGTCAATTATGCCCGTATTTCCCCCCGCAATCACGCCCGACTGGCTCGTTTTGAGCAATGACGTAGCAGGACGAACTGTTAATTCTGTTTTTTCGATAAATTTCTCTTTACCGTTGCTGACAGTCACGGTTACATTTCCTGTTCCCATGGCTTGGGCGGCTTTCACCACGAAAGCAGTACGACTTTCTTTTTCGGGAGCAATGCTCAAGGTTTGAGGTTTACTTTGTAAGTTTTGGAGTTGGCCGTTTACCGTTAAACTTACGCTGACATTGACCGACTTTTTCTCGGTATTGGTCACGTTTACGGGGACAATTAACTCATCGTCAGGGCTTAAAAAGCGAGGCAAAGCCGTGCTAATCACAATGGGGTCGGCTACTTTCATGTTTTTGTTGCTCGACCCAAAAGCATTGTCTTTGTAAGCGACGGCCATGATGCGTAAGTCGCCCGAAAACTGTGGAATATCTACTTCAAATTCGGCTTCGCCGCTCAGGCCAGTTTCCAGTTGTCCCGACCAATAAGCCACCAAATTGACCCGCCCGTTGGAGAGCGGATTGATGCGTTTTTCTAAATCGTAGCCGTCGCCACCTACACTGCTGCTGGAGGCCAACGACAGTTCCGGAAATAAGAAGGGATACAAATCGTGACTACTGACTTCCAAGGCTCGTTTTTGGTAGAAAAATCCGTGAATATCGGGGGTTTGGAAATTTTTGATTTGGAGAATGCCCTCATCCACCACAGCTACGGTCACTTGGGCATTGCGGGCGGTTTTAATCTTGATTTTTTGCTTGGTTTTAGAACGTGATTTCTCCACGGCCACAATTTCTACGGGCAGTTGGGTGTCGTCGTCCTCGACTTTGACCGATGCAAAACCGTGGGCCACCGTAAGAGGGAGGTTAGAATTGTCTAAAGGTCGAATCAGGGTAGCGGTCAGATAAGCGTTGGGAAGGTGTTTTTCGCCCACCGAAAAGCTAAACTCCGCCGATTTGTTATCGGTATCTAAATAATGGTATTCTAATACGCTATTTCGTTCTATTGTTACGAGCAATTTTCCCGCAAAAGGCGTTTTGAAGAGAACAGTGGCTTTGTCGCCTACTTTGTAACTGGCTTTGTCGAACTCCATCAATACTTCGCCTTCGTTGCTCACTTCAAACGACGATACAGGCGTGCTGCCCCAGCCGTATGCGTAAAAATTGGTTACAGAATATCCACTGACACCCGCTACCCGCCGAATCCGTACTTCATATTCCCCCGAAACCGTGGGTACATAGCGAACCTCCGCCAGTCCGTTTTTGAACGTAACAACATTGGAATACACGACCTTCTCTCGTTTTTTGGACGTATAGCGCAATTGGTCATTTTGTTTCTCAACCACCGTTTGGTAATCCATTCGTATCACTTCTATTTGGGCCGTAGCCGTGCTTTTAGGCTTACCGTCTTTGTCCACGGCTACCAGTCCGATGGGGACGGGGGCGTTGAGACCCACGTAACTATCGGGGAGTTTGACGCCATAAAATACGTCTTGGGTAAATACGTCAAACCGTTTGAGGCGATTGACAGGGCGGCCTGTTTCGTCAAAAACCGTGACATAAATCTTTCCTTCCAAAACGCCTAAGTCTTGGTAAGTGGCGGGCAATGAAAAAGCCTCTTTGGCAAGACCATTATCATCCGTAACTCCCTGTCTGATAACGTTTTCGTATTTGTTGTTGCTGGGGATGTCAAAAATATAGTCTTTGTATTTTTCGGCCAAGAAAGCCTTCTTTTTCAACGAAAACTCCATTTCGTAATTGCGGCCCGAGGCAGGTGGGCCAAACAAATTGAGTGCCGTGGCGTTGAGTTGGATGGTTTGTCCTGTTCGGTAAAATTCTTGGTTGGCTTTTACATCTACTTTGATGCGGTCGGGCATAAACTCCTCAATATGAAGCTTTTTTGCCGCCAAAAGTACATCGTTCCCGTTATAGACTTCGATACTGTATCCACCCGTTACGGCGGCTTTGTCGAGTGCCAATGAAGTTTCAACGGCTCCTTCGCTGTTGGTGGTAAGGCGGTACGTCTTGAGTTCTTTTCCGTTGGGCAACAGCACTTTGATTTTCAACGGAATTTCGCCGACGCTTTTCCAACCTTGCTGACGCACCACGGTATTGAAATGAATGGTTTCGCCTGGGCGGTAAATGTCGCGGTCGCCATAGACAAATGCCTCAAAACCAGAAACATTGTCGCGTTTGCCTTCTACTTCAAAACGGGATGTTTCGACTTGGGTATCTTCCAAAAACAAATAATTGAAGTCGTCGCCGATGTTGTCTTTGGTAGGGAGGGTTTTGGCAATCACCATCGCCATTTTAAAATTCGGGGCTTTTTCCGAGAGTTTTTCAAACTTCACCACCCCTTTGCTGTCGGTTCGGGCGGTCAAAACGGTTTGATTATTGGTAGAAACAAGACTGATTTCGAGTTTGTCTAAAGGCTCGGCGGTTTTGATGGAGTTGGCAAAAACCCACAGTTCATCTTTGCCTTGTTTGGCAATGAGGCCAATGTCGGACAACGACACCAGTTTAACGGCGCGGTTGTATTGTTCGTCTTTGGACTGAACCGTCACGACATAAATACCCCTAAAAGCGTTTGGGGCATCGGGTAAACCCAAATTGAGGGCCGAAACGCCTTTTACCTTGGGCAAATTGTCGGTTTCAACGGTTTTGTCCACAATCACATCGCTCAATGTCTGATTGTAGTCTTCTTCGTAGGTGTAGTTGCCCGTGGGTGCCCAGTTATCTTCGCCACCTACGTTGCCGTATTCTTCGTAACGGTTGCTACGCAAATACTGCAAAATATTGTTTTCGTAAATCTTCGCAATTTTGACCTGAACTTTCGGAATATTCACTACCTGAACGCCCACATTGCGCGAGCCTTTGGAAGAAAGATAAATGGCTTTTTTGTTTACGAAAGAAATACTCGCGGGCATTTCGCCAAAAAACAAATCTTTGGTGACGGCTTCTTCCAGTCGTGTGCCCAACACGCCTTGTACTTGGTCGGTGAGGGTCAAAACGTAGGTGTCGGTCTCGTTAAAATCACCTCGAATGACAAACCCATTTTCGGTCAGTTCGGCTTTGGTTTGTACTTCGGGCTGGATGGTGTAATAGGTGCTGATGTCCTCATTTTTAAGTTCATGGGTCGTAACGACACGTACCACGCCACGGTTATTTTCAAAGCCCGTTTTGACGTCTCTGACTTCGAGTTTGGTAGCCGACGGAATGTTGCTCGACAACCGTATGTCTTCTTTACTCGTGTAGGCGGTATTGGGAACTTTTAGCCCTTTTTCGAGCGATAGCTCCAACGGTTGTTCGTTTTTGTCGGCAAGGGCATCGCTGAGCGACACCGTAATGGCTTCGGCGGTTTGGGTTTGAAGAATGGATGGGTTGAGGGCTTTGTCTTCGCTTTTTACTTTTAATTTTCCATTGACTTCGCTTCCATTGACGGCATAATTGAAATGAAGCTTGGTTTTGGCCAAAGGTTTGCCCGTTTCGCGGGATTTGGTCCAATAGGTTTCTGCATCGGTGAGTTGGAGGTAGGGTGTATGAAACGCCATTTCTTCGCCCGAAACATCGTATTTTTTTTCAATGGTTTTCTTGGCGAGTTCTTTGCTCAATTCGGCGCGGTATTCGGTGGCGGGTTCAAAGCCACTTGCGGGCGAAAACACCAATTCATTAGGGGCTGTCCATTTAAATTTTCCCGCCACGGCAGGGATAAACTCCACAAATTTGGTCGCTTCCCAGCTGTTGAGTTCCGAGGGGGGTACAATGTCTTTGTTGAAGGTAAAGACCAGATTTTGTGCCAGATTAATTTCGTCCTCAAAATTTCGCCCGACCACCCGAATTTCGTTGAGTTTTCCACATTGGGTTAAGAAGATTGTGGAAAAAGAAATGAAAGACAGGAAAATGGAAAACGGAGAAAGAAGAAAGGAGAAGGAACGACTAAACGGCGTTTTCATTTGATAAAGTGGTTTGGGAGTTCAGGCAATAAAACGATGAAAGTTCGACAAATTGTAAACAGTAAGCAACAAAAGAGCCGCTCAATTATTTGGCGGCTTCTTATTGCGCTTCGAAACCCACAGTTGTCAGTTAAAGTTAAGAGTTTGATACTGCTGTTAGTGGTTTTTTTCACCACCAACTTGCGAGGATTACACCGTCAAGGACAAAAAAAGCGACAATCCTTAGTGGAGAATTGTATCGGGAAGCTTTGGAAAGGTTGTTGTTGAAGTAAAGTCAAAGAAAGCTGCTTAGATCACCGAGCAGCTCTGATTCTGACAAAATTTTCATCTATTACAGAAAAAGCATTTTGAAATTGCTTCATGTGCTGTTGGAATGCGTTGCAAACAATTTTTATTTTTTCTGTGATTGGCATTGTGTCTTTGAGCCTAACTAAAACAATGCCCGAATGACTCATTTTATCCCTGAAAACTAAATCACCAAAGTCTTTATCTCTCGTCAATAAAATACCTTGATCATTTGAAGCAAATTTTAAAACTGTGCTATCTGGTACAGAAGGCATTAGTTCTGCAATGTAAAGTACTGTAAAGCCAGCCTCTCTTAGTCCAAAAACAAGACGGGCTTCTATACCTTCATCAGCAACGATTTTCATGAAGCCAATTTATAAAACTTCATCTCACGAACTGCCTCTGCGGCCAAACTCAGTGCTGCATGAATAGCCTCTCGGGTAAGTCTGGGATAGTCTAATAATAATTCATCTTCTGTTTGTCCTGCGGCTAATTTTTCCAAAACTAATTCAACAGGAATACGTGTCCCCTTAATAACGAGTTTCCCAAGCATTACATCAGGGTTTGACTCTATGTATTGTGAATAGTCCATACAAACAAGTTTGAAAGGATTAAAAACTTGACGGTGTTATCACCGTCAAGGGCAAGAAATATTGACAAAGTTATATTTTACTACACCAATTCCCCATACAACGCCTCCCGTTGGGCTTTTACGCGGTCGTCGGAGATGTATTCGTCGTAGGTCATCATTTTATCGAGAATGCCATTAGGCGTGATTTCGATGATACGATTGGCTACGGTTTGGATAAACTGGTGATCGTGCGAGTAAAACAGCATCGCTCCCTTAAAATCAATCAAGCCGTTGTTCAAGGCCGTGATAGATTCCAAGTCCAAGTGGTTGGTGGGGTCGTCGAGGGTGAGAAAATTGGCGGCTGAAAGCATCATTCTTGACAGCATACAGCGCACTTTTTCGCCTCCTGATAACACGCTCGCTTTCTTGAGCGATTCTTCACCTGAAAACAACATTCTACCCAAAAATCCGCGAATAAAACTTTCGTCTTTTTCTTTCGAGAACTGACGTAGCCAATCTACCAAGTTATCGTCGGTTTGAAAATAACTGTCGCTGTCTTTGGGAAAATACGCATTGGTGATGGTGACACCCCACTTAAAATCACCCGCATCGGGCTTGATTTGTTCGTGTAAAATTTCAAATAAAGCCGTAATGGCCAAGGTATTACGCCCGATAAAGGCGATTTTATCTTCGCGATTAACGCGAAACGAAACGTTTTCAAAAAACTTGCTGCCATCCTCAGCCGTTTTCGACAAACCTTCCACGGTCAATACTTGGTCGCCAATTTCACGTTCGGGTTTGAAGTTGATGTACGGATACTTGCGCGAGGAGGGTTTAATTTCGTCCACGTTGAGTTTATCCAACATTTTCTGGCGGGCCGTGGCCTGTTTCGATTTGGCCACGTTGGCACTAAAGCGGCGAATAAATTCCTCCAACTCTTTGCGTTTTTCGTCTGCTTTCTTGTTCTGGTCGGCGCGTTGTTTCAAGGCCAATTGACTCGATTCGTACCAGAATGTATAGTTACCACCGTACAATTGGACTTTGCTAAAGTCAATATCCACCACGTGCGTACACACTTGGTCGAGGAAGTGGCGGTCGTGCGATACTACAATGACGATGTTGCGGAAGTTGTTCAAGAAGTTCTCCAACCACATTACCGTTTCTACGTCCAAGTTGTTGGTAGGCTCGTCGAGAAGCAAGATGTCTGGGTTTCCAAACAACGTTTGCGCCAACAACACCCGTACTTTCTGGCTGGGGTCGAGGTCGGTCATTTGGGCATAGTGAAGGTCTTCTTTGATACCCAAACCACTTAACAAAGAGGCGGCTTCTGGCTCCGCTTCCCAGCCGTTGAGTTCGGCAAATTCGGCTTCCAAATCCGCCGCCTTTTCGCCGTCGGCCTCCGTAAAGTCTTCTTTGGCGTAGATAGCATCTTTTTCCAACATGATGTCGTACAGGCGCTTGTGGCCCATAATGACCGTTTGGAGTACCTGGTACTCGTCAAACTCAAATTGATTTTGCTTCAATACCGCCATGCGTTGCCCTGGCGTGATAGCTACTGTACCCGTTTGGGCGTCAATTTCGCCCGACAGGATTTTTAAGAACGTTGATTTTCCTGCGCCATTTGCACCGATGACACCGTAACAGTTGCCGGGGTTGAACTTAATATTTACATCATCGAAAAGCACCCGTTTACCGTAGCGCAACGATACATTTGAAACCGTTATCATTGAATGAATTGAAATTTTCTGTGAAAGATGTCGCAAAAATACGAAATTTTTGGGGGAATGTAGGTACTTATTATGGGTGTGTTTGAAGAGTTTCTTAGCGGTAATTGTTTCAAAGTAAGGCTTTGCGTAGGTTTGTACATCAACAAATAATATTCCATTGGAGACCTTAGCCTTACATTCGCTTTTGCCAGAAGAACTTCATGCGTGGGCTTTACAGCAAGACGCCACCGACCCACTTCGCGCGTTTCGTTCTCAATTTCTCATTCCCGAACGAAACGGAATCCCTTTGATTTATCTGTGTGGCAACTCGTTAGGACTACAACCTACTACTGCCCGCGCCGCCGTTGAGCAAGAACTCACTACTTGGCAGCAGCACGGCGTGGAAGGGTGGTTTGAAGGCGAAAAGCCTTGGCTGAGTTATCATCGGTATTGCCAGCAGTCACTCGGACACATTGTGGGGGCTACCGCCGAGGAAGTCTGCCCGATGAATCACCTAACGGTCAATCTTCACCTGATGTTGGCCTCGTTTTACCAGCCTACCCCTCAGCGTTTTAAACTATTGACCATCGCAGGCGACTTTCCATCGGATCAATACGCCCTCGAAACACATTTAAAATTCCGTGGGTATGATCCCACCGACGCACTCATCGAGGTAGCCCCTCGTGAAGGTGAATACACCATTCGGCTTGAGGATTTGCTTCATGCCATCGAAACCCACGCCAACAACCTTGCCTTGGTTTGCATGAGCGGACTCAATTACTACACAGGGCAAGTATTTGACATGAAAACCATTACCCAAAAAGCCCATTCGTTAGGTATCAAAGTGGGCTTTGACTTAGCCCATGCCGTTGGAAATATTCCGTTACAGCTTCACGATTGGGGTGTTGATTTTGCGGTATGGTGTTCGTACAAATACCTCAACTCTGGTCCAGGAGGTGTTTCGGGGGTTTTTGTTCACCAAAATCATCATCACTCTGACCTTGTACGGATGGCGGGATGGTGGGGATACGACGAAGCTCGCCGTTTTGAAATGACCAAAGGGTTTGTCCCTATGGAGGGGGCTGCAGGCTGGCAATTGAGTACGCCCAATATCATGGCCTTGGCGGTGCATCGGGCATCGTTGTTGATTTTTGAAGAAGCAGGTATTGAGAAATTACGCAAAAAAAGCGAAGCACTGACAGGTTTTTTGGAAGTGATAGTACACCGAACTAACCAAAAAGTAGGAAAAGAAGAAATTAAAATTATTACGCCTTCTGACATCTCACAGCGAGGAAGTCAATTGTCGTTGTTGATTGAAGAGGGAGGCAAACAACTCTTCGATAAACTGATTGAAAACGGCATTATTGGCGATTGGCGTGAGCCTAATTGTATCCGACTCACGCCAGCACCGCTTTACAATACCTTTGAAGAAGTATGGAAAGTAGGGCAAGTGCTTCTTAACCCCTATCCCCAACCCTTTCCCCTGTGAGGGAAAGGGGGCTTGAAAATCTCTTATTTTAAGTTTGCTAATTTATCAAGGTCAATATCGTCTAATACCGACTTGATTTTGTCAATACTAACCCCATTTCCACGCACATTTACGATGTAACGATTGGCAACAATGACCGAAATTTCGCCATCTTTAGAGTCCGTATTGTATTTTTCAAACGCTTTATGTCCTTGATATTCAGTGGTTTTTTCATATCCATGTTCCGTTTCTTTGTCAATAGAAGCCATTGACCAAGCAGCCATTCCCATCAATGCCACACCAGTACCAGCTACGTCCACAATTTCAACGTCTATATCTTGCCCATTGTCGTCGCTATAATCAGCTTTGGCAGTAGAAACCCCAAAACCCATAGCCGCAGTCTTCTCGCTGGACGCTTCTTTACGTTTCAGGCCGTCGGCATCTGCTGGCAGCAATGCCTTTAATAATTTAGGGTCAATCGTCTCTTTGGGACCTTCCTTCGACATTTTTTCGGCTTCATCAGCCATTTTTTGGATGGCTTCTAAGCCGTTTTTAGGTTCTTCTTTGGCTTCTTCTTCTTCGGACTTACCAGAGCAATTCCACGTTAGTATTGCTAAAGAAAATAATAGGGTAAGGAGCTTAATCTTTTTCATAAGTCAGACTTTGATTTTTTGTGAATAAAAAAGGGGAACCTGATGTTCCCCGAAATTTACGTTTTTTCTGAAACCGTAGTACGTTACACTTGGTAAATTTACTGAGCGGTTCAGTTAAGCGGTAGTAGAACCCACCCGATTGGCTTCCTCGGCTACTTTATCCGTAAAAATACGTTGCTCTTTATCCTTATTTTTAAAAGCATAAACCAAGAATACGACTCCTAACGCTACGGCTGGGATACTCAATATTTGGCCCATATTGAATTGTAATTCGTTTTCAAAAGCCACTTGATTTTCTTTAAAGAATTCAAATACGAATCGTAAGCCAAACACCCAAATAAGGAAAATGCCAAGCAGTAGTCCCTGAGGGGTTTGAGTTTTGCGTTTGTTCCACATCCAAAACAGTAAAAAGCACAATAGCAAACAAGCAATGGCCTCATACAATTGGGCTGGGTGGCGCGGATACTGTGTAAACTCGAAGTTGCGAGTGAAAACAAATGCCCAGGGAACGTCGGTCACTTTTCCAATAATTTCTGAGTTCATAAGATTACCCATCCGAATAAAGCATCCTGCCAGTGCTACCACAATCACGATGCGGTCAACGACCCACAAAAAGCTTATTTTCTTAGAACGAGCATAAAAATATAAACCCAATAAAATACCGATGGTAGCCCCATGACTGGCCAAGCCTGCAAAGGGAGGAGTAATCACCTGAAGAGGGTTTTTGAGCAAAACTTCGGGTTCATAGAACAAAAAGTGACCAAATCTGGCCCCTACAACGGTTGTGATAACCATCGTAAGCAAAAGGGAGTCTAACAAAGTCTCTTTCAATCCTTCTTTGCGAAATATGTGTGCCATGATGCGTTGGCCTACCAGAAAGCCAGAGGCAAACAACAAACCATACCAGCGAATTGAAAATGTACCAATACTGAAGATTTCGGGATTAACATCCCAGATAATGTAGCCAAACATAAATGACTGATTTTGAATAAAGGTATCAATAATATTAAAACCTTCACAAAAATCAATAAAGATTGTTAGAACTGCATAATTGTTTCAACCTAAATGTTGAAATTTAATTGTAAATTACTGATAATCAACAATTAAACAAACTTAAAACTCCCATTTTCCTTTCTGATAAAAGTCAATAATTTGGCGTTGAAGGGCGTACTCGTAGCGGGAGCGAATAGCGTTGGCTTCGGCACGGGCAAGATTAGCTTTGGCGAGCGTGTATTCAAAGATATTGACTGTTCCTGCGGCAAGACGGCTTTCAGCGGCTCCAAAGTTAGCTTTCAGCGACTCTACTTGACTCTGTGCAGCGGCGTAACGGTCGCTGGTAGCGGCGAGTTGTTGAACGCCTTGCTCGATGGCTTGGCGGAGCTGTTGTTTTACAATATTGACGGTATTGTCTGCCAATTGCTGTTGAGCGGTGGCTATTGCCACGCGTGGACGTATTTGCCAGCGTCCCATAATGGGCACGTTCAATCCTACACTTAAAGAACCATTACGGGTAGCGTCCAATTGTTTGAAATAACTTCGTTCGGCATTGGAAGAGGCATAAAAAGCACCGAAGTTTCCTGACAAGCTCAACGACGGAATATTGTTGGCCTTGATGGCCCGAATCTGACTGCTGAAGCTACTTAAACGGAGTTCTCCGCTTTTGATTTCGGGGAATGTTTTTACCGCATCTTCGTAAATGCTCTCAGCCGAAGGCATAAGTGCCAATGTCGTAGCAGCATCACCGATGGGAGCAAAGACGGTGTTCCCGTCAGGTGGTAGATTCATTAACTGAAAAAGGCTCAACTTGGCCAATTGCTCATTGTTTCGGGCGGTTACTTCATCAAACTTATCATTGGCCAATTGCGCTTTTATCTCGTACAAAGTATTTTGACCTACCGTACCAGCAGCTACTTGTTTTTCAACTCGTTCTACTTGCTGCTGTGATGATGCTACTTGTTCTTGGGCAGCGTTGTACAGTGCTTTGGTAGCTAATACTTGTACGTAGGCTTGAAGCAAACGGATAATCTGTTGATTAAGCACTGCTTCTTGATTTTTGAGTGCAGCATCCCGCAGTGCAATTCCCTGCTGCACTTGATGCTGAATTTGAAAGCCCTGAAACAAAGGCACCTGAAATCCGACGCCAACGTAATTGGTATTATAGACTTCGTCAATGTAGGCATTGGTAAAGCGGTCAATGCTACGACCAAAATTGAGATTTTGCCCCGCATTGAACCCTATTTGGGGGAGTTGTTGTGATTTGGTCTGCTGTAATTGTGCCGCAGTACCTTGTGCTTGCAGTTGGCTTTCTCGATAAGTAAGATTGTTCTTAATCAATAAATCAACGCAATCTTTCAGCGATAATGTTTTTTGGGCACTTGCAGAGAAGGTAAATAGTAAACTAAGTGCAAGAAGGAATATTGTTGACGATTTCATCGTAATTGAACTTTAAACTAAAAACTTGTGTGCTTTAAGCTACCCAACCATCCTTGAGCCTGATAATTCGGTTGCCATACCCTGCATTTACTTCGGAGTGGGTTACCTGTACAATCGAAACTTTATCCTTTTGGTTGAGTTCTTTAAATAACTCCATGATTTGTTGCGCTTGCTCAGAATGTAAGTTGCCCGTAGGCTCGTCAGCAAAAATAATTTTGGGTTCGTGGACAATGGCTCGCGCAATACCTACCAATTGTTGTTGTCCTCCCGATAACTGACTTGGAAAAAGGTCTTTTTTGGCTACTATATTAAACCTGTCTAATA
>JBGAUP010000077.1:0-23596 GCA_044228585.1 Runella sp. | reverse complement strand
TTAAGGCTAAAAAGGTAAACAACTCTTGAAAATTGTATTATTCCGTGTTAAACTCCCTAAAAATCAAAAACCCCAGCCGACTATGACTGGGGTTTTTCGAGAAAAAAGAAAGTTCTAATTAATTTCCAAGGGAAGCCTAAGTAAATCGCCAGAAGTACTAACTTTCATCCGATAAACATCAATCAACTGTTATTCCCTTGCAATCACTTTATAAGAACAATTTGGCTTTGCTTGGTCTGGGATAAAGCAGGCTTTCCTGGTTGATTCAATGTATAGTCAATCCGCCATACATATACTCCCGCTGGACAACTTTCTCCCTTATAGCTACCATCCCATAGAAAGGGCGGGTTTTGGGTTTGAAAAATAATTTCCCCCCATCGGTTATACACCGATAAAGCCGTAAACGTAATGTCACCACAAGCAAAAGGCTGAAACAAATCATTCACCCCGTCGGCGTTAGGCGAAAAAGCATCTGGGGAATAGATAATACATCCACATTTGCTATAATCAACTTGTACTGAGTCTCTTATCGTGGCACATTCATTGGTGACTGAGGCTACGTATATGCCCGAACGGTTTACTGTTCGTTGGGTTTCAGTAAACGAATCTAACCAACGAAAGATACCTTCCGCATACGCAGGTAGAATGGTGTGTATTTCTGTCCCGCATAATTCCTTATCAAGGCCCAAATCAAGGCGGGGCGGCAAAACGTAACGCACTTTGATGGTATCACTGGTGATACAGTTTGCATCCGAGACCTGCACGTTGTATTGACCAGCGCGCGTCACTTGATATGTATTTCGTGACGTGCCATCCTGCCAACGATAGCCCCCCGATTCTGATACCTTTAGCATCATCGTTTGCCCCTCACAGAGCGTTGTATCGGGTCCCAAACTGAAATCAAACTTATAATTGATAGTGATTGTATCTCGTAATACTTTACAGGGGGTGGTTACTGTTACCCAGTATTTGCCAGGCTTGGTCACCAGCAGTAAAGGCGATGAGCTACCCGTATTCCATTTGTATTCGTTACACTGGTAGTTGGCATTGAGTAAATGAGTACTTTTCGCCCATGTTGAAGTAATTATCAAGCGCCGAGATTTAATCGTATGGGTCGTAATGAGACGTCATCAATGAATAAGTAATAAAAAGCAAGAAACTTGGGTAGCTCTACAAAATTTCCAATGGTTATGTAGTTTTTTCCCCCTTTAGCAATGAAGCAACCCTCCACTCTTTCCCACGTAAATCTTTTTGTGAGGCGTTGAGAGCCATTGTCTATCACTTGCACTTTTCCGTTGGGTGATTAGTAAATCCTTTGGGTTATGGTAGCCAAAGGCTGACTTGAAAAGTAGCACCAAATGAACCAGAAGGATACCGATTGGGCGTTGGTGAACTAACATACATCTCAAACTGATAAGCCTCGCCAGATCTTTGAGTGGTTGTTTGAGTGGAAGCCAGTACCAGCCCTAACCCAAATCCATAAATAATCGGGCTGAAACTCAACGGAGGCAGGCAGTTCAATCTGGTCAGTAGGAAACTACAATAGTGGTAAAAATCTGGGGTGGCCTTTATTAGGCTATACTACATGGCCTCCAGTAAATTATGACCGTTTTCAGCAATTTTTGGTAAGTTTTAAATCCTCCGTTAAAATCAACTCGCCCAGTTGCGTGGATAGTAACTGAATCATCAGAAACAATAGCCAAATATTCTTCCAATTCATCAGTGGAAAATTTTCACAAAAATAGCCCCAACGGAATAATAAATCACCATAAAATTCTACCCATTATTGAAATAGTGCATACATACGCCCTTTTTGATGAAAACACCAACAATAGAAAATAAAAAACCAACACAAATTTGGAAAATCAAAAACACACCTTACTTTTGTAGAGTGATTAGTCAATTTGGTTGCAACAGATAAAAAGAACAAATACTGGCAAGTGCGTTACGGCTTTTTGTGAAGCCCGGTTTTCACGGTACACCCACCAGCAAAATAGCCAAAGAAGCGTTGGTATCCAACGGGACACTCTTTCATTTTGCCACCAAAGAAGACTTGATAAGAATTATACATTGCCATCAAAATGAATTAAACCAATTTCTTATTCTCAAAATCACTTCCGAAGATGACGAAGCTGCTATCAAAAGTCTTTATCTACTCTACTACTGGGCTTTAGATAAATCGTGAAAAGAATCATTACCTCCATCAGTGCTTTTTTCTGCCCCATATTTCCTTCAAATACCTGAATCATTTTAATGGAGCACCCAAGAAACACATTCAACTTCATTGAAGACAAAGCTACCAAAATTATCAAAGATTTACCTACTAATTTGATTTCTAATTTTGGCCACGTCACTAATGGGTATCTATAGTTCTATTGTTAACTTACCGCCTAACGAACAAAACCCATCATTGAAAACGGATTTGAAATGCTTTGGGATATGCTGACCGAACAAAAATAACCATAAATAAAACAAAAATAAGTTGGAAGTTAAAAGACATTGTTCTTAACAAAACAGCACATAAAAATTTAACGTAAAATAGAGTGATTAGCTTCAATTCAAAACCAATTTACTTAATCAAACCTGATGTCAATTTTAAAATAAACGAAAAGGCAGCAAAAGTGGAAGTTGATCCTAATATGCCTCTGCTTTGGGTAGTTCGGGATGAACTGAACCTTAAAGCCACGAAATTCGGCTGCGGAGCGGCTCTTTGCGGGGCATGCACACTACATATAGACGGTGAAGCCTATCGCTCATGCTCCATTCCCGTTAGTTTTGCGGCTGGGAAAGAAGTAACAACGCTCGAAGGATTATCTGAAAGTGAAGATAAGCTACACCCCGTTCAGCAGGCATGGATGGAAGAAAACGTACCTCAGTGCGGGTACTGTCAGCCCGGATTTATGATGGCGGCGGCGGCTCTACTTGCCAAAAATCCCAATCCGACCGACGAAGACATCAAAAACAGCATCAGTAACATTTGCCGTTGTGGTACGCAACCGCGCATCCTGAAAGCCATCAAAAGAGCTGCTCAAATCAAACAAACCGTTACCGTTTAATCCCATGGCAACCGAAGATAAAAAATCAAAAAAGAAATTTTCACGCCGTAAGTTTCTGCAACGCGGAGCAATTGTTTTTGGCGGAACCATCGTCGCCATCATTGCCTCCAAAGGCCCCATACGCCGTTTTATTGCCCAAACGGCCGAAAACACCGATACGCCACTCTTGATTTCCAATCTTGAACCTACTTTTTGGTTTGAAGTCATGCCTGACAACACCATTCAGTACAAATCCACCAAATTGGAAATGGGGCAGGGCGTTTTTACGGGCTTGGCCCTATTGGCCGCCGAAGAGTTGGAGGTATCGCTCGAACAAATCAAGGTTGTCCATGCCAATACCAACAATGGCGTAGAAGACGCCTTGGGCACGGGCGGCAGCAACTCTACGCTCACTTTGTTTGAGCCCATCCGCGAAGTAGCTGCCACCCTGCGCGAAATGCTCAAAGCACAAGCCGCCAAACAATGGGGAGTAGCCACAAGTAGCATCAAAGTAGAAAACGGCGTGCTGACTTCGGGCAGCCACAAAGCCACTTATTACGAAATTTCGACCTCTACTAAGGAATGGAAAACTCCCGAAACTCCTACCTTAAAACCTACATCAGCCTTTAAATACGTTGGCAAAAACGTAAAAAGGGTGGATTTGAAACCCAAGGTAATGGGGAAACCTATTTTTGGTATTGACCAAGCCGTACCCGATATGTTGTATGCGGTGATTTTACAATCGCCTTATATTGGCGGAACGCTCAAAACACTCAACACCAAAGAAGCTACCAAAGTTAGCGGAGTAGTTCGGGTTATTGAAGAAGAAGGTTTGGTAGCCGTGGTTGCAAAAAACCGCTACGCCGCAGAAATGGGTTTGCAGAAATTGGAAGCCACTTGGGACATTCCCAAAAAATGGCAACAAGCCGAATTTGAGGCATTGACTACGGTAGGCATCGGCACGGATGTACGTATTCAAAGCGAAGGCTCGCCCGAATCTATCCTCGAAAAAACGCCCAGCGAGGTTTTCAAACAAGAATACCGTACGCCATTAGCCACGCACGCCCACATGGAACCGAACGGCATTGTAGCCCAGGTAGCCAAAGACAAAGCAACGGTATTTGTGGGAACGCAGGCGGCAACGATGTTTCGAGGCAACATTGCCAAAGCCATTGAGTTGGAGGCAGAACAAATTAACATTGAAACCACGTTTGCTGGAGGCAGTTTTGGCCGACGGGTAGATTCAAAACAGGCAGAAAAAGCAGCCCGAATTGCCCAAATCGTCGGAAAACCTGTACACGTTTTCAACACGCGCCAGCAGGAATTTCAGAATGCTATCTATCGTCCGCAAACGCACCACGTTTTAGCCGCAAAAATTGGCAAAGGGGGCAAAATCGAAGCCATTACCCACAACCAAGCCACACCCGACCAAATTCTTGGGATGCTTCCAGCCAATTTGGGATATACCCTTTTAGGTGCTGATTTTGTCTCTGCTGGGCACGGGGCAAGTATTCTGTACAACATTGAGCACAAATCAGCGACGATGTGGCAAAATAAACTGCCCGTTCAGACGGGCATCTGGCGAGCCGTTGGGATGTTTCCCAATACCTTTGCCATTGAAAGTTTCATGAACGAATTGGCCCACAAAACGGGCAAAGACCCTTTACAAATGCGTTTGGATTTGTTGTCAGGAAATGAGCAAATCAACCAACGCTATAAAAAAGTGCTGGAAACGTTGGCCGAAAAAAGCGGTTGGAATCAACCCAAAGCCGCGGGTATAGGACGCGGGGTAGCTATCGGTAACGACCGCAAGAGCATTGCCGCAGCGGTGATTGAGGTAGCTGTCACAGACAATAAAATTCAGGTAAAAAAAGTAACGCAGGTCATTGATGCTGGTTTGGCCATTAATCCCGAAGGTATTCGCCAACAGGTGGAAGGAGCTACCATGATGGGCATTACGGCGGCTTTGTATGAAGGTTTGGAAGTGAAAGACGGACAAATTACAACCACCAACTTTCACCTTTACCCTGTTGCCATGTTGTCAGACACTCCTGAAATTGAGGTCATTATTTTGGAAGGACACGATGAACCCTACGGTGTAGGAGAACCTCCGCTGGCCCCCGTTGCCCCAGCTATTGCGGCAGCGGTGTTTGATTTGACGGGAAAAAATCTGAGGTCTTTGCCTCTAAAATTAAGCTAAAAATCAACTATGGCAGTCGCCGTTTGGACGGCGACTGCTGTATTATTATTTAGAGTCTACCATCGCAGGATAAAACTTCAGGTTTTCCTGATGCAGGCGATTGTTTAAATTTTGAACCACCTTTTCAAATACTTCTGCGCTTCGCTGCGTGGGCGTTTGGTACGAAATGGTCATTTCAATCGGATGAAGTATAGGTTTTTATAACTCGTTTTTGGTAACCTGCGCGGGTGTGATTGATAATCGTATTATGGATTCATTTATTGAACCTACTGAAACTTCTTCCCTACAGTTTTTCCTGGCCAGTCATCGGTTCGGAACGGACTCGCGGGAAGCCCTTCACTATTAAACAAATTGGCGTCGTCAGGCGAGTCGGCCCAAGCGTAACGCACCGCTACGGGCTTTTGAACTTTGGGATGAGATACTTCTACTTTATATCCAACAATTTCGGCCTTGGCGTAGTAAAATACTTTGTCGTCGCCTGCAATCTCAAACCCTTTTACGTAGCCGTATTTGTCTTTGGCCATTAACCCATTTCCCACAACATCAAAAGTAACCATTGCCCTATCTTCTTCAAAATCAACCGATTTGTACATCGGCCCAGTATGTACAACCTCCTGCTCAAAATCAAACTTTAGCGCGTTCAAGGCCAAGCGATGACCTACATCCTGTTTGTTAGTGGGGTGAATGTCTTTTGGGTTGCCAATATCAGTGATAACAGCCATACCCGTTTTAGGCAAGCTCAAGGTCATGGTTTGGGCTTCGCGCAGTTCGGCCCAATTGCTGCCTTGGTTGCTATTTTGATAGCTGCCATAGTTGGCCAGTTGTACAAAATAAAACGAGAACTCATCCCCCCAACGTTGCCTCCAATCATTAATCATCAAAGGAAAAGTTTGACGATACTGATAAGCTCGACCCGCATTGGCTTCGCCTTGGTACCACAGTGAGCCACGAATGGCAAAAGGAATCAACGGGGCAATCATGCCGTTGTAAAGTGTCGTCCCTACGTTGTTGCTGCTGTGATTGTAGGTATGCGGTTCGGCAAAGGAAGGCATCAGATACCAACCCGTTGCCAAGCTCACTTTGGTATCTTTTGAACTTACAAAAAGGTCGTCGGGCGTACCGTTGATGCCGAGACCGTACCAAGGAAACTGTACCATGTTGCCAAACTTCACCACCAACCGATTAGTGCCGATTTTCCACGTATTGGCGGGCAAGGTAATTTTGCGCGTGCCCGCCACAATACCCTGAGAAACCAACTGCCCATTCACATAGATCTCATTGAAACTGTCCTGAATTCCGAGCCCTAACGTACTCGCTTGACCGACCATCTCTTCGGGAATCTCGACGGTGGTTGCCATAAACCCTTTGCCGCGAAACATCCAAATCCCTTTCCTATCCCACTGACCAATGGGACTACCCGCTTTAAGCCATTTCGAGAAATCGTAGCCCGCTTCTGTATATTTTTTTTCATCTGCCACCGTAGGGGTTATGTCACTTCCGAGCAACTGTATTCTTGTTTTTTTATCTAAATTAGCATCGGCTTCTTCCCACGTCTTGGGTAGATTTTCGGCGTATAGTTTCAATTCGTCGTTGGTCAGCATGGCTTCTTTGCTTATCCAGCCTTCGGCCTGCGAGCCACCCCACGAGGAATGTAGCAGCCCAATAGGTACATTAAGTTTTTGGTGCAATTCACGGGCAAAGAAGAAGCCTACCGCTGTAAAATTGCCCACATTTTCTTCGTTACAGATTTTCCATTCCCCCGATTTTAAATCTGTTTGAGGAGCCATAGTGACTTCATGCTCGACAAAAAAATGGCGTATTTGTGGGAAATTGGCGTTTTTCTTCTCTGTCTTGAAGTTGTCGGCTTGTCGAACAGGCAACTCCATGTTTGATTGACCCGAACATAGCCACACTTCGCCCATCAAAATATCGTTGACTTCCAACTTACCCGATTTGGCCGTCACGGTCAGTTGGTGTGGGCCGCCTGCTTCCATCGGGGCAAATTTCACGGTCCATTTTCCAGAAGCATCGGCAGTCGCGATTTGCTTTTGTTCCGCTAAGGTCACCGTTACTTTTTCTTTGGGCTTGGCCCAGCCCCACACAGGAACGGGCTTTTGGCGCTGCAACACGACATGGTCTGAAAACAAACGAGCAAGCTTGAGTTGGGCAACGCTCTGAATGTGAAGTAGGACAAAGCAAAAGAATAGGAAATGTTTTTTCACGAGATACGAAACGTTATGTTGTGTAGAATACTGAGTATTGAAGACAGAGTAGGGTTAATTCTTTCCCTCTAAAAGCACTTTTTTAAAGTATTTTCCTTGTCGGGTAGGGGTAAAATTCCAATCGGAAAACATACGCGGAGCCCATTGGTTATCAAACACCCATCCTACCCAACTGATACCACGCTCGGCGGTGTATTTGGTAATGGCCTCACCGTATGATTCGTCGCTAATGACGGGCACGTGCGCCCCTTGCTCTTCGGGGCCGCAAAACCCGATTTCAGTAAGCAGTACGGGGTATTTTTCAGCCACAAAACCCCAATCCTTCGACCATTTATTCTCCCAAGGCTTACCGCCGTTTTTCATTGGATAAGGATGACTCACGTAAGCAATGCCTGGCGCATTGATAGGATTTTCTTTGACGGGCGTTAAATCGTAGGCCCAGTTGAAACCTGCCACCAGCGGAATGGCATCGTTGCCGTGGGCGCGTATGATACCTATCATTTCTTCATTCAAGACTTTCCATTGCTCCCACGAACAAGTGCCTAATTGGCCATTTTGAACCGTAGGTTCATTGAATAGTTCAAAAAAAGCGACGGTATTGTTTCCTTTGAATTGCTTGGCCATGGTCCGCCAAAATTCAAAAGTTTCTTTTTGGGTAGTTTCGTACATATCGGCTTGGTACATTTCAGTACGGAGGTTGCCAATAGAATGCCAGTCAATGATGACGTAAAGTCCGAGTTCAGTCGCCCATTTTACCCCGTCGTCGAGGAGTTTGAGGTAGTTGGCTTTACCCTGTTTTCGCCAAGTAGTAGGATGCACCGGAAAACGAACGATGTTTGCGCCCCAGTTTTTCACCTCCTGAAAAAACATTTTGTTCCAATGCCCTTTGGTATGCAAATTATCAGGGTCGGCCACATTCATACCTCTGAAAACAATCGTTTTTCCTTCTTGAGTGACAAATTTGTTGCCTTCCACTTTGATTTTGGGAAGGAGGTTCTGCGCTGAAGTAACTACCGAAAAACTCAAAATGAGTAAAAGAAGCTTAAAAAAATTCATTTTTCGCATCAATATTTACGTATTTTCCCAAAAAATCATGAACGCAGCTGCACACTACCATTCCATTGAAAAGCACTTAATCCCCTAAGCATACCTCCCTCTACCCAACATTCAGCACTTGGTTGCTTACATGATCATAGGTACAACCTGTGTTGTCAGCTCGTATGACACTTATTTCCATTTCTTCAAAAATTTCCAATTTCCTGCGTTATAGACTTTTATCCACTCAGCAGGAACAGCCGTTTCTTTGAGGCGTTCGGCATAATGTCGCTCAAAAGTGGCTGGGTTGACATAAAATGCTTGTGGTGGCGTTGCCCCAATACGCTCAAAACCTATTCGCTCATAGCTTCGTCCGTCTGACCAATCACGGTCGGCGTAGGTCATTATATCGTCGGGATGCACTTCTTTCACAAATGCTTGTAATAATTTATCCAAGCCTCCTACCACTGTACAGTTTAAAAGATTAGCAAAGCGAATCAGCTCAAAAGAGCGATACGCCTGCCCGTCGCGCAGAATATTTTTGCCCCCGCTAAAAGAAGCCACCGCTACGAGAACTTCCTCCGAATGAGCAAATACCTCACGGATTGAATGCACGGAAGGCAAATCCGTTTTAATGATTCTTTCGTATTGCTTTGGTAAAAAAAGCCCATATTTATATTTGGCCGTAGTAGAAACTTGCAGGTGATTTTCTTCAATAAAAGCATCCAAAGTTGGCTTATCAATGCGCCGAACTTTGGTAAGACGCGCAGGAATTCGCTGAGAATCACCAAAAACCGCCCGCAGGCGAGATTCAACCACCTTTCGTTTAGTACGCCACACATCTTCCCATAAATGAATCACTTTTATGCTTTTTTGGGCCATTTCTTCGGTTATTTCTGCAAAGGTAGAAGCCGCTACATTTCCCCCCGACGCCTCTAATGAAATACAATGAACCATCAATTTTCGGCTGGAAAAGAAAAAAAAAGGAAAGGACAAGCGCTCACTTGTAGCCGTCAACTCCGAATTCCAGGGGCGTAAAAAATCGGCTACTTCCTTTGCAAAAACGAGTGCTGTATCCAAGAGAATAAAATGTTTTTCAAACGAATGTACGTTAGATAAAAGCTCGCTCAACTTTTTATAATAAGTTGGTGTAAATTTTTCAAAAACAGAAATTTCAGTTCTTGATTAGGGCAAAATTTCCAAGACAAAAATAAAGATGTCCCCCGAAAAATGGCTTAAAAATAAAACAATTGTCATTATAGGTGGCACGACGGGAATTGGACTGTCGGCAGCGAAAGCATGTACTGAACACGGAGCCAACGTGGTCGTTGTAGGTCGCAATCCTGACAGTTGTAATGAAGCACAGCATCAATTAGGCATGACCGCTGTCGCTATCGCAGGAGATGCAACCTTAGAAAATACGGCATCTGATGCCATTCAACAAGCCATTACGACGTTTGGACATTTCGATGGACTCTACCACGTAGCGGGGGGCAGCGGGCGAAAGTACGGCGATGGCCCTTTGCACGAACTTACCTTGGAAGGCTGGAACAAAACGTTTGAACTCAATTTAACCTCACTGATGCTCTCCAATCAGGCGGCAGTGCAGCAGTTTCTACGGCAAAAAACAGGAGGTAGTATTCTAAATATAGGTTCTGTGCTGGGGTTTTCGCCCTCGCCTACCTATTTCACTACCCATGCCTACGCCGCTACCAAATCGGCCATCATCGGGTTTACCAAATCCATTGCCTCTTACTATGCTAAAGACAACATCCGCGTCAATGTGTTGGCCCCCGCACTTGTAGAAACACCCATGAGTCAACGGGCTTCACAAAACGACTTGATTATGAATTTTATCAAAACCAAACAACCCCTCGACGGTGGACGCAATGGGCAGCCCTCCGATTTGGACGGTGCCGCGATCTATTTTATGTCCGACTATTCCAAATTCACCACGGGGCAAGTACTGGCCGTGGACGGTGGCTGGAGTGTGACGGAAGGGCAGTATTGAATAAACCAAAAGTATGAAAACAGCAATCGGAATAGACTTGGGTGGAACCAACGTAAAAGGTATTCTCCTTGATGAAAATGGAGAAATACTGAAACAGCACTACGTAGCTACGCACGATGACGATGAAGGAAAATGGCGCGAAAATGTGTTGGAAATGGTGACTTATCTCCGAAACTACTGGCAAGAACCCATTGACACCATCGGCATGTCGTCGCCTGGCTTGCCAGATTCCGAAAACACCTGCATTTCATTTTTACCTAATCGGCTCAATGGCCTCGAAAATTTTGACTGGAGTTCGTACTTTGGTCAACGTACCTATATCCTTAACGATGCCCATTCCGCCCTGATGGCTGAATCCAGTTTTGGAGCGGCCAAAGGCTACAAAAACGTGGTCTTACTTACCCTCGGCACGGGTGTGGGAGGCGGTTTGCTTATAAATGGGCAACTCTATCAGGGACTTAGCCAAATGGCAGGCCACTTAGGACATCTTTCGCTCAACGCCACCGATGATGAAACCAGCATTGTAGGAATGCCCGGGAGTTTGGAATATGCCATTGGGAATTATTCAGTAGCCAAACGCTCAAAAAACAAATTCAGCTCCACTTGGGAGTTGGTAGAAGCCTACCGCAAAGGAGATCCGTGGGCCACGCTTGTTTGGCTTACTTCCGTTCAGAAACTTGCCGTGGCTTTGAGTTCAGTTGTTAATGTATTTTCACCCGAATTAATCGTTTTGGCTGGCGGCATCACCTTTGCAGACGATGCCCTCTTCGATCCGTTAAAGCAATTTATGGAGTTTTACGAATGGCGACCTGGAGGTAAGCAAACACCCATTGTCCAAGCGCATTTTGGCGACATGGCAGGGGCAATTGGCGCTGCGGGTTTTGCTTTATCGAAAACGAAATAAAAAAATAAAACTCGTATTCTATCAACATCTTGTTGTATGACTGTCATTGAAGATTACTTAGAAAAGTGTAAAAACATTTTACAAACCATCGAAAATCAACAGCCCCAAATCCAAACGGCAGCCCAGTGGTTTGCCGAAACTATTTTGGCGGGACGCATGGTACACATCTTTGGCAGCGGTCACAGCCGCATCATGGTCGAAGAAATGTGGCCGCGCTATGGATCGTTTGCGGGTTTTAACCCGATTGTGGAGTTATCGCTTACCTTCCATAATTTGGTCGTGGGGGCCAATGGTCAACGACAAGCCATGTTTTTGGAAAATGTATCGGGTTTTGCCGAGCGCATCCTGCGCAATTTCGATTTGTCTGACCAAGATACGGCGTTAGTCATTTCGTCGTCGGGTACAAACATTGTTCCCGTAGAAATGGCCGAAATTTTCCAACAACGAGGCATCAAAGTAGTGGCTTTGGTAACGAGTCAACACTCCAAAGCCAGTCCGTCCAAACGCACCGATGGAAAAAAGCTAACTGACTTTGCCGATTTAGTGCTGGATACGGGCGCACCTGTCGGCGACGCCATGGTGTACGTTCCCAACCTTGACACGCCCGTCGCTCCTGGATCCACGGTGGGTGGTGCTACACTCATCAACTGTCTCAAAGCCGAAACAGCAAGGCTACTCACTGAGGCAGGACACCCACCCAAAGTATTGAGTGCGGCGGCAGTAGTTGGCCCACAACGCGCCGTAGAACTCTTTGAAGCTGCCTACGACGAACACGCCCACCGCATCGCCAAAATGTACGAGAAAGTAGGAATCTCCAGCTACGTAAGTGATTCATTTTAAAAACCATGACCCTTAAAATTCGCCCCGCAACCCACGCTGACGAAACCGCCATTTGGGAAATTATTGAACCCGTTATTAAGGCAGGAAACACCTATATGTATGCGCCCGATTCGTCACGTGAGAAGATGCTCTCAATTTGGTTTGACCCTGAGAAATATACGTACGTAGCCGAAGAAAATGACCAAGTCGTTGGAACATTTTTCCTGAAAGCCAACCAACCCGATTTGGGAAGTCACGTGGTCAACGCAGGCTACATGGTTCATCCTGATTTTCGCGGGCGCGGAATTGCCGAACAACTATGTCGTTTTTCATTGACAGAAGCCAAACGCTTAGGATTTAAAGCCATGCAATTCAATTGTGTCATTGCCACTAACACCACAGCTATAAAACTCTGGCAAAAATGCGGTTTTAGCATTGTTGGCACTGTCCCCAAAATTTACCAACATCAAACCCTGGGATTGGTAGATGCCCACGTGATGTATCAATGGCTATAATGCAAGAACTCAACACAGGTCTGACGAACGTCTGACCCGAAATAACCAATTTCATTCGACATTCATCATTCACTAATTCGACATTCGTTATATGCAACCTCTCCCCATAAAAACCACCGTAGTAGGCTCGATGCCGTTTCCAGGTTGGCTCGAATTTGCCAGCATGAACCTCGACCAATTTGGCCAGCCGACATCGCCGAGATGATTGATGACGCCGTCGTTACCGCCTTATCCACGACCAAGTAGCGGCAGGACTCGACGTCATTACCGACGGTGAACAAACCCGACTGGATTTCAATTTATCGTTTTATGGATTCATCAAGGAATTCAAACGATGCTTCCGAAACCCGCAATATGGCCGCCACTGCCCACGACCAACGCGGTAAAAATAGCATCGTCGAACCCCTAACCGCTCCTAAAGGCTTGGGCGTAGTAGAAGAATACAAACGCCTCAAACGCCTCGCTCCTGCTGGCCAAATGGTAAAAATGTCCATTCCAGGCCCTTACACCCTGTCGGGCAGGCTCAATCCAGGCAATTTATACCAAGACCGTTGGGAAGTGACCGAAGCGTTGTTGCCACTGGTTCGGCAAGAAATTGAAGATTTGGTAGCACTCGGCGTTCCTGAAATATGCGTGGATGAGCCTTCCATGAGTTGCTACGCCTACCGCGAAGATACGCAGCGTTTTGTAGATATTTTCAACCGTACCGTCGCACCTGCCGTGGGCAAAACCCGCCTTTCCATGCACCTATGTTTTGGCAATTACAAAGGACGTTCGGTCGGAAAAAAGACCCTCGCGCCTATGTTGCCTGATTTTCTGGATATGACCGTGGACGAAATCCATTCTGAGATGACCGTTTTAAACTTCACCGATGTGCATTTATTAGAACGTTTTGCCGAAAAACTGGACGTAGCCGTAGGGGTCATTGACGTAAAAAGCTACTACCTCGAAACCCCCGAAGACGTTGCCGAAAGAATTCGTAAAATTCTCCCTTACGTTCCTGCCGAAAAGCTGGCCGTAGCGCCCGACTGCGGCATGAGCCAAACCGCCCGCTGGGCTACCAAACAAAAACTCAAAGCCATGTGCGACGGGGCTAAGTTGGTAAGGGCAAGTTTATAGGGACAATTTTTGCCGTCCTGAAAGGACCTAAATTTTCGCTTACTACCCAGTAAACAACTGTTTCCCCATGGATGAACAAGCCAAAATGGAGCGCGTTTTGCACCTAATTCGCCTCCTGAAAGACCGACGACGTACCGTGCCGCAATTGGCAAAGGCGATTAATACCTCCACCCGTACACTGTACCGTTACCTTGAATTACTGAAAGGCATCGGCTATCTGTTAGATACCGATGACCAAAACCGCTATTGGATTTTTGAGGCAGAAAGCAAAAAAATCACTTTTACCCTCGAAGAAACCGCTTTGCTACGTCCATTTTTGGCAGGGTTAAAGGCCACGAGTCCGCTGTATGCGAGTATTGAGCGAAAAATTTACCTTACTTCTGAACTCGTGCCTTTGGCCGACGAACTCCTCGATCGCCACCGCGCCCAGTTGGTCACTCAGCTCAACGAAGCCATCAAAGCCAAACTTCAAGTGCGGCTTTTGCGCTATCATTCTTCACATTCGGATACTGTCACCGACCGTTTGGTAGAACCGCTGAGTTTTACCGACGACTTCTCCACGCTGAACGCGTACGAACCGCAAAGCCAAAAAATAAAAACCTTCAAAGTAAGCCGTATGGAAGATTTGGAGGTGCTGGAAGAACTACAAGAAAGTGAAAGCTCTTCGCCCGAAATAGATATTTTTGGCTGGACAGGCCCCGATCCTATTTTTGTAGAACTACATCTTACGCCCACGGCCTATCATTTATTGATGGAAGAATACCCTGCCGCTCGTCCGTTTGTTGGACGCACCCAATCGCCGCCATATTCCTTTCGGCTGGGTGTGGAAGTGCGAAGCTTTGTGGGTATTGGGCGGTTTATTTTGGGCTTACACCAAAACATTGCAGTAATACAACCCCAAGGCTTAAAAGACTACCTGAACGGGATCGTAGCGGGGATGGGGTTTTGAGTAAAATTCATTCACCTACCTCTGAATTGCGTCTTGTATTTGCGATTTATCCGAGTAATTTTGTAAATACAATTAATAATTTACTCGAATAATGATAGAAAGAAGCGCTAAATTAATCATAGAACAATCGCTTGATATATTTCCAGCCGTGGGAATTGTGGGGGCAAGACAAGTAGGTAAAACAACCTTAGCCAAAGTCATTGGGCAGGAAAGTCAAAAGGAAGTGATCTATTTGGATTTGGAAGACTTCCGTGACTATCAACGGATAGAGGTTGACCCCCTGCTGTTTTTTGAGCAGCATCAGGAAAAAACCATCATTATTGATGAAGTTCAACGAATGATGACGCTCTTTCCTATGTTGCGGTCAGCGATAGACCGCTATCGGGTACCTGCCCGCTTTATTTTATTGGGGTCAGCTTCACCTGCTTTTTTAGCCAAAAGTACCGAAACCCTGGCAGGGCGTATAGCCTATTGTGAACTGACACCCGTTAGTTTTAGAGAAGCAGTTGCATTTGGGAAAACCATAGAGCAGCATTGGACAAAAGGCGGTTTTCCAACAGCGCTTTTACTCCCCAAAGATGAACAGTGGCGACTGTGGCAATCGAACTTTTTGAAGACCTACGTTGACAGCGACCTGCGGCTCTTAGGCTTAAATGCTCAACCCTTAACCATCAGCCGTTTACTGCGGGTACTTTCAACCGCCAATGGAAAGATGGTATCTTACACTGATATTGCCAATGTGATGGATTTGGCGTTGCCTACGGTAAAGAATTACTTAGACTTTTTAGAAAACTCATTCATTATCAGAAGACTGTATCCGTATTTCACGAATTTAGGCAAGCGTTTGGTAAAGACCCCTAAACTCTATTTCAGAGACAGCGGTATGCTGCATCAGTTGCTTAATATCGGCAGTTATACGCAATTGTTGGATCATATTGAAAAAGGGGCTTCGTGGGAAGGCTACGTCATTGAGCAGATCACGAGTCAACTGCATGAGAGTGCCATCCCCTATTTCTACCGAACGCAGCACGGGGCAGAATTGGATTTGGTGATTGAAATGAACAATCTGATTGTGGCTACGATCGAAATTAAGCTCTCCGACTCCCCCTCTTTAAGCAAAGGAAACCATCAGGCCGCTGCCGATTTGAAGTGCGAAAACAACTTTATCCTCACGTTTTCGGCGGGAGATTATGCGCTTAATCCGCTATGGCACGTGTGCGATTTGAATACCATTTGGAAGCATTTGGACAAATTAGGGCTGTTGAACCAGCCATAGTCCGCTTACTGCACCGCTGTACCACCTACTTCTTCAAACTCGACACAGTCACTCCTTTCAAAAGGGCCTTCACCCACTACTCCGTTTTGGCCTTTGCGGCTTCTTCGAGGGTGTCGAATTGACGGTTGAGGGGTTCCTTAAATAGCCCCCAACTTACCGCTCAATAAGTTTTTGTGACAACTACCGGCAAAGCTTTGCTTTGTCCTGTTAATTATCATAATAAATGTATTCTTTTGGGGAAATAA
This sequence comes from Runella sp., assembly GCA_044228585.1. Taxonomy (GTDB): domain Bacteria; phylum Bacteroidota; class Bacteroidia; order Cytophagales; family Spirosomataceae; genus Runella. The sequence goes on along the minus strand of JBGAUP010000077.1, from coordinate 7,266 downwards.
AATAACCACAAATATGCAAGATAAAATTGTAGTGGACATTGGCAGAGTAGCCATGAAATCAAAGGGTAATTTAGAGCCTTTTCAGTTGTTTGTGCAGGATGTTTTTCCTGATAAAGATAACTATGTAGTGATTGTTGCCATTTTCAAGTACAACCATGAAGGGTTACTGCTTGACCGAGTTGATATTGAAAACGGCAATAAGAAAACATTTTTGAAATATGGCTACCGAAAGGGTTCTTCTCGTGGTGGAGACATTACCATTACTACCAAAGTTTCTGAAACGTTTGATAAAAAACTTAATACCGAAGTTGTTTAGTTGAAAGTATGTCTAAAATTAATCATTGCCGAAGCCATTAATAGCCATGCTTTAAAGTTTTTAGCTAACTGTTCAAAGCGTACAAGGATTCTTTTATAAGTATCTAACCAAGCAAAATGAATTACCAAAAAAGAGTTCTATTTTAAATCTAAAAGCATAAATATAATCGCTCATGGAAAAAGCCAAATCGATATTCCCAGGCTATTTAGGCTCTCATGATTTTTTCAGTATTTCGCTTGTTTTGCTTGATGTTAGCTACAATGATTATGCTTTTCATTCTGTTCCACTGAACTCAATGAATGCAGAGACATCAAATCCAGAATCGGCATTAAGATGAGACATATTATAGTCAATAAGCTGTTCATCAAGTGATTGAAAAACGCCTTATCAGCATTTTTTTGACATTCTCAATGATTAAGTAGTGAAATACAATTAATCATTGCATTAATAACATGATGATTACCATCAATATCTAACAATCTGAAAATATAATCGCTCTAAAATGTTGTACTTATTATCACAAATGACCAAATTATTCACGGTTTTTTTTTGACTCTTTGCCATCAATACAATCTGCCGTTATTCACGCCATTTAACATTTTCACCCCTTTTTTGACGGAGTGAGTGCCATCTAATTGTAAACATTCAAGAGCTAATTTATCAGAAATAATTGAAGTTGAAGATTCAAATAGTCGTTTAAAACTGTCATCTTTGCTCCATTTAGCATAATGATAATAAATATTTTGCCAAGTAACCAATTGATTGTCAGGCTTTAATGTTCTCCATGAACAGCCAGATTTCAATACATGTAAAATCGTATTGAAAATATAATGGTAACTTACTTTCAAACGATTATGACCAATTTTATGGGTCAAGCGTGGTAAAATGCAAGTCTCAAAATCTGATTCTGAAACATTCACAGGTAACTTATTCATAGGTTTTTTTATGATAAAGATACTTGAAATTCAACTAAACAACTTTACCCTTAAAAACAATCAGATAGGCGGCTTTATTGCTATTGCCGAAAAGATTAAAAATGAGCAAGAAACACAATTGCTCACTTCGTTTAAGGCCGTTTTAGAGAATACGGAAGCGTATCAGCATTTGCAAAGTCAGTTACAACCTGTTTACGATGGATTGGACAAAGACCAAAAGAAAGCAATTGTCTTTAGTGTCCGTTTTGATTTTGAAGATGGTAGTGAGTTGTATGTGGGTGATTTAAAGACTTTTCAACACATACTTTTTGCCAGTGGCACAGAAGACAAATCTGAAAAATACAACGTTAAATCCGAAGGATACGACCAGCGGTGTTCTATTTGTCTGGAACAAAAACCGCTGCTTTATGGCTTTGCATCGCCCTTCAAATACTTTACGGTGGACAAACCAGGCTTAGTGAGCGGCTTCTTCAAGCAAGAAAATACTTGGAAAAACTATCCGATTTGTTCCGATTGCAGTTTACCTTTTGAATTGGGACGAGACTATGTGAGCCAGAATCTGCAAAGTTATTTTTATGGCCGTCCCTTTTATATGATTCCTAAACTGTTGGTTGGCAATGACGAAAGACTGTTGGGAAAATTGATGCGACGAATGGAGGAACTCTACGAGGAGGCTTCAGTGGCGAAAGCTCAAAAAATAGAGCGTTCGGAAGATAAAATTATGGAATTAGTGGCTCAAAATGAAGACTACTTCTTGATTAATCTGATGTTTTTTGAAGAAGATAGCAAAACCAAAGCCATCAAAATCAGACTGTTACTTGAAGAAATCTTACCTTCTCGCTTCCGAACGCTGTTTGTTGAAACGCCTGAACAAATCAAAGGTCATTCTCTCTATAAGCAAGCCATTACGGTCAAAAAAGAGAAGAAAGACTTAGTGTTTAATTTCGGAATCCTCAAAGGATTTTTTGATGATGACTTCTTAGAAATGGTTCAAAAAGTCTTCGATGGCAAGGCACTTTCACGAGAATATGTTTTCTCAAAATTCATGGAAGTCATCAGAGCCAATTACAACAAATCTCAAACTTCCGATGAATTTGTGGAGCCAACGAACTGGACAGTTCTGAAAGCTCATTTGGCATTGCGTTATTTTCAACACCTACAACTCGTTCAATATCAAAACTATACTTATATGGACACATTTGAATCCCCCTCAAAAGACCAAAAATTTTCTGGTCTTTTCAAAGAATTTGTCAGCAGGAACCCCGATTTTTTTGATGCCGACTTGAAAGTGGGTGTTTTTGGCTTGGGAGTGCTCGTGAAATACACCATGAACATTCAGTACAAAAAATTAGGTAGTACGCCCTTTGAAAAAAAGCTCAAAGGTTACGATTTATCCCTAAATGACCTGAGTAAAATTTACACCGAAGCATTGTTCAAATTGCGTCAATATGATGCTTCTGGATACTATCAAGACCTACGTGAGCAAGTATTACCAAAATTCTTGCTTAACAAACACAATCCCGAACACATAAGTAAAAATGAATTGTCACTCTATTTTGTGGCGGGTCTCGAATGGGCAGGGCAATTCAAAGACAAATCGGAACAAGAAGAATCTCAAAACACTCAAAACTAAATCATCATGTCAGCAATTATTAAAAATCGCAGCGAAATTTTGTTTTTGTACGAAATTGAAAACGCCAACCCCAATGGCGACCCGATGAACGAAAACCGACCCCGTTTCGACGCCGAAGACAGCACAGCCTTGGTATCTGACGTTCGTATCAAACGCACCATTCGTGATTACTGGTATGAGTACAAAGGTTTCAATGGAAAAGACGGGAAAGATATTTTTGTAAGAGAAACCGAATATCAAATTGAAGATAAAACTTATATCTCAGATGGTAAACGCCGAGCCAAAGCCTTTGGCGAGAGCAGAGACCGGGTACTGAAAGAGTGTATTGAAAGATGTAATGTTTTTGGTGGTGTTATTCCTTTGGATAAAGATTCCATTACCCTTACTTACCTGTGCAGTTTCAAATGGGGCGTTCGTTAAATCAAACCGAAGTAGCTACTGAGCAAGGCACTGGGGCATTTGCTTCGGGGGATAAAAAATCACAAGCTACTTTCCGTACCGAATACAAATTACCCTATGCACTCATTGGGGTCAATGGCATCGTAAACGAAAAAGCAGCTCAGTATTCGACCATGACCGAAGATGACAAAACTTTGCTGCTGGAAGGACTTTGGGAAGGAACGAAAAATTTGATTTCCCGCTCTAAATTTGGGCAAAACCCAGTTCTGTTGCTGAATGTCGAATACAAAGAGGCATTCTATATTGGCAACTTACGGCAGCGTGTAAAGTTGGTCTCTTCCAAAAATGATTTGGAAATCAGAAGTATAGAAGATATTACATTGGATATTTCGGACTTGTTGGCAGAACTCAAAAAGTACAAAGACAAAATCGAAAAGGTAAAACCTCAAAACCGATAGCCGCCTGGAAAATCAGTGCCAACGGCAAATCTGTAACCATCACCAACGAAACTCTTGACCTCACTGCAATCTGACCAAATCATCGTCTTTGACGTAGAGGGCGAGTATGGTCATTTTCGCAAGTTCAACACCACTACCTCACCGCTCACCTATGCCGTGCCACCCCGCACTGCCCTCGTGGGCATCATCGGGGCGATACTGCGTATCGAGCGAGAGCAGGGGCTTGGGCAATACGCTGAGGGGCAAATTCCGCTGTCGGATGTATTGTCACCCGAAAAAGCACAAATAGCCGTTCAGGTATTGAATCCCATTCAAAAAACGCAGATGGCTTTCAATTTGATTAATACGAAAAGCAGTTTTTTCAATATTGAAAACCGAACTCAGATTGAATTTGAGCTACTCAAAAAGCCCAAATTCAGAGTCTTTTTGCGATGGGATGAGGTAGAAATGACCAAAGATTTAGCGAATAAAATCAGCACTCGCAGCAATCATTTTACGGTTTGTCTTGGGTTGAGCCAGTTAGTAGCCAGTACGCATTGGGTTGGTTCTTTTGCCGTTCAATCGCTGGTAGTTGATGCTTTTATGCCTATTATTTCGGCTGTGAAGATGAGTTTACTTCATCCAAACGACCCGGATAAAGCCAGTGGTAAAACAATCCACAGTTTCGGTACATTTCTGACACACATCCGATTTTTATGACGGCAGATAGGTTAGTGAAAGAATATGCCGAGGTGTTGATTGAAGCCAACGGACAGCCTATTTGGGTAAAAAGTGAGCATGTCGTCAGCGTTGAAGAACTTGGGAATATTTTGTTCTTATGACAGTTGTTTTTTCACACCCCGGCAAAAGCACTCATCGAACACCTCAACGAAGTAGCTCAAACCTGCAAGCAAGTAATGAGCGAGCGGGTTTTGGCTACAGAAGCAGCCCTGTTGACCAGCATACTTGAAAACGGTGGCGTATTTGTGCGGGTCATTCCAAGACTTGGGAAAAGCTACCAAGTATTTTCAGCACTACCTTATGAGTGAAAATCACGAAGTAATTGGCCCTAAAAACCACGCCCTTATTTCTTCGCTGTTTGTACGAGAAGTGGTCAAACAATATCTGAATGCAGGTAAACTGACTGACTTTAAGCAAAATCTGTTGGCTACCTTTGCTTATACGGCGGTTAGCGGGCATCATGGCGGACTGAACAATTTGGAAGACGAAGTAGAACTCAAAGACAAGGCTGACGAGTTATGTCAGATTATCGCAGCTTTTCACGACGATTCCGCCCAAGATATAATTGATTATTTCTGGTGCGCCTATTACCTTGAGTTATGACTTTCAAGTTTTTAAAAAATACATTGTAAGTAAAAAGTACATCAATGAAATATATGATTTTTACGATGATGAAGTTAAACTTGGGGACTATCAAGACGTAGAATTTAACGTCAAAATTCAGTTTTTTTATCTGCACCAGTTGCTTTACAGTACATTGCTTTTTGCTGATAAGACAGACGTAATCGTTGATATCCAACTCAATACGAATAGTCATTTCCCAGAGGACGGTGTTACCCAGTTTAGAGCAAGGAAAGGATTTGATACGGCTCGTTCAAGTTTAGATATTTCCAAAAACAAAGCGTATCAAGAGGCAATTCAAAATGTGAAAAAGGTGTTTGAGCCTACTCAACACATCTATTCGCTGACGTTGCCAACAGGCTTGGGCAAACGCTTACGTCGTTGGGAGTAGCCCTAAAATTAAAGACGCTTCATCCTGTTTTAGCGTTTGGTGATTACGATACCGTTTACATCTATCATTGACCAAAAATTTTTGAGGTATATAGAGAAGTAGCCCAAACCGGACGATTCTTTCGGTCTTGCTCAAACATCACCATCTAAGCCGAACCTTCCAGCTTACAAAGTCGGGGATGATGATTTGAATCCCGATGAGCTAACTTTGATAGAAACGGCAGTCGGAAGTAGTAGTAACCACTTTCGTTCAATTGCTCAATTCTATCTTTTCCAATGATAAAAGTTTGTTGATGAAGCTACCTAATTTGGCAAATTCGATTATCATCTTAGACGAAATCCAAACCGTCAATTTTAAGCATTGGCAACTCATTAATCAAGTTTTTCAGGAATTGGGAAAATTGTTGAATTGCTACTTTATCTTGATAATGGCCACCCAACCTTGATTTTTTTGCCCGAAAAGAGATAAAAAGAAATTGTACCTGATTTCAAAGAACACTTTAAGCTGTTCAACTGCAATTAAGCTCATCAATAAAGCTCAATCTACTATCAAATTGAATGATTTTGTGGATGAAGTAATTTCGTATGCAAACGCTAATAACCAAAAAGATATTCTACTCATTCTCAACACTAAAGCATCATGCTTGGGGGTTTTTGAGCGAATAAAAGAGTGTATGGATACCGACATGTGTGAGCTTTATTTTATGTCCACGCTCATTACTCCTTACGAGCGAAAACGCATCATTGACATCATGAAAAGCCCAAAATCGACTAAGCAACGCATTGTTGTAACGACTCAACTTATTGAAGCAGGAGTTGATATATCGGTCGATACTGTTTTTAGAGTTTTGGCACCTACTGATGCTATCATCCAAGCCGCAGGCCGAGCCAATCGTTACGACGAGAAAGGATGTGTGAGTGAAGTGTTTATTTATGAGATTGAGGAAAGTGCCAAAGGGAGTAAAACCGTTTACGGATCTGATTTGCTATTGAAAACCCTAAATGTATTAAAAGGTATCGAGACAATAGAAGAAAATGACTATTTACGTTTGATAGATGCATATTTCAAAGAAGTAAGAAAGCACTCTGACAGCCGAATTGATAAAAATTTGGAACACATTGAAAATTTGGCATTTGCAGATTTGGGTGAATTTTCATTGATTGAAGAACGTAGAACAGAATCTATTTTTGTTCAACTCAATGAAGATGCTAAAAGTATGGGAAGAGTTTGTACAAATTATACTGATAGTACTACAAACATCTTTGAGAAACGTTTGAGTTCGCGAAAATTAAAGCCCGCTTTTATGAATATGTGGTGAATGTTCCCTGTTCCAAGCAAACAGCAAGAAATTGCTTTTGACTCGGCAAAGAAAAGGGCTCTATTTAATTGAGCGAAAGCCAAGCCATTTTTATTCGTACAACTCAATAGATTTTTACAAAAAACAATTGCTATATGTCAGTAACATTTTTTCATAGATCGTTATTTGTTGCAGTATCGTTGCAATGCAACGATGCTACAACATCAAAACAAATGAAACAACGCCGAGAAGATGCACGAAATGAGAGACTTTCTTTCCAATCAACACATTATCATTGATTGTTCCTGAACATTTGCCCAAAGTAAAGGAGTTGAAATTAGATAAGAATTCCCAATATGTAATAACTACTACTTAATCTGACAGTTGTGAGTTAACTTACAGTTTGCTGTGTGAAAAGAGAAAAACAGGTTCAATTCTTTTCTCCAAGCGATTCTACGCATCCATGTATATTCGATAAGGCGTTTTTCCAAAGCAA
>JBGAUP010000076.1:0-21787 GCA_044228585.1 Runella sp. | reverse complement strand
CTTTCAAACGATTATGACCAATTTTATGGGTCAAGTGTGGTAAAATGTAAGTCTCAAAATCTGATTCTGAAACATTCACAGGTAACTTATTCATAGGTTTTTTTATGATAAAGATACTTGAAATTCAACTAAACAACTTTCATAATAAAATGTGTGGCTTTGCTGGAGATTTGATTGGTTGATAAAAGGTTAATATTTTCAATTTAATAATAGCTGGTATGCAGTTTTTAGATAATAGTATTGAGACATAAATAACTGATCATTTTATACTCCTTTACGTTCAGAATATCATGTCTCAATACTATCAACCAAACACGTTGTGTTATTTCGAGGGCCTGATTATGGTTTTATTGTACGGGTACTAATCTCCACATTTGACCCGAAACATTTTGGGTTTTATCCATAAACGTATTGCCAGAATATACAGACTTATTATCAGGCTTATTTCCTTCTAAAGAAAAGTTATTACCATGTAGCATCGTACGTAATCTGTAGAGATGGTCACCGTTATTGGCACTCACCAAATCTAATCGCCACAATTGTCCTGTTACATCTTGACAAGCATCCATAAAAGACCTGCCGTCTTTCTCTCCCCCGGCAGTATTAGCTTCCAAACATCTACCATCGCCCTGATCACTCGATTTTAAGCGATACCAACCTTTATTTTTAGCATCTGGAACCAATTTCCACATTGTTCCAGTTGCGCCCTTTTGAGAAGACATGAACGATGCACCACTCATAACATTACTCGCTGACCCATTGCTTTCAAGAGATAATTCATCGCCCGTAAATGCCGTCCGTAAATAATAATAGCCTTTGTAATTAGGACTAAAAGAGTGTCCCCGATCTTGCGCATTGGAAGTTAAGACAAGTCCAAAGAATAAAGTCATCGTAAGGGTAAAAAACATTTTTTTCATTGTCATAAAATTTGGGGTTTTCTGCCTACTCTAAATCAGCATTTTCGGCGTCCTGCTTTTGATGATGCACCAAAACTATATTGGCATCCGAAAGCCTCAAAATTTCTGGGATAAAACGCCGATTTTAGGGATAGAAATAAAAAAGGTAGTCTTATGTATGGCAAAAACACAAAAATTAATCAAGAAAATTTAAACGGGTTAACAAACGTTAACAATAGGGGGAAACAGTTTTCGGGTTGTCTTTGAACAGAAAAACAATTTAAAAACGTTATATTCGTACAACAGTTTAACCTCTAATGTGCTATGAAAACCCGTATTACCCTTTTTGTCACTGTGTTGGCATTAACGGCTACGTTAAGTGGCTGTTTTTACTCAGGCGGCTACGGTCGCGACTACTACGGTTCGCGTTATTATGCCCCTCGTCCTTACGTGCGGGTAGTGCCTCCTCCACCGCTGGCGTATCGCCCGCGTGTGTATGTCAATCCCCCTCGATACAAATACAATTATCGTCCGCGTTACGAAAGTCGCCATCGTTATAATTATAACAATCGTTCTCAAGGAAGGCGCCGGTGGTGACAACTCACAAGCAGAATTAAAAAGATAGAAAAATGAAGAAAGTTGTTTGTTTGTTGCTTATAGGAATCCTCATTCAAGTGGAAGCCCCAAGAGTTGAGGCAAAAGTTACCACAAAAAAAGCGACCATTGAGGCCGCTTCTGAGAAATCTTTGTTGCGAAAACGCAAGCGTTATCGCCAACGTAAAGGTTTTATGTGGGGGCTGTTCCGCAAACGCAACGCTTGTGATTGCCCGAAAAATTAAAAGTTGGCAGTTTACAGTAGGCAGTAATTTTGTGAAAAATGTTGACTTCCTACTGTGAACTGCTAACTACTTTACGCCATTTCCAATTCTTTTGAATTGCGTTTACGTTCGTTTTCGTCTAAGTATATTTTACGGATACGAAGAGTCAGCGGTGTTACTTCCAAGTATTCATCCTTCTGGATATATTCCATGGATTCTTCCAATGAGAAATTGATTTTAGGAGCAATCCGCACGTTGTCGTCTGAGCCTGAGGCGCGCATATTGGTTAACTTCTTGGTTTCTTGCAGGTTAACTACAATATCGCCAGGACGCGTATGCTCTCCTACAACCATGCCCATGTATAGTTCTTCGCTGGGATCCACAAAAAATTTACCACGCTCTTGCAGGCGGTCGAGTGCGTAAGGCGTAGCAGGTCCTGTGCCTTTTGAAATAATCGAACCGTTGATGCGTCCTGCAATCGGGCCCTTGTAGGGTTCATATGATTTGAAACGGTGCGACATGACGGCTTCACCTTGAGTAGCGGTCAATACGTTGGAGCGCAACCCAATCAACCCGCGCGAAGGAATATCAAATTCCAAGTGTTGTAAATCGCCCCGTGGCTCCATCACCAACAAATCTCCTTTGCGTTGGGTAACCAACTCAATTACTTTGCCAGCGGTTTCTTCAGGTACATCTACTACTAACATTTCGATTGGCTCTAACCGTTGCCCACGATCATCTTCTTTGAAAATCACTTGCGGCTGACCTACTTGTAGTTCGTAGCCTTCGCGGCGCATGGTTTCAATCAATACCGACAAATGAAGAATCCCGCGTCCAAATACCAAGAATTTGTCCTCAGTATCGGTAGGTTCCACGCGCAGGGCCAAGTTTTTCTCTGTTTCTTTAAACAAACGGTCACGGAGGTGGCGTGAAGTTACGAATTTACCTTCTTTTCCGAAGAAGGGCGAGTTGTTGATGGTAAACAACATGTTCATTGTCGGTTCGTCAACCGCAATGCGGGGAAGTGGCTCTGGATTTTCGTAAAGGGTAATAGAGTCCCCAATTTCAAAATCTTCTAAGCCAGTAACTGCACAAATATCTCCCGAAGAAACTTCGGTTACTTTTTGCTTACCAAGTCCTTCGAAAACGTGTAGCTCTTTGATGCGAGCTCTTTTAATGCTCCCATCCGACTTACAAAGTCCCAATTGCGCTCCTTCGCGCAAGATACCACGGTGTACCCGACCGATAGCAATACGTCCTACAAACGAACTGTAGTCCAACGACGTAATTTGCATTTGGGGTTCACCTTCGTTGATAGGAGCCGCAGGAATATTTTCTACAATTACATCCAACAAATGCGAGATGTCTTCGGTTGGTGTTTGCCAGTCTGGTCCCATCCAGCCTTGTTTCGACGAACCGAAAACCGTAGGAAAATCTAACTGATTATCGTTGGCTTCGAGGTTAAACATCAAATCAAAAACTGCTTCGTGTACCTCGTCGGGGCGGCAGTTGGGTTTGTCCACTTTGTTAATGACCAACACAACTTTCAATCCTAATTGCAAAGCTTTCCCCAATACGAAGCGAGTTTGGGGCATAGGACCTTCAAAGGCATCTACTAAAAGCACCACACCGTCAGCCATTTTGAGTACGCGCTCTACTTCTCCTCCGAAGTCGGCGTGGCCTGGGGTATCTATAATGTTAATTTTTACGTCTTTGTAGCGTACTGATACGTTTTTTGAGACAATCGTAATGCCTCGTTCACGTTCGAGGTCATTATTGTCCAAGATAAGGTCGTCAAACTGCTGATTGTCTCTAAACAGTTTTGAATAGTGGATAAATTTGTCCACCAAAGTGGTTTTACCGTGGTCAACGTGCGCAATGATGGCGATGTTGCGGATGGATTGCATTATGTGTTGTTGTTAATTGTTGATCGTTAACTGCTAATAAGAAATTTTCTTACTATCTTGGATTACGCAGGTTTAAAACTTGGATGAATACGATAAAATGTTATTGATGCTAAATTTGCAAAAAAACAGATTCGATGAAAAAGAGTAATTTACTGGACTTGTACACTGATTTTTTGATGACCTCACCTAATGTGGCGTCGGCTTTGATCATGTCCAAGATGCTTCAAGATACTTACAGTCACGATTCTATCACACGAATGTTAGCCCAAGATGAGTTAAATCAGAGCTTGTTTTGGAAAATTATTAAACCAACGATTCGACAAGTTGAATCTGAGGATGGGATTATCTCAATTGATGACACAATTGAAAATAAACCATATAGCGATGAGAACGAGTTAATTAGCTGGCATTTTGACCATACAGTTGGCAAGTCAGTCAAAGGAATCAATATAGTTACCTTCAACTACAGTAGTCATTATGATGATTTGACTATGAAACTTCCAGTCTCTTTTGAACTCGTTCGCAAAGACAAATTAGTGGAGAAGACAGAGAAGAAAGAGGGTAAATTCGTTACACGAATGGTTCGACAAGCCAGTGTTAGCTAAATCGAATTAGTCCGTAAACGTTTACAAGTCCTTGCCTTTCAGAACCAAATTAAATTTAAGTATGTAACATTCGATACGTGGTATAGTGACGCTGACTTAATTAGCTACATAGCGAAAGACCTCAAAAAAGACTGTGTTTGTGCCATCAAAGACAATAGAAATGTTTGTTTTGACTTTGAAAAAACCGCCAAACAACGTTCATGGATTTCAGTTTCGGAGGCTAAGATTGAGCCTGACAAAGCCTATCAAGTGTATCTGAAAGGAATGGATTTTCCTGTTACACTCGTCAAAAAGGTCTATCAACACCTTGATGGTTCTTGTGGGGTACAATTTTTAGTAAGTACCGATACATCCCTTTCCGCTGAACAAGTAACCCATGTTTACAAAAAACGTTGGGGGAGTGAGGATTTGCATCGTTCCCTAAAGCAAAACACTGCTTTGGAAAAGATGCCTGCTAAAATGGAGTCCTCTCAGGCAAATCATATTTTTGCCTCCATGATTGCTCAAGTCAAACTTGAGGCTCTACGATTAGCCACAAAAGTCAATCACTATACCCTCAAGAGAAACATCTTAATTGAGGCTCTTAAAGCTGCTTGGACGCAAATTCAACAATTCAAAGAACTTTGTCTATCTAAAAATATCAATTTGCCAAATTTTGGCAATGCGTAATGTCAGTTACTATTATATGTTAACTCTTGTCTTGAAAAAGACCCGCAAAGTTACGATTTTTTTATCAGAAACACAGATTATTACAATATTAAGGTTCTTCGAAGTGGAATATGGCATTTTTTTAACGAATAATCCTAAATTCGACTTATATTTTCGCAACTATTTAGTCGTAAGCCATAGGCCGTAAGCGATAACCCTTATTTTTAGCTAAGGAAATGCTTTTACATTTGCGCTTTTGATATTTCTAAAAAATGTCGAAAGACCATCGCTTACAGCTCAATACGAAGCCGTTGCAAGTTTTCAAAATAGTACTGAGCCTTTTTTTATCTTGTTACAGAACCTTCTATTTTTGTCGAAATCATTACTTTCTCATGAAAAAGCACTTCATCGTTTATTGTCTTCTGTTTACCCTATTTTGCTCGTATTCCTACGCCCAAACTTCCAACTTTGTCAAGGACAACTATACCAAGTTAGACCGACAAATTACGATGCGTGATGGTGTGAAGCTATACACGGTTATTTATGTTCCGAAAGATGCGAGTCAACGCTATCCCATCCTGATGGAACGAACGCCTTACTCGGCAGGTCCTTACGGCGAAACAAATTATACCAGTAATGGCCCAGGGCCAAGTAAGTTGCTGTCGGAAGAAAAGTACATTTTTGTGACACAAGACGTGCGCGGTCGCTACATGAGCGAAGGGAAGTTTGAGGAAATGACGCCCCATAACTTTGCGAAGAAAACGCCGAAAGACACGGACGAAAGTACAGATGCCTATGACACCATTGAATGGCTCATTAAAAATATTCCCCAAAACAACGGACGTGTGGGCATTACGGGTGTTTCTTATCCTGGGTTTTATGCGTCGGCGGCCTTGCCCGATGCTCACCCTGCTCTGAAAGCTGTTTCGCCCCAAGCCCCCGTCACGGATGAGTTTGTTGGCGATGATGCCCGCCACAACGGGGCGTTCTTTCTGCTTGACAATTTTAGCTTTTTGAGTTATTTTGATGCTCAACCCGACAAACCTGTGCCTTCGTACCCAGGAATTTTCAGTAATCGTACCAAAGATGCCTATGACTTTTTTCTCAAGTTAGGACCACTCAAAAATGCCAATAGTGCGCAGTATTTTAACAACCGTGGCAAAATCTGGAATGAATATCTCCAACACGAAACTTACGATGACTATTGGAAATCGCGGAATATCCGCCCTGCCCTTAAAAACGTAAAACCTGCTACTTTGGTCGTTGGGGGCTGGTTTGATGCCGAAGATTTGTTTGGGGCTTTGCGTACCTACGAAGCCATCGAAAAACAAAGCCCTACTACCAAAAATCAATTAGTGATGGGGCCTTGGACCCACGGGGCATGGTCGCGCCCAGAGTGGTCGGAGTTTGGGCCGCTGAATTTTGGCAGCAATACCTCCAAGTATTTTCAGGAGGAATTGGAATTGAAATTCTTCAATTACTACCTCAAAGACAAAGGTGAATGGAAAGCCGCCGAAGCCACGATGTTCAATACGGGTACCAACGAATGGAAAACCTTTGATACGTGGCCGCCTAAAAACAACCAAGCCAAGGAATTGCATTTTCAAGCCAACGGCAAGCTTTCCTGGGAAGAAACCACAACACAAGATGGTTTCGACGAATATATCAGTGACCCTGCTAAGCCTGTTCCTTATACCGATGGGATTTTCGCCCGTCGCAATAACCAGTACATGATTGAAGACCAGCGATTTGCGGCCCGTCGGCCTGATGTTTTGACCTACGAAACCGACGTTTTGAGCGAAGATGTAACACTTTCTGGCCCAATGACTGCCCATTTTTTTGCCTCTACCACGGGTACAGACGCCGATTTTATTGTAAAACTCGTTGATATTTTGCCCGAAGATGAACCTAATCCCAGCCCAAATCCAAAAGCCTTGACGATGGCGGGTTATCAGCGTTTGGTGCGGGCAGAAGTGCTAAGAGGCAAATTTCGGAATAGTTTTGAAAAACCCGAACCCTTTGTCCCCAACCAAGTGACAGATGTAAAAGTAAGGATGCCCGACGTACTGCATACCTTCAAAAAAGGCCATAAAATCATGGTGCAGATTCAGAGTTCATGGTTTCCGTTGGTGGACAGAAACCCACAGAAATTTATGAATATTAGTGAGGCAGAAGAAAAAGATTTTCAGAAAGCGACCATTCGCATTTATCACAGCAAGCAGTACGATTCGCATTTGCACGTCAATACCCTCAAACCTTAACAACCACAGAGAAAAGGAGAGGCATAGAGAAAAAATCACTCTCCGTGTTCCTCCTTTTCTCTGTGGTTTGGTTAATTCTTACTCTCTCACAAACGCCACATTTCGTTGTAATCCCTCCAATTTGGTACGTTTTATGGGCGAACGACGAAAGATTTCCTGAAACACTTCTTGCGTAATTTCTTTCCAATCGTCGTTGGTGAATTCGGCTAATTCGGGATGAAAATTAAATTCTGGCGTACAGTGCGGGCGAGAAAAACGATTCCACGGACACACATCCTGACAGATGTCGCAGCCAAAGATCCAGTTTTCAAATTTCCCTTTTACCTCCGCAGGAATCGCCTCTTTGAGTTCAATCGTAAAATAACTGATGCACTTACTTCCGTCCACTACGTAAGGTTCTACGATAGCATCGGTAGGGCAAGCATCCACGCAACGCGTACAGGTACCACAATAATCTTTTATTGGGCCGTCGGGCCATAGGTCGAGGTCGCAGATGATTTCGCCAATAAAGAAAAAACTACCGATGTCACGGTTAATGAGGTTGGTGTGCTTTCCTACCCAACCCAATCCGCTTTTTGCTGCCCAGACTTTATCCATTACGGGGGCTGAGTCCACAAAAATACGCCCGTTTACTTCGCCAATTTGTTCCTGAATTTGATGAACAAGTTCTTTTAGTTTGTCTTTTAGGACAAAGTGATAATCGGTACCGTAGGCATATTTGGATAATTTAAGGTCTTTTTCACCTTCTGGAAGGCGTTTTTCAGGATAATAATTGAGTAAAACCGAAATCACCGACTTTGCTCCTTCTACCAGCTTGCGAGGGTCGAGACGTTTATCAAAATGGTTGGCCATGTAGTGCATCTGCCCGTGCCTGTGCTGATTGAGCCAATTTTCGAGCCGCGGGGCTTCCTCTTCTAAAAATGTGGCCGTTGAAATTCCGCAAAAATCAAAATTCAGTTCCGCAGCTTTGGCTTTGATGAATTGACTTCGTTGTTGGCGTATGAAATCGTTTGACGTCATTTATTTTTGTTTCTTTGCAAAAAAACTCACCTCAAGCCCCTACCAACCCGATGAAGCTTTTTTCTGCTTTTTTGTTACCTTTTTTCTTTATTTCTGTGGCTGTTTTTTCCCAAGAACCACCCGAACAGCATCCCATTGACATTGCATTAGACAAATGTATGGATAAAAACCCTTCAACCCACGGCAGGATAGGTTGTTTGGACGAAGCGTACAAAAAATGGGATGCCGAATTGAACAAAAACTACAAGGCTCTTTCGCTCAAGTTGGATGCCAAACAAAAAGCGGCTCTTCTGACCTCACAACGCAAGTGGCTCGAATACCGCGACTTAGAGTTTAAATTTCAGTCTGCCTTTTATGCTACCATGGAAGGAACCATGTACCAGCCCATGGCTGTCGACGACCGCATGGAAGTGGTCAAAAAACGTGCTTTAGACTTGAAAAGCTACCTTGATTTATTGGAAATGAAGTAACAAATGAATTCATATTACAAATCAAATCACAACAAGGTTTTTCACTATCCATCACAAACTAAAACCCACGAATCATAATGAAACTACTTTTGTCTTTTCTTTCCTCTTTTTTAGTACTTACTTTTCATGTAAAAGCCCAAAAAACGGATGAACAATTGCGCCAATTGGCTGATAAATTGGCACATAAATATATTTTGACCGATGGCCACGTGGACTTGCCTTATCGCCTCAAAATCAAAAACTTTCGCTTAGAACGAGAGTATTTGGGCATCCCCATCAGCACTACCGAAGGTGATTTTGACTACGAACGGGCTAAAAAAGGCGGACTTTCAGCCCCTTTTATGTCTATTTACATTCCGTCATCGTATCAGCAAACGGGCGGAGCAAAGCAACTCGCAGACTCTCTTATCAATATGGTACGTGGTATTGCTCAGGCACATCCCGACAAGTTTGCCGTGGTCACTACGCCCAAAGAAGCAGATGCCAATTTTAAGAAGGGCATTATTTCCTTCCCAATGGGCATGGAAAACGGTGCGCCTCTGCTCGAACTTTCTGATGTGGCCTATTTCCGTCAGCGAGGTATCAGCTACGTAACGCTCACCCACGGCAAAGACAATCACATTTGCGATTCGTCTTACGACAGCACTTTTACCCACAAGGGGTTGAGTGCTTATGGCAAAGAAGTGGTAAAAGAAATGAACCGCGTAGGTATCATGGTGGACGTTTCTCACGTCTCTGATGATTCTTTTTATCAGGCCATTGAGCTTTCTACTTCGCCCGTTATTGCTTCCCATTCATCGTGCCGCCACTTTACGCCTACCTTCAAGCGCAACATGTCGGACGATATGATTAAACTATTGGGTAAAAAAGGAGGTGTGATTCAAATCAACTTTGGTTCAAGCTTTTTGGATGAAAACTACCGCCAACAAGCAGAAGTGTTGCAGGGGAAATTTGGTAAAATGCTGAAAGAAAAAGGATTGAAATTCAATGATCCCGCCGCACAGGAGTTATTAAAACAATTCCAAAAAGAAAATCCCGTACTTTTTGCCGATGTCGAAACCGTAGCCAACCACATTGACCACGTAAAAAAACTGACAGGTAGCACTAAAAATATCGGTATCGGCTCTGATTTCGATGGCGTGGGCGACAGCCTTCCTACGGGTTTGAAAGATGTTTCGCAATACCCCAATCTGATTTATGTACTTCTCAAACGCGGCTATACCGAAGACGACATTGCCAACATCATGTACCGAAATGTGTGGCGCGTATGGCAAAAAAATATAGCTAACGCTAAAATTTAGTCTGACGGAACGTCTGACTTGAAATACAAGTAGTTATGATGCGCAGAGTCGTGTAGATTTCTAAAATAGACACGACTCTGCGCTATTTTTGGCGTACTATTATTTCGTTTCTAAGTAAGCACCAGCATAGAAAGCAATACCAAGCCGCTCAGAATAAAGAGTATGCCTGCGATTTGTTTTTTGAATGAAGTTGTCATGGCTGTTTTTTTGAGTAAAAATAATTGCTCCGCTAAGCACCTTCCAATAAATTGTGGTGAAGTAGTAAAAATTGACGATGAAGGGAGAAATTTTGATTTTGAACCGTTGAATCTCCTAACTTTGCTCCATGCGAATCAATAACGAAACTGCTGACCGAATCAAACAAACTGCCGACATTGTAGAGGTAATTGGGGATTTTGTGTCTTTGAAAAAACGTGGTGCCAATTACATCGCTTGCTGCCCTTTTCACAACGAAAAAACGCCCTCTTTCAACGTCAACCCCGTTCGGCAGATTTACAAGTGTTTTGGCTGTGGTGCGGCGGGCGACTCGGTAAAGTTTGTCATGGACATTGAAGGCGTGAGTTATGGTGAAGCCTTGCGGCACTTGGCCCAAAAGTACCATATCGAAGTCGAAGAAGAGGAACAGACGCCCGAAGAAGTATTACGCCAAAACGAACGCGATAGTCTATACATTGTCCTTAACTTTGCCCAAAAACATTATCAGAAACTCTTACTCGAACACGAAGAAGGCCAAGCCATCGGGCTGAGTTATTTTCGTAATCGTGGTTTCAACGACCCCACTATCAAGGCGTTCGGGCTGGGATATAGCCTCAATGAATGGGATGGGTTGACCAAAGAAGCCGCCCAGCGGGGCTATAACCCCGAATTACTCCAAAAAGCGGGCTTAACTCTCCATAAAGAAGGAACCAACGACCGTTACTACGACCGCTTTCGGGGACGGGTCATGTTTCCGATTCATAACGTATCGGGCAAAGTCATTGCCTTTGGAGCACGGATTCTCATCAATGACAAGAACCAGCCCAAGTACATCAACTCGCCCGAAACCGATGTTTACCACAAAAGCAAAATCCTGTACGGGATTTATCAAGCCAAAAACGCAATTCGCCAAGAGGATGTTTGCTACTTGGTAGAAGGCTACACCGACGTCATTTCGCTCCACCAAGCGGGGATTCAGAACGTAGCGGCCTCGTCGGGGACTTCACTGACGGAAGAGCAAATCAAGCTCATTGCTCGTTTTACGCAGAATATCACCATTCTATACGACGGCGATGCGGCGGGAATCAAGGCGGCATTGCGCGGATTGGACATGGTACTGGAAGAAGGCTTAAACGTAAGCCTTGTGACGCTTCCCGACGGCGAAGACCCTGATAGCTACGTCTATAAAGTGGGGGCAGAGGGTTTAAAGCCCACGTAAAGCAAGCGAAGATTTTATCACCTTCAAAACCGAAATGCTGCTCAAAGAGGCAGGGATAATCCGTTCAAACAAAAGGCGATTAACGACATCGTAACCAGCATCACCAAAATCGACCCCATCAAACGGCAAATTTTCTTCAAACGTACTGCCGATTTGATGAAAATGGACGAGCAGACGTTGATCTCGGAAGGGAATAAATACCTAAGACAACAACGCGAAAAAACGGCTGACCGTACCCCTCAAAAACTCCAAGAACGCACACCGCAAAAGCCCCAAGAACGCCCCAAAGACAGGCTGCAAGAACTTGATAATTTTTTCCCTGATAATTTTATTGAAGAAGAATTTGGGATTTTGGTGGAGGATGTCATTCCCGACGCTCCACCGAGTACGATTGCCACACCCAAGCACGCGCCTCCCAACGACTTGTTTAAAGCCAGATTGTACTTTCAGGAACAGGCATTTGTTAAATTGCTGATTTTGCACGGACAAACGGAGCTGGAAGCAGGCATTACGCTGTGTCGTTATTTATTGCACGAAATTGGCGAAATAGCCTTTGAAAATCAGCTGTTTGACCTCATTCTCAATATTTTTCGGCAAAGATTTAACGCAGGAGATATCCCTTCGACCAATTATTTTTTAAACCACATTGACCCCGATATTCAACGCCTTACCATTGACCTTTGTACCAACAAACACCATTTGAGCGAAAACTGGAGTAAATACGAAATTATTGTGCCTACCGACGAAGATTTGTTGCACGAGATTGCTTTCAAAAAAATCCTTCGACTCAAAATGGCCTATTCTGCCGATAAAATCAAGGATTTATTGAATCAGATGGGGCAAATCAAGGGGAACTCGGACGAAGAATTTGCCCAAATTATGGAGATACAGCGGCAGTATAAGTTCTACAAATCCATCAATGACGCTGCCGCCAAAGAATTGGGTACGGTGGTGCCAGGGTATTGAGCAATTGGGAAACGGGTAAGCGCCCTCACCCGTCCCAATCAAGACTTAGTCTCTTTTGCTTTCGCGTTTGGCTTTTTTCTCCGCACGCTTTTGCTTCAAATCTTTTTCAGATTCTTTTTTCTTCTCTTTGCCAGGTTTATCTTTCGACATAGTTGTAAGGGTTTAATTGAGCAGAAATTTATTACTTAATTTTCATAAAAACCAATAGTGTCTCAGCCTTTGAAACAGAAATAGCGTTTTGTTTCACTTTTACAGCTTCTGCCGCATTTTTTCCTTAATGCAGGTCTGACGGGTGACCGTCTGACCCGAACATTACTGACTAATCTATTTTCTGGTATCCTGTTCCCATTTTGAAGTAGAGAATTATTTCACCTCCTACCTTTTTCTTCCTCCTTCGGCATTTCAAAACAGACCCAAAAATTTCGGCGGTATTTTGGTTTCAAAACGAAGTTTTTCTTGCGTTATGGGGTGCGTAAAGCCTAAAATCCACGCGTGAAGCCCCAGACGGCCAATCGGATTCAGGTGTGAACCGTATTTTTTATCGCCCACCACGGGATGCCCCAAGTCTTGCATGTGAACGCGAATCTGATTTTTTCGCCCTGTTTCCAAATTGACTTTCAGGAGTGAAAATCGCTGGTTTGATTTTACGGTTTCGTAGTGGGTGATGGCTTTTTGTCCTTGATTGGGGTTTTGGCTCGAATACACAATCAACGCCTTACTTTCATTCAAATACGAAATAATCGTCCCCGAAGGCTCGGTCAATGCACCACCTACCACTGCTAAATACGTTCGTTCTTTGGTCGTAGGTCCCCAAGTCTCCTGAAGTAGCTTTTGTATCTTTTCACTTTTGGCAAACACCATCACGCCAGATGTTTCGCGGTCGAGGCGGTGAACAATAAAAATTTTATTACTCGAATTTTGTTGCTTCACGTGATTGCTCAAAATACTGTAAGCTGTTTGGTCTTCGCGGCGGTCGGTAGCTATCGAGAGAACTCCTTCTTGCTTGTCAATCACAATCAAATACGGGTCTTCAAACAAAATAGTGAGTCCCGTATATTTTTGCTCTTTCCTTGCTTTGCTTCCGCTTATTTCCACTTTTTGATTGGGTTTCAGCAGGTGGTTGTATTGTGTCACCACGCGCCCTTCCACCAACACTTGTTTGTCGCGCAAAAGGGTTTTGATGTTATTTCGGTTTTTGTGCGGCAGCTGAGCTATCAAAAACGACATCAGTTCCACTTCTTCTGTCACTTTCAAATACGCAGAGGGTCGGTCTTTATTCATAGGTCATCTATTAGAATCGGGATTTTGGTCGAATGAAGGAGTAAGTTAAAACTTTAGCACTTAATACTTCTCTCCCGCTCCTCCCCCACCAAAATCGCCTTCGCCAAATTTTAAGCCGTGGTCAGCCGACTGAATATCTTTGGTCATTTGAGACAGTACAACCGTTTCCAATCGGAGTTTGTCACTATCTCCTACTTCTGGGGCAAAGCTAAAACCGTATTTTGGGGTTTTGAGTTGTCTAATTACTCCGTAAGCTATCACCGTGGCAGCCACCCCTCCCAATATCATTCCCCACTCAACGGGCAAAACAGCATGATAATATCGTACGGTTAAAACAGACGCAACAATGGCCAATAAGCCCAGTGTAATCAGTGTACGGTCGCGCCAACGAAAACCTCCGTACAGGTACAGGGCTGGAACCAGAAATGTCAAGCCCCAAAATACTTGCGCAAAGGAAATCTCGGGCGCAGGAGCAGGCAAGTGATTCAATGCCGCATTTGCCTCTCTCACTACGAAGTAATTTCCCGCAATGTAAAATAAAATTAAAGCCGCTGTATTTACCCAATAAAGGGCCATTTGCCAGTAAAAAGAAGCCGTTTTCTTCAAAAAATTACGAACCAGCCAATAGGTAGTACCCGCGCAAATCATCAGAGCAAAAGGAAGCAGGGCTTTTCCAACGGGGTTTTTCATTAGCAGTGATGCTATAATAAATAATACATTGAGGAAAGCACTCAATGCCACCAGGGGCTCACCAAAGCTGTAAGAGGCGGCCAACAAAAAGGGCAAAAACAATAATGCCCCTATCCAGACTTCTTGGAGTTTGGCAGCGTCATACACCTGAAATATCATGGGCAAAAACGACCCCAAAACACAGTAAATAAGGGCATTATCAATACCAGAAAAATGAAATTTTCTTTCTTTGATGAAGAAAAATAGGGCAAACAAAACGCCCAACCCGTAGATCATCGAAACAACCGCGAAGCCCAAGAAGGAATCCCCCAAAATGGCAAGCGCCGTAAATGAACTCCCAAAACTAAAACCTATGCAACCAAAGAGAAACAGTAAAACCTTGATGAAAATATTAGGATTGTAAGGCACATCAGCGTGTAGCTTCTGAAGCTGTTGCCATTGTTCTTTACTCAGTAAGCCCTCTTTCTGAAGGCGTTGGGCCAATTTTTGGGCATATTCGTTACGAAGGAGGATCTCGTTGTAGGCTTTCATTTTGTGAGAAGTAAATTAACGAATGGATGGACTCAACAATTTCTTGTAATTAAGGATAAAGAACACTACACCTGCCGCACTCAACACAAAATAAAGGCTCCCTAAAGTAAGCCAAACAGCAGCATCATCCATCCATTTAAATAGCAAGTAAGTAAAGGCAATATAACTATACACGATTGCCATCAACAAAAACAAGAAGGACTGGGTCTGTTGAGCATATCTAAAAAAATACCACGCACTTGCTGCAATGACTGTAGCATAAGCATACCAATAAGCCGACGTAAACAAGCCTGCCAAAGCCCCCACAAAGAGTAAATTACCAGCAAGAAGTAAATAAGTAAAAGTAAAATGCTTTTTGATACCTCGATGCTCCAACAAAACACTGATTCCAACAACGGCTATCCCAAAAATAACCGCGGTATTAATAATCGTGACACTGCTAAAATCATTGGCACTCATTACTTCCAATGGTGTTACGGTCAGCCCCACCCACGAAGCCAAAGCAGTCAATCCCATTGACAGCACCCCGCGGTGGTCGAAACGATAAGCGCAGAAGAGAAACACCACGGCAGGAATAAAAGTAGCCAAGCCATACCGCGTACCGAAGAGATGATAACGCCATTGCACATAACCTTCGAGCGATAAAAACAAGGTAGCCCCTGTCAGTAAGACAAAGTCGGCAAACTTCGATTCGGTTTCTACGATTCCTTTTGAGAAGGGCGCACTGTGGCGATAGGTATAATAGAAGCAGACTCCCGTCAGCAATGCCAATGCAACAATCAGCGCGTCGTGTCCAATAGTATCAATATTTTTGTAAATTAATACTCCTGCTCCTGACGTAAAAAGCAAAATGCCCGCGTAGAGCAAAGTACGAAGTAGAATATAGAGTGAAACAGGGCGATTGCGCTCGTGATTTTCAAGTTGCAATTGCTGCTCAGCAGTGACGAAGTCGTGCTGTTGCCATTCGGCAAGAATATCGGATAAAGGGTTCATAATGACAAAGATGAATGATTATTTTGGCATACCGAAATACATTTATTTATCGGACAATTTTTATTTTTTATGCTTTTCATGGCTCAAAAAACTTTTCATCCCCTAATTTTGCACAATTTTTGAGCTGGAGACTCAGCCGAATAACCCCAAAATAAAAAAATGCCCAAGAATCCTAACATCAACTCCGTCCTCATTATTGGTTCAGGCCCCATCATCATTGGTCAAGCTTGCGAATTCGATTACTCTGGTTCTCAAGCTGCTCGGTCGCTTCGGGAAGAAGGTATCGAAGTCATTTTAATAAACTCCAATCCCGCTACTATCATGACCGACCCCATCAATGCGGATCATGTGTATCTGAAGCCTTTGGAGAAAAAATACATCATCGAAATATTAGAAAAACATAAAGTGGACGCCGTTTTGCCAACTATGGGAGGCCAAACGGCGTTAAATTTAGCCATTGACTGCGACAAAGCAGGTATTTGGAAAAAATATGGTGTACAAATCATCGGGGTGGACATCAAAGCCATCGAAACTACCGAAGACCGCGAAAAGTTTCGCCTCAAAATGCTCGAACTCGGGGCGGGTGTCTGTAAAGGACGTACTGCCAAATCGTTTCTCGAAGGCAAAGAAATAGCCCAAGAAATCGGTTTCCCGTTGGTGATTCGCCCCTCTTTCACCTTGGGAGGAACAGGAGGAGGCTTTGTCAATACTGCCGAAGAATTTGATAAAGCCCTTCAACATGGCCTCATTGCCTCACCCGTCCATGAGGTATTGGTAGAACAGAGCATCATGGGCTGGAAAGAGTACGAGTTAGAATTGCTCCGTGATGGCAAAGGCAACCTTATTATTGTGTGTTCTATCGAAAACTTCGACCCGATGGGTATCCACACGGGCGACAGCGTAACGGTAGCCCCTGCCATGACTCTACCCGACACGCTCTACCAAAAAATGCGTGATTTGGCCATTTTAACCATGAATGGGATTGGTAAATTTGCGGGTGGATGTAACATTCAGTTTTCGGTCAATCCCGAAACCGACGAAATCATCGTTATCGAAATCAACCCACGCGTATCGCGCTCATCGGCATTGGCCTCCAAAGCAACGGGCTATCCGATTGCCAAGATTGCCGCCAAAATGGCCATTGGTTATAATCTCGACGAGCTCATCAACCCGATTACTGGTAGTACCTCGGCGTTTTTTGAACCTACCATTGACTACGTTATCGTAAAAGTACCCCGTTGGAACTTCGACAAGTTTCCAGGCTCTGACCGTTCGTTGGGCTTACAAATGAAATCCGTAGGTGAAGCCATGGGAATTGGGCGCAATTTCCAAGAAGCCCTCCAAAAAGCCTGTCAGTCGCTCGAAATTCGTCGTAACGGCTTGGGCGCAGACGGAAAAGAGTTGACAAATGTAGAGGCCATCAAGCACAGTTTGGCTCACCCAAGTTGGAATCGCCTTTTCCATATTTACGATGCCTTCAAAATTGGTCTTTCTTTCAAAACCATTCAAACTCTCACCAAAATCGACCCGTGGTTTTTACACCAAATAGAGGAATTGGTAGAGTTAGAAAAAGAAATCCAACGCTATGATTTGGAAGATGTCCCCCCAAGTTTGATTCTGACCGCCAAACAAAAAGGCTACGCCGACCGCCAAATTGCGCACTTGTTGGGTGTGAAAGAAAGTCGTATTTATAAATTCCGTCAAGAACACCACATCAAGCGTGTATTTAAGTGCGTGGATACCTGTGCGGCGGAGTTTGAAGCTAAAACCCCGTACTACTACTCAACTTTCAGCGTTTCGCAAGACGAACCCGAAAATGAATCGGTGGTTTCAGACCGTAAAAAAGTAGTGGTACTCGGTTCAGGTCCCAACCGCATCGGACAAGGCATCGAGTTTGATTATTCGTGCGTACACGGAGTCTTGGCCGCTAAAGAAGCGGGCTACGAAACGATTATGATTAACTGTAATCCCGAAACCGTTTCGACCGACCCCGATATTTCGGACAAACTTTACTTTGAACCTGTTTTTTGGGAACACGTACATGCGATTGTGATGCACGAAAAACCCGAAGGTGTGATTGTACAGTTGGGAGGGCAAACGGCTTTGAAAATCGCCGAAAAACTCCACCAATATGGCATCAAAATCATCGGCAGTAGCTTCGATACCCTCGACTTGGCCGAAGACCGTGGCCGTTTTTCTTCTCTATTGCGCGATTTAGAGATTCCTTACCCCAAATTCGACACCGTGCGTACCTCGGATGCCGCGGTAGAAATTGGTAAAAATCTTGGCTTCCCGCTGTTGGTACGCCCCAGCTATGTATTGGGAGGGCAAAGCATGAAAATCGTGATTAACGAGCAGGAATTGGAACAACACGTGGTGAAAATCCTGAACGATATTCCCGACAACAATATCTTGCTTGACCATTACTTAGAAAACGCTATCGAAGCCGAATCAGATGCCATTTGTGACGGAGAAGATGCGTATATTATTGGCATCATGGAACACATCGAGCCTGCGGGTATCCACTCAGGCGACTCCCACGCTACCTTGCCGCCTTTTGATTTGACCCCCGATGAGATTCGTCAAATCGAAGAAATTACGATTAAAGTAGCCAAAGCAATGAAGGTCAAAGGCTTGATTAACATGCAGTTTGCGGTAAAAGATGGCGTAGTCTATGTGATTGAAGCCAACCCGCGTGCTTCAAGGACCGTGCCTTTTATTTGCAAGGCTTACCAAGAACCTTACGTAAACTACGCAACGAAGTTTATGCTCGGCGACAAAAAAGTAAAAGACATCGAATTCAAACCCGTGAAAAAAGGCTGGGCTATCAAGATTCCCGTGTTCTCGTTCAACAAATTCCCGAACGTAAACAAGGAACTCGGCCCTGAGATGAAGTCAACGGGTGAAGGTATTTACTTTATTGATAGCCTCGAAGATGAATTCTTCCAAAAAATATACGGCGAACGGAATTTGTATCTGAGCCGATAAGCTTATTCTGGCCGCTGGATAAAGCCTCCCTCATTTGCTCTATTTTGGTAGAGTGAATGAGGGATTTTTGTTAATATTGAGTTTCCACTACGGCATAAAACGGCAAGTGCTAAAGCACAAATCATCTACCCATTACCCCTTTCCCAATTTTCAAGTTTTCGGCACTAATGACATTTCTTAAAAAATAACTATAAAGAATTAGCGATGCTTCGTACCTTGCACCCCTAAATTCAACCCAAAAAAATAGTTATGCCTCCAAAAATCCGCAAAGAGGACGCGCTCTATTACCATTCCAAAGGCCGTCCTGGCAAGATTCAGGTAGTCCCAACCAAAGAAACCAACAATCAGCTCGACCTTTCCTTGGCTTATTCGCCTGGGGTAGCTGAACCCTGCATGGAGATTTTCCGCAACGTAGAAAATGTTTATAAATACACTGCTAAAGGTAATCTGGTCGCCGTAATCAGCAACGGAACCGCCGTTTTGGGTCTCGGTAACATTGGCCCCGAAGCAGGAAAGCCCGTCATGGAAGGCAAAGGACTTCTTTTTAAAATTTATGCCGACATTGATGTATTTGACATTGAACTCAACACCGAAAATGTAGATGAGTTTGTCAGAACGGTCAAAATCATGGAGCCGACCTTTGGCGGCGTCAATTTAGAAGACATCAAAGCGCCTGAATGTTTTGAGATTGAGCGACGCTTAAAGGAGGAACTCAATATCCCCGTCATGCACGACGACCAACACGGGACGGCTATCATCAGCTCTGCGGCCTTACTCAACGGGTTAGACATCGTTGGCAAAAAAATCGAAGACATCCGCGTAGTCGTGTCTGGTGCGGGAGCATCGGCCAGTTCTTGCACCAAACTATACATGTCGCTGGGTGTTCGCCGCGAAAATGTGGATATGTTTGATAGCAAAGGTCACATCAATACTGCCCGTACTGATTTGGACGATTTGAAGCGTGAATTTGCGTCTGAACGTCGTTTTGACTCATTGGCCGATGCGATGGTAGGAGCTGATTTGTTCTTAGGGCTTTCCAAAGCCAACGTGGTATCGCAAGACATGGTACGCTCTATGGCCAAAGATCCGATGGTATTTGCGATGGCCAACCCCGACCCCGAAATTCCTTATCCTGATGCTATCGCTGCCCGCGAAGACGTGATTATGGCAACGGGTCGTTCCGATTATCCCAATCAAGTCAACAACGTATTGGGATTCCCTTACATTTTCCGAGGTGCTCTGGACGTGCGCGCCCGCGAAATCAACGAAGAAATGAAATTGGCCGCCGTACGTGCTTTGGCCGAGCTCACCAAAAAGCCCGTTCCTGATATTGTTAATTTAGCGTATAATACCGACAACATTACTTTTGGCCGCGAATACATCATTCCCAAACCTGTTGACCCACGCTTGCTCACTACGGTTGCTCCCGCAGTAGCGAAAGCTGCCATGGACAGCGGTATGGCCCAAAGTCCAATCACCGATTGGGATGCTTATGTGCAGCAATTGGAGAAACGCCTCGGTCAAGACAATCAAATCTCGCGCGTTATCATTAGTAAAGCGCGGAAAGCCCCTAAACGGGTAGTATTTGCCGATGCCGAAAATGTACAAGTACTCAAAGCCGCGCAACAAGTACGCGACGAGGGCATCGCCTTTCCGATTTTGCTCGGGAAAGAAGAAAAGATTCGTTCGATTATTGCGCTCAATAAGTTGGATTTAGCAGAGATACCTATTATTGATCCGTATAATCCAGAGCAAGCGGCCAACATTGACCGATATGCCGAAGTCTATTTCAAAAAGCGGCAACGTAAAGGAGTAAACCTCCTCGAAGCCCGCAAAATGATGTATTATCGGAGTTCATTTGGAGCTATGATGGTAGAAATGGGCGAAGCCGACGCCCTGATTTCAGGTTTAACCCGCAACTATCCCGACACGATTCGGCCTTCTTTACAGATTATTGGAAAAGAAGCTGGCGTAAAAAAAGTGGCAGGGATGTACATTCTTCTGACACGCCGTGGTCCGTTGTTTTTGGCGGATACAACCGTTAATTTCAATCCAAGCGTAGATGATATTGTAGAAATTACCGAACTTACCGCTCGCGCCGTAGAACGGTTCAACATCAAACCGCGAATTGCACTCCTCACCTACTCCAACTTCGGAAGTGCGAAAGGGGAAGATGCTGAAAAAATGAGCATAGCAGCGGCAATATTGCAACAAAAACACCCCGACATGGTAGTGGACGGTGAAATGCAAGCCCACTTACCATTTGATTTGGAATTACTTCGCACCAATCACCCTTTTAGCAAATTGGTAGAGGACGGCGCTAATACCTTGATTTTTCCAAATCTTTCGGCCAGCAATATTGCTTATAACTTGCTAAAAGAAGTCGGTGAATACGAGGCGATTGGCCCGATTCTACTTGGTATGGGTAAACCCGTTTATGTATTGCAATTGGGTAGCTCTGTCCGTGAAATCGTGAATATGGTCGCCATTGCAGTCGTAGAAGCACAGATGAAAGGATAAAATTGCGCTAACTCGCTTTATCTCTTGGAGTATTAGAAACAACTTACTCAATACTACTCAAAATTGGGATTCGGTAATGATAGCGAAGAAAAAACTACTCATAACTCTTGCCATTTATTGTCAGTGCCACTTCATTGTGGCACAAAGTAAGCCCAATATCATCGTTTTTTTGGTAGATGATATGGGCTGGCAAGATACTTCTGTACCTTTTTGGAAAGAAAAAACACCCCTCAACCAGCGTTTCTATACCCCCAATATGGAGCGGCTTGCCCAAAACGGCATGAAGTTTACCAACGCCTACGCCAATCCCGTTTGTACGCCTACTCGCGTAAGTCTAATAACGGGTATGAACGTAGTTCGTCACAACGTAACCAACTGGACCAACCCCCAAAAAGATACGCCTACTGATTATCCTGATAGCCTTCTGAATCCTCCCAACTGGAATTATAACGGTATGAGTCCGGTAGCGGGTGTAGCT
>JBGAUP010000467.1:0-2551 GCA_044228585.1 Runella sp. | reverse complement strand
TTTTAGTTCCGCCGAGGTCTATTCCCCAAATAGTCTGCATTTTTTATGAATAGTAAATGTGGTTGAATGATTGACGTTAAAAAATTATAAACTGCCGACCGTCCACTGTGGACTATTAACGGCCAACTTTTTTTGGCATAATTACGAACATTTACGCATTTGTCAAGTTTTCAAAGTGTATTTCTATTTTTGTAAAACAAAACCAAACAAAATTCATTATGTCACTACAAAAAGGCGACAAAGCTCCCTCATTTACGCTCTATAATTCTGATAAGAAAAAAGTATCGCTCGAAGATTTCAAAGGAAAAAATCTAATTATTCATTTTTATCCCGCCGCTTTTACGGGCGTATGTACTGCCCAACTTTGCACCATGCGCGACAACATCGAGTATTATACAAAGCTCAACGCCGCGGTAGTGGGAATTTCGGTAGATAGTGTTTTTACTTTAGGTAAATTCAAAGCCGAACAAAACTATAGTTTTGATTTACTTTCTGATTTTAACAAAGAAACAATTCGAGATTACGGGGTCTATTTTGAAAATTTTGTCTTTGGTATGAAAGGTGTAGCAAGCCGTGCTGCTTTCGTAATTGACAAAGAGGGAATTGTTCAATATGCAGAGGTTCTTGACAATCCAGGCAACCTTCCTGATTTTGTTGCCATCAAGGCTACTTTAGAAGCTTTGTAAAAACTCCTTTTCGGTACAAAACTCTCCATTTTGGCTATCCTTTCTATCCGTCAGTCGGTTCTACACCGACCGACTGACGGAGTTTGCGCTTTTTTATTGATAAAATTTGGTTTTTTACAATAGTTGGCTTCCTTTGCAAAAAATTTAACAGTGTAAAATTTCCTCTAACTCATAAAATTTATTGCATGGGAATACTTGAACGTCGGGAGCGGCTACGAAAGCAGGTACGCACCGACATCCTCAAAACCGCCCGCGATATAGCCCGCGAAGAAGGTTGGCAAGCAGTTTCGATTCGTAAAATTGCTGAAGTGATTGAATACAGCCCCCCCATTCTCTACGAATACTTCGACAATAAAGATAAATTGCTGGAAACCATTCGCAACGAAGGCTTTACGTATTTACACGAAGAGCTTCAAAAGATAAAAACCCTCTACCGTAGCCCTGAAAAGCTTTTTATCGAGTTTGCCCAAGTACAATGGCGATTTATGCTTGAACAAACGGAGGTTTTTCAGGTAATGTTCAACATCGAAGGGGCACTTTGCCAATCGAAACAAGCCTATCAAATCGAGTTTGCGATGCTCAATAATCACCCTATTTGGGAAGCGTTGGTACAAATTCGCCCACGTTCTGCCGAAACGGTGTCCAAAACTTTCTACGAATGGTGGTGTTTGACGTACGGCTTTTTGATGGTGTCGGTTGTAACGCAACCCCGTCAAAATTTACCCAACCTCGAACCCATTTTTATGGAATCAGTAAGGCGGTTTTTGAGAGGATTGGTGTAAATCTTAGGAGTGAGAAGTCAGCAGTGAGTAGTGAGAAACCTTCTCACTACTCGCTACTATTTACAAGCTCGTCTGCCGTATCTTGACGTCGCTTTGGTGATATACCTGCGAAAATGGCGGTACACTTGCCGTAAGCCACGCATTTCCACCGATGATGGAGTCATTCCCGATAACGGTTTTCCCACCCAAAATCGTGGCATTGGCGTAAATCACGACGTTGTCTTCGATGGTTGGGTGGCGTTTGGTTTCGGCCAAAGATTTAGACACGCTCAACGCACCCAAAGTAACTCCCTGATACACTTTCACGTTGTTGCCGATGTCGGTAGTTTCGCCAATCACTACGCCCGTACCGTGGTCAATAAAAAATGATTTGCCAATATTAGCTTTGGGATGAATATCAATACCCGTCAATCCATGCGCGTATTCAGTAAGCATACGAGGAAGCAACGGCACATCCAAATCAACCAAGGCATGTGCCAAACGATACACCGCAATGGCATAAAAACCTGGATACACCGCAATGACCTCCTCTATGCCCATTGAAGCAGGGTCGTTATCGGAAATGGCCTGAGCGTCGAGCAACAGGTTTTCGTAAATGGTGGGAAGTTCGGCCAAAAACTGTTCTGCTACGGCAACTTTACCCGTTTCGAGGTTAACATGCAGAGGTTCCAATAAACACAGAAGACGTTTTTGCAAACGCTGGTAAGCTTCTGGCAAATCCATTGGCGTATTCCCACAATCTTGGGTAATAGGAAACAAAAAACACATAATTTCGTCCACAAATTTCCCCACGTCGTGGCGCGAAGGGAGGCGATACTGATAACGCGTATTCTGCTCGGCAAGACGCTCAAAAAAGGAAACGGATAACTCTTGTTCGGTCGAAGTCATGGCATTGGGTTGAGTTGCAAAAAATAAGCCCTTTCATCGGGAAAGGGCTGCTCAATTTATTGGTTTTAATGAGTAAATTATTCCCTTTCCCTCGCTTAACAAAGGATACAGCAACAACAAACTGCGATTAATTTAGTTTTCAAGACAATGATTTTTATAATTTCCATACCAAAAACCGTGCAAAAAGGTTCATTT
>JBGAUP010000466.1:0-2554 GCA_044228585.1 Runella sp. | reverse complement strand
CTTATTCGACAAAATCTAACACCTATCTTAGAGCGTTTTAAAGTTGATTTAGTACTTAGCGGTCACAGTCACCTCTATGAGCGATCGCGCCCTATGCGTGGTCACACAGATATTTCATCAACTTTTCGTGACAATCAACATCTTACCAGTCTTACCTCTGGAAGATATGATGGGATAGAAAACTCCTGCGCTTACATTAAAAATGGGGGAGATGAAGGCGTTATTTATGTTGTAGCTGGCTCAGCAGGACAAAACAATGGCTTCAATGGAGTAGCTCATCCTGCTATGCCTTTCAAAAACGCCACGAATGGAGGCTCAGTAGTGATTGAAATTGAAGACAATCGCCTCAATTTTGAATGGCTTTGCGTTGACCAAATCGTGAGAGACCAGTTTACTATTTTTAAGGATGTTAACAAAACTACTACCCTCAAAGCTAAACATGGAGATATAGTCAAACTAACCCCTTCTTGGAAAGGAACCTATCTATGGCCGAATGGCAGTCGTCAGCCTACATTTGATTTTCAACTATCTAACGATACAACTATCATTGTACGCGACAGTTTGGGATGTCTGAAAGAGCATTTCAGAATCGAGAATACACTTATCCCATGCCCAGAAAATATGGTCCTAAACTCAACAATTTCCACCAACACGGTGTATCAAGCCTCTCAAATGATTAAAGGCACAAATACCAACATCATTGCCCCAAATGCTACCGTAGAATATCGCGCAAAATACATAGAACTCACACCTACATCGTCAGGTAGTGCGGCTTTTATCGCTACCCCAGCCAACGGCTCTTACTTTCTGGCATTGCCTGTGGGATGCAATTCTGAAGGGGCTAACAATAAGGAGGGTAGTCCCCTCAAAACAACCACCACCACTTTAGAAGAAAGTTTCGTTATACTGTAAATGATGCTTTTAAACCTTTGTCTTTCAAAAGCCATCTACATTATAGTATAGTTAATTAAACCTATAACAATGAGAAAATTTTTGGTTATTACGGCTCTTTTCTTGAGCCAAATTGTAAATGCCCAAAGCGACAAACGTGCTGGCACTATTTTAGATGCAATGAGCAACAAGTACAAAGCTTTGACATCGTTTAAAGTAATTTTTACTTATACAAATGAAGGACAAGGAACTAAGGAAAGTTTAAAAGGTGATGCCACAGTAAAGGGTACTAAGTTTCGGCTGAAAATGGCTGGTCAAGAAATTTTCAATGATGGAAAAATAATGACTACCTACATTAAAGAGAGTAATGAAGCTACTATAAACAACTACGACCCTAAAGAAGTCGGTGATGTTGACCCTACGAAGATTTACACCATTTATAAAAAAGGCTACAAATATATCTTTATTGAGGAAGTTACCGAGAGTGGCCGTGTTTATGAAGTTGTGGAGCTTTCGCCTGAAAAAAAAGACAGCAAAGTAGCTAAAGTCCAAATTAAAGTGGACAAAAAAGACAAATCAATTAAAAGTTGGAAAGTGACCCAACGCAGTGGTCAACGCCTGGTATTTAGAGTTGATAAGTTTACCCCTAATATAAAAGTAGAAGACAAGTTTTTTGCTTTTGATGCTTCCCAGTACAAGGGTGTAGAAGTTATTGATTTACGATGAAACTAAAACCTTTAGGGGCTTCACTACTGATTTTTACATTTGAAACGGTGTACCGACTATTCTTTAGAGTGGGTATAATTCGATGAATTTTCGGTCGTACATAGCCAGTTTGTCTGCTTATTTCAGCAAAATTTATTTTAGACATTTTAATGGACTTTTACCAAAACAAGTCTTATGTTTATGCAGCAAGTGTAGAAAAATAATTCTACTTAATACCTAACTTCTTAAACAACCACTCTTTCTCCACTTCCACTACTTCTGCGGGTTGCATTGTGCCTAACTTTACCTCTTCAATGGCCCAGCGTACTAATCGTAGCGTTGGAAATCCTACTGCTGCTGTCATGCGGCGGACTTGGCGGTTTTTTCCCTCGTGAAGCGTAAGCGAAATCCAACTTGTGGGGATACTTTGGCGAAATCGAATGGGCGGATTCCGTTCGGATAGTAAAGGTTCATTTACCAATAGCCGCACTTGGGCAGGTAAAGTAGCGTGCGGTTTGCCATCTATCGAAATCACAACGCCTGTTTGAAGTTTTTGCGTGGCTTCAGGCGTAATTTTTCCCTCTACCTGTACAAAATAGGTACGTTGATGCTTAAACTTAGGATTGAGCAAACGATTATTTAAAAATGTGTCGTTGGTTAGAAGCAAAAGTCCTTCGCTATCCGCATCCAATCGCCCTACTGGATATATATCTTTGGAAAAATGAAATGGTAAATCGGCTAACGTCGGCTTGTCGCCTTCTCGCGAAAACTGCGACATCATGCCAAATGGTTTGTAAATGAGAAAATAACGGTTTGTCATTTGAAAAGGCGACTATCAAAGGAGAAAGGTATGAAGAAAAAGTCATCGAAAGTCAGCAACATAAAAGAAGGTTTCTGAGGTTGAGTTATCTCGTTTTTTTACTATTTGACACAAATATAACTGCCATTTCAAAAACTC
>JBGAUP010000075.1:0-20934 GCA_044228585.1 Runella sp. | reverse complement strand
GATAAATCAACAATCCTATTAGACATAGCCTCCAAACAGGGTGAATTTGTTTATGCTTGCTATAAAATATATGGCAAAGAAGTAGCGAATAATTTTTACTCAATACCAACATCGAAAATTGCGTATGAGTTTGTAAGAAAAGTTTATAAACTATTAGAATTAGACATCAATCTAATAGAAGCAAATTACACCGCATATGAGTTGATTCAAGAAAACAAGTTAATTGAAAAACAGTCTCTTAAAATCAATAATAGAAGAATGAAATTTAATGTAATCGTTGGAAATCCACCTTATCAAAAAAGTGATTTAGGTGCTAATAAAAATAGTGCTTCACCTATTTACAATGAATTTGTATTTATGGCCAAGAAACTAAATCCTGATCATATTTCTATGATTATGCCTACACGTTGGTATGCTGGTGGAAAGGACCTGGATGAATTTCGAGACCAAATGCTCAATGATATTCATATTGTAGAATTACATGATTTCCTAAAGCCTGATTTACTTTTTGAAAATATTAATCTTAGAGGTGGTGTTTGTTTTTTCTTGTGGAGTAAAGATTTTGATAATACAAAAGCCTTAACAAAAGTATATACTTATAATGATAATTTAAACCCAACAGTTAATAGTCGTAATTTAAAAACGGAAGATTCAGATATTTTAATCAGGCACAGTATTGCAATTGAAATGATTAAAAAGATTAAGACTTATAAAGGCTTTAAATCACTTGAAAATTCAATATCTGCAAGAAAACCATTTGGATTAGAAGCGAATATTGTTAAGCAACCAAATTTATTTAGAGCCTCTTCCAAGGGCTTAAAAGACCCAATTATGTGTTTTGGAAAAGGTCAAAAGGTAGGGTATTTAAAGAAGGAAGAAGTTTTAAAAAATAAGGAATGGATAGAAAAAGTAAAAGTATTTACACCAAGAGCTAACAATATTGGGACTGAGCTAAACGATGACAACCTAAATACATTTATAGGACTTGCTAAATCTGTTTGTACTGAATCATATATTGTTGTTGGTGCAGACCTTAATTTGAATCAATTATCAGCTAAAAATCTTTGCAAATATTTTAAAACTAAATTTGCAAGATTCCAACATAGTTTAGGTAAAGCAAGTCAAGATGCTACATCAAAAACTTACAAATTTGTTCCACTTCAAGACTTTACCTCAAAATCAGATATAGATTGGAGTAAATCAATTGCAGATATTGACAAACAGCTTTATAAAAAATACAAGTTGACTAAGGAGGAAATTACATTTATAGAAAGCATGATTAAGCCAATGGACGAGTAAATTACTAATAAAAAAACCAAATAAAGCCATGCTAAAAGCACACACATTGCCAAGTCGCACAAGCCGACACACAAGCCAAAACTTGGCGGTAGCGTGTACCCAAACCGTCATAGAGAGCGACGTGTCCTCCAATCGGCGCTCAATTGTTAGAACTACGAAAAAAAATCCTTTATACAGAAAAACCTATTTCTAATCAATCACAATGAAAAGATTTCTTCGTTATCTCCGTCTTAGTCTCTTTACCCTTCCTCTTTTGGCTGCCCAACAGGATAAACCCATTCGGGTGGTTTTCTTTGGCGATTCTATCACCCAAGCAGGCGTAAGACCGGGTGGCTACATTGTAAAAATGGGCGAAATGCTCGAAAAACAGGGTTTGAAAGACAAATACGAACTCATAGGAGCAGGTATAGGAGGGAATAAAATCTATGATTTGTACCTGCGTATGGAAGACGACGTGTTGGCCAAACAGCCCAACGTGGTCATCATTTACATTGGCGTCAATGACGTGTGGCACAAAGCAAGCTCTGGAACAGGTACAGACCCCGACAAATTTGTGCGTTTTTATGAAGCCATTCTTAAAAAACTGAAAGCAGCCAACATCCGAGTAGCCCTTTGTACGCCAGCCGCGATTGGCGAGCGCACCGATTTTTCTAATCAACAGGACGGCGACCTGAACCGCTATTCGCAAATGATTCGCGATTTGGCCAAGAAAAACGGACTGCCATTGATTGACCTGCGGAAATCATTCTTGGATTACAACCTCAAAAACAATCCCAACAACGATGAGAAAAATATCCTGACTACCGACCGCGTACACCTCAACGATGCAGGGAATCAGCTCGTTGCCGATGAAATGTGGAAGGTGTTGAAGGGGATGTAAGTGAAAGATAGGGTGGCGGTATTTTTACCGCCAAAGCGTAAAAATTATTGCGAACGCTGGTATTTATAACGGAACGTTACCCCTCCCCACATTAAGACTATTTTTACTTCTATCTCTGAGGCAGATGATGAAGGTTTAAAAGTAACTGATCTTTGAGCACTGGCTGGGCCACTTGGCGGAGTAGCATAGGCGCTTCGCTGGTCGGTAGGCGAATCGGTGTCAAGTCCATATCCAGCTACGTCAATCAATGCTGCTATTCTGCTATTGGGAGCAGGAATGCCAGTGACACTTAATGAAACTGTAAACCCATTACTACTAAATTGGTTTGGCGGTGGTGTCCATCGAAAATCAGCTTTGTCACCACTATACACATCCAAGTGCGCTGTCCCAGATGAATTAAAACTCCAACCTTGACTGGGTGTTTCAGGGGAGGAAGTGACGGATACTAAAGTCCAAATAGTTCCATTGTCATTGGTATTTCCGGGCGTTACGCAGGCAGTTTTAGTGCTGTTCCATACCAGTCCAGGGTTGCAATAGCATTCTGTTTTACCCGTCTGGGGGTTGAGGGCTGCATAACTTCCTGGCCAGCAGTTTACTTGTGCAACCACATCTACGCAGGCGGTTCTTGTGCTGTTCCAAGTTTTTCCTTCGGGACACCAGCATTCGGCTCTTCGGGTTTGTTCGTTCCAAACGGCATAACTTCCTGGGTATCCCGAACAATCCACATTTTGTACTTGTGGAGATATACAAGCCGTTTTAGTGTTGTTCCATACCAGTCCAGGATTACAATAACATTCTACTCGCTGAGCCTGTGCATTCCATGCCGCATAACTTCCGGGCCAGCATTTTGTATTCTGTACTAATTGCTGGTTAGCGATGTTTCCACTACACGCTCCTTGTATTCCAGACAAAGCTTCGGCTTCTTCACAACACAGATCTCCTTTGACTATCTGCCATCCTAAGCCAGCAGTTCCAAATTTTCCTACTACTACCGTCATTTTGCCTGCCTGGGTATTTTGCCAGACGGAGTAGTCTCGACAGCAATACTTGAAAAACTCAGTGGAAGTACGCAATGAAGCAGCCACTGCATTGGCTCCTGTAAAAGTGCAGCCTTGTATGGTACATCCTGCACTGGGAAAAAGTTGGTTGGCTAAGTAATAGTAATTTAAGCCACCTCCAGGATTGGTTTTTGCCACACTAACCCAATCAAATCGTCCAGAGCAAGGCGAAACCTTTACCCATACTCGCCAGCCATCATCTTGTCCATTTGAAACGATTGGTAAGAACAATACGAATAAAAACCAAAAGCTTATAACAAATAAGTGGATGCAAACTATTTTTTTCATAATTTTTAGCTTTGAGATGAATTAGCCCAATAGATGTCGAAAATAGAATTGTAAGTAAAAATGTAAAATTGATTTTAGGTGTATTTTATTGACTATCAACCACTTAAAAACTACTAAATCTACATAATTACTTAATACTCCTGTTATATTGTTTGTTAGAAAAGACCGATTTAGGAGAGAACCATTGATTCGCGCTACTTACAAAAGTAACTTGTATTTTACTAAGGCTTCAATACCCTCTGGAGGGTATTTTGATGGAATAAAATGGAAGCAACGAGAAACTGCTATAGGTTTTTGAGATAGTCTCTTGTTAAAATTATTGGCCGATAGCAATAATAAAAAAACAAACCCCACCTCAAAAAGCAAGCTTTCGGGGTGGGGTTAAGGTTTTGAAATATGTTAATCGCCTATCGCAAGTATAGAATACGAGAAATTTAGCAGATTAACAGCGGAGGCTTTATTGTTGCAAAATCGAACAGTAACTCCCGCTGTGGTAACGTTTTCTACTGTCATAACTATCTGGTCATCATTACTAGTGCCACTAATTTTATTCCCGAGAAAGGCAGCCGGTGGGTTTGTAAATGTTCCACCAGGAAGCGTCCCCCCCCATGTTGCACATGCGTTGGCATTGACAACCAAATTATTCGTAATCGAAAGGGTTATGGTTACCATTTTCTGCACGGTAGTTTCGGTACTTGCCATCGTTCCAAAACCTCCTTCTCTCAAGTTTCCATTATAATTGACATCTCCTATCACAGAAAATTTGTAAGTGGGTGAAGAACTTCCAACACCTGTATTCCCCCCATTATCTATTAGTAACCTACTTAGCCCATCTTCTGCAATATCAAATCTATCAGAAGCATCGGTATATCTTTGTCTCCAGGAAGTAGCATCAGCAGTGCTTCCAATGGCCAACTGTCTATCCACTATTTCAACTTTTTCAGTAGGGGTCGTTGTTCCGATACCTATTTTTCCACTCACATAAAAATTCGTAGCTCTATTATATCCATTTATATCCAATTCATAAATAGGGCTTCCTCTTCTAATCCCTACGTTTGTATTGCGATAGATGGGGGAAATACCCATCCAATCGCCTGCGCCAAAAATTGAGGAATTGGCTCCTGTACAATAAGTCAAAAGATTAAAATCTGTATTGTAAAAAATGCTTCCAGTATAGTCAGCAGTTGGGCACGCATTAGTACTTAAATGCAGTTTGAATACATTCGACTCAATGCTTGTAGATTGAGCAAGACTACTAAAAGAGACGATAATTGATAGAAGGAATATGTTTACTGCTTTCATGAGCTAAGGATTTTTGTTCTAAACTTTTTTAAAAGAAGCCCTACCTATCGGGGAGGGTTGGGAGAGGAAAGGTTACTGCCCTACGCACATCAAATTAAAAATCATATTTCCCAATGTAATATTACTGGCTGTATTATTACAAAAACGAACCACAACCGTTGAGGTTGAGGTTGATTGTACGTTGATGTTCAATTTGCCAAAATCACCCGTTCCGCTTACTAAAGTACCTATTTGAGCGGTAGGGGCGGCTGTAAAACCAGCCGAAGTGATACTCACATTTGAAGTTGCACAAAAATTGGCATTGACCGTAAAAGACATTCCGAGACTCGCTTGTGTGACATGACATTTAATCGGGTTGGCTGTGGTACTTCTGACAATTCCTTTGCCGTTGTTTACCTTCAAATCACCAGTAAAATACCCTGTACCGTCCACGTGTAGTTTATACGCTGGGGTTACAGCACCTATGCCTACATTGCCTCCGTTGGCAAAAACCATGCGGTTTGTACCGTCTTCTTTTAGGGTAAGGGCATTGAGGGCATCGTCGTAGTCATATTTCCAGGTTTTGGCATCGGCGGTGCTTTTGATGGCAATATCCCCATCCAAAACTTCAATACCTGCTGTACTTGGGCTGGTTGTACCTACGCCTATTGTAGTAGTTACATACAAAGCTGATACCCGTTGTGAACCGTTGACATCCAACTCATAAGCGGGTGTCGTAGTTTTGATACCAACCAATCCACTATAATATAATGGGGTTCCAATTCCACCACCCCATTGAGATTGAGCGGGTTGCCACTGTGTGCCATCGCAAACCATAAGCCCAGCAGGCGTATTAGTTCGGTAATAAAGTTTGCCTTTGTCGGCTACTGTACAGGTGGGTTCGATAGCAGATTTGGGTACTACAAATCCATCAGGCAGCATGGTGCCGTATTGGGCTTGCGAAGTGAGAGGGAGGAAAAGGGTGAGTGAGAAGAGAGTGAGATAAACCGTTTTCATAAGCCTTGTTTGTTCTTAAATGATTTCCCCAAAATTGAAGCAGGAACGAAGGCGATACAAAAAAAAACGGGCGAATCGTTGAAAACGAAGTTTAAATCAGGGCGTTTCAGTAAGTAAACCGTTCACTTTGTTTTGCGTGTGTTACGGCACGCCAGTGCAGGGCATCGGTATTTTTTCCCCTCGAAAACCAGACGGCTTTATCAAACGATAAATAGGCGTCGTGGTATTCTCCCAATTGAAAATGTACTTTTCCTTTTTCAAAGTGGACGTCGGAGAGGGTGGTGTCAAATGAGAGAGCTTCCGTAAAATCATACAGCGCCGAGTAGAGATTATCGGCCTTTAGGTTACACTTACCACGGTAAGCATAAGCAAGGGCCGATTTGCGATTTTGTTTTACTTTTTGGTCAAAATAAGCTTGAGCAGCAACGTAATCGCCTGCTTCAAACATAGCAATTCCTTCTGTGTATCGTTTGCGGTCTTTATCGGTAGGCGTATCGTGGTCAGCCAAATAATAGCGGAGTAAGAGTAGCGAAACAACGAGCGGAACGACGATAATAACATCCATGATTGTGGGCTAAATGGTATAAATTGAAAACGACTGTGGGATAACTTTGGTTTCGATTTAGAGAAAAACCCCTAAAATTGGGTTGTTTTTGAAGAATATATTCTTAGTGGAAGGATGGGCGGAGCGAAATTAGGGAAGTAAACAATCAAAGACATTCGGTTTTCAGATATATTTGTTGACGTACTTCGCCAAGCCAAACTATGATCATTTCAATTACATCTGTTATCAAAAAGCTTCTCTTACTGTTTTTGGTGGTTGCGGGACTGTATTTTGCCAAAGGGTTTTTGATGCCTTTGGCCATTGGTGGTGTTTTAGCAACGCTTTTTGTGCCTTTTTGTCACTGGATGGAATCCCGAAAAATTCCCAAAGGCATCGTGGTATTTATTTGTTTTTTGATTTTGCTGTTGATTATCTCTATTCTGGCCGTGTTACTTGGGTGGAAAGTAGCCGAACTGACCAACGATGTCGCGCTTATAAAACAAAAAGCCATTGAAACGGGTAATCGTGCTCAAGGGTATATTTTTGATCATTTGGGAATTTCGGTCAAGGATCAATTGGCGATTTTAAAATCAGAGCAGCCGTCTTATTCGAGTATGATGCAAGCGGTGGCGGGTTTGCTGACCCATGCGTTTACCAATCTTATTTTGGTATTGGTCTATTTCCTTTTTCTACTGTACTACCGGTCTCACTTGAATAATTTCCTCCTCAAACTTTCGGATACTTCCCAAAGGGCTGAAATGGAACAGGTCATTAACTCTGCCGTGAGCGTCTCACAGCAATATTTGTTAGGGCTTTCCAAAATGATTGTGTGCCTGTGGATTATGTACGGTATTGGTTTTAGCCTCGTTGGCGTAAAGAATGCCCTATTTTTTGCCTTTTTATGTGGTTTATTAGAAATTGTCCCTTTTGTGGGTAATATTACGGGAACAACCCTAACTGTGTTGGTTGCTGCGGTACATGGTGCTGATTTTTCGATGCTGGTAGGTATCGTAATGACTTATGGATTTGTGCAATTTGTTCAAGGGTGGGTATTAGAACCCCTTATTTTAGGCCCTCAAGTAAAAATTAACCCCCTATTTACCATCATCGCCTTGGTGCTTGGCGAGTTGATTTGGGGCATACCAGGCATTATTCTCGCCATTCCGCTTACTGCGATTTTAAAAATTGTCTGCGATCATATTGAACCATTGAAACCTTACGGTTTTTTGATTGGCGAAATGGAAACAAAAACAATTTCGAGTAAATAATGCCCAGCATCGGCTTGCTTAAATTGGAATTTAACCAACAAATCAAAATAATATAAATCCCGCTGACCAATGAACTTAACCGAGAAATACCATTCAAGGAGAAATTTTCTAAAGCTAACCACGGGTGCTTTGGCAGGAATTGCGGCATCAAGTATAGGGGCTGAGGCGGCTCTCTTGGAGGTCAACAAACGTACGTTTTCTCTTCCTTTGGGGGTATGCACCTCTTACGATAAAGCAGGTCTGTTGAAAAACTTGGGCTATTCGTTTATTGAGGAAAACGTAGGGCGCTTTTTGATTCCTGATACGGGAGGAGATGAGCAGTACGCTAAGAATCAAGGACTCCTTCAGTCGGTTGGTTTTCCTGTGCGCTCGTACGTAAGTTTTTTTCCTGGAAACCTTAAATCAGTAGGCCCCGACACGCACCACGAGGCTATCTTGAAACGGGCAGAGTTGGCATTTCAACGTGCTAAAGAATGTGGGTCGAAAAATATTGTTTTTGGAAGCGGGGGTTCAAGACGCATTCCCGACGGTTTTGACCGCACCAAGGCCAAAGAACAGCACATCGAATTGAGCAAAAAAATGGCGCCTTTGGCCGAAAAATACGGGATTATGATTGCCATTGAGCCGCTGAATCGGAGCGAAACCAATTTTATCAACAGTTTGGCAGAAGGCGTAGAAATCATTGAAGCCGTAAATCATCCCAACTTTCGGCTGTTGTGCGATATTTATCACATGGCCAAAGACGACGAAGGCCCCGAAGAGATTATTAAGTACGGAAAGTACATCACCCATTGCCACATTGCCGAAAAGAAAAATCGGACGCCGCCAGGGGTAGAAGGCGATGATTTTGGTCCATATCTGCGAGCACTGAAAAAGATTAAATACAAAGGCGGATTATCGTTAGAATGTCGCTGGAAGGACTTTGACGGTGAAGTAACAAAAGCCGTAGAGGTGCTTAAAAAACAGTTCGCGGCGGTTTAATTTAGAAAAATATATTGTGACTTATACCCCACTCCGAACCGTCAACGTAACGCGCTACGTAACGCCTTTGCGCGAGGGCGGTTCCTTGCCTGCCATTGTGGAAGCCGACGATGGATTTTTGTACGTAATGAAATTTCGGGGAGCAGGACAGGGACCCAAAGCCCTTATTGCCGAACTTATTTCGGGTGAGATTGCGCGAACACTGGGTTTGCGCGTACCAGAAATCGTTTTTACAGAACTCGACATCGCCTTTAGCCGTAGCGAACCCGATGAAGAAATCCAAGATTTACTACGCGGGAGTGTAGGACTCAATTTAGCCCTCCATTTCCTTGCGGGAGCCATTACGTTTGATTCATTAATAACCACTGTTGATGCCAAACTTGCCTCGCAGATTGTTTGGCTGGATTGCTTTATTACCAACGTTGACCGTACTGCCCGTAATACCAATATGTTGATGTGGCACAAGGAGTTATGGCTTATTGACCACGGAGCTTCGCTCTATTTTCATCATACTTGGGACAACTGGGCTGAACAAAGTCAACGTCCTTTTACTCCCATTAAAAGCCACGTATTACTACCCCAAGCCACTGAATTAGAGGCCGTAGATGCTGAATTTCGGGCGAGGCTGACCCCCGAAAAAATCAGAGATATTGTAGCACTTGTTCCTGAGGAATGGTTAATGGCCGAGTCGTGGTCTGAATCTGCCGATGAACGGCGACGGGTGTATGTTCAATTTTTAGAGGCGCGGTTGGCTGCGTCAGAAATTTTTGTCAAAGAAGCGCAAAATGCAAGAAAAACACTTGTTTGAGTACGCCGTCATTCGCGTTGTGCCGCGCGTCGAACGCGAAGAATTTCTCAACGTAGGCGTTATTCTCTATTGTCCTGCACAACGTTTTTTGCAAGCGATGTTTGAACTGAACGAAGAGCGATTTCGTGCGTTTTCGGACAAGTTGGATTTGAAAGAGTTGCAAGAACGTTTGCGCACTTTTGAGCGTATTTGTGCGGGTCGCTCGGAAGGGGGAGTCATTGGTCAATTGTCTATCGCGGAGCGTTTTCGCTGGCTGACTTCGGCCAGAAGTACTATTGTTCAGACCTCACCCGTTCATCCAGGTCTGTGCGCAGATGCCGCCGAAACCCTCACTCATTTGTATGCACAATTGGTTCAATAAAAATGGCACTTGTCTCTTTTTGTTTTTTTTAAATTGTTCACTTTCAGAAGATAATGGTATGAAAAATGGGATTCTTTTTGTTTTGCTATTGGTCGTGCTTTCTTCAG
Organism: Runella sp.; assembly: GCA_044228585.1. Lineage (GTDB taxonomy): Bacteria > Bacteroidota > Bacteroidia > Cytophagales > Spirosomataceae > Runella. The sequence goes on along the minus strand of JBGAUP010000075.1, from coordinate 11,042 downwards.
CTTGCAAGGCCCAGAAAAATCAAATATCTGAAATTCAGTTTGTTAGTGGTGAGGCTTTTAAAGCCTTCCCTTTTTCGGAGGTCGTACGGGTGGGTAATATGCTTTACCTTTCAGGACAAATCGGCACCGACCAAAATTTGAAAGTAGTAAGCGGAGGTATTGCCGCTGAAACACGGCAGACCATGGAAAATATCAAAGCCGTCTTGGAACGCAATGGTTCTTCGCTCGATCGTGTGGTGAAAGTCACCGTTTTTATTGCCGATATGAAAGAATGGCCCGAAATGAATAAAGTATATGCTACCTATTTTCCCAATCACTTTCCAGCACGTAGTGCATTGGGAGCCAACGGCTTGGCTTTGGGAGCTAAAATAGAGATTGAATGTATTGCAGTAGTGAAATAAACCCTAAGCGATTCGTTGCACGCCCGTATAAACATTGAAGCGACTATCTCGCGTAAAACCAATCAGCGTTTGCCCAAATTTTTCTGCCGTTTCTACCGCCAAACTGGAAGGAGCTCCCACAGCTACGACTACTGGAATAGACATTGCCAAGGCTTTGTGTAGCAGCTCGAAACAAGCGCGTCCGCTCAAAACAAGTATATTGTTGTTGAATGTAGGTAGATGATTCAATACCGCTTTGCCAGCAATTTTATCCACGGCATTGTGGCGACCTACATCTTCGGCATAAAGTAGTAAATTTCCTTCCCAATCAAATAATCCTGCGGCGTGAATGCCGCCCGTTTTGTCAAAAATACGCTGAAAAGTGGCGAGTTTCTCGGGCAAAGACGCAATTAATTCGGGAAGTAAAGCGGGGCTGTTTTCTGCAAATCGCAAGTTCTCATACGTATAACCGAGGGCGTCTAAGGATGATTTTCCACAAACCCCACAACTGGAAGTGGCGTAGAAATTACGTTGTAATTTTTGGAAATCGGGTCGTACTTCTGGTTTGAGTTTGACGGTGACAGTATTGTCCAAATTCGCCACGGCGATGTCAATCTCATCGTCGTTGACAATGCCTTCGGTTTTCAAAAAACCAACGGCCAAGGCTTCGTCTTCCCCAGGCGTACGCATGGTGATAGACACGGCTTTTTCAACCCAGCCTTTCATTATATCCCAATATTGTAATCTGATTTCTACGGGTTCTTCTACGACGATGAGGTCGGTCACGTTTTCAGAGTTTGCTCCATTTATTCGAACAATAGATACTTTTTTTGTATTCATTATTTCTTTTTTTAGGGATGTGCTGCTACCCACACTTCGCCGTCTTCAAAAAACTCCTTTTTCCAAATGGGAACAGTTTCTTTGAGCGTATCAATTGTAAACTGACAGGCTTCAAAAGCGGCTTTTCGGTGGGCGCAGGCGACGGCAATCACTACTGGGATTTCGCCAATGTCCAGAATGCCTACGCGATGGTGAATGGAAATCTTTAATACGGGCCAACGACGTACCGCTTCTTCGGCAATTTTTTGCATTTCCTTAATGGCCATGGGAGCGTAGGCTTCAAATTCTAAGCGTATTACTCGTTTGCCTTTGGTATGGTTACGCACAGTTCCTACAAACGTAACAATTCCCCCCGCTTCATCGGAGAGGACGTAGTCAAAACAAGTTTGGGTGTTTAATGCTGTTTCCAATAATTGTACGTCAATCATGATGGCTTTTGAAATAAATGAGAACCAAAAATAGTTACTTCATCCTAAATATTGGCCGTTTCCCACAAATCTACTCCTATATCACACTTTTTTTAATTGTCTTTTGTTGTACCGAAAACTCATTCTAAGCACATTATGAACCGTCTGCCTGCCATTCTCATTACCATCGGTGTCTTTTTTTTGTTGGATTTGTACGTTTTTCAAGCCGTAAAAACCCTTACCCGAGGTAGTACTCTCGAAACCCGTCGCCTGATTCATGTCATTTATTGGGCTATTCCTGTCGTTAGCCTAACCGTTTGGGTAGTTACGCAGTTTCTTATCTCCCCCGATTCTCTTAGCCGAATGACGCGCCAATTTATCTGGACGGGGCTACTGATTCCTTATTTTGCCAAGTTTTTTGCATTGTTTTTTATTTTGATTGACGATGTAGTACGTTTTGGCAAATGGGTTACGGGTTTATTTCAAACTCAATCTATCGCTACCAACTCTTTACCCGACGCTCCGACCATTCCTCGGTCTGAGTTTTTGATGAAAACGGCACTGGCCGTGGCAGGTACAACAGTCGCAGGATTTACCTACGGTATTGTATCAGGGGCACACGATTACCGTATTCGTCGCGTCAGGATTCCCGTTAAAAACTTACCCAAAGCATTTGAAGGAATGAAAATTGCCCAGCTTTCTGACATTCATTCGGGAAGTTTTTTCAATAAAACTGCCGTGAAGGGGGGAGTAGAAATGCTCATGGCTGAAAAACCAGATTTATTTTTCTTCACGGGCGATTTGGTCAACAACACCGCCGATGAGGTGAAAGACTATATTGATATTTTCAAAAAAGTAAAAGCACCATTAGGGACGTTTTCCGTATTAGGAAACCACGATTATGGCGATTATTATCAGTGGCCCAGTGCCGATGCCAAGCGCAAGAATTTGGAAGATTTGAAAGAAGCACATCGCTTGTTAGGTTGGGATTTGCTGTTGGACGAACACCGTACTATCAAAGTGGGCAATGAGCAAATGGGCTTACTTGGTATTCAAAACTGGGGCATGGGAGGCTTTGCCAAATACGGTAACTTAGAAAAAGCCCATCAGTTTACGGAAGATTATCCCGTAAAATTACTATTGTCGCACGACCCAAGCCACTGGAATGCCCAAGTCACCGAGAAGTATAAAGACATTGATGTTGCCTTTGCAGGTCATACCCACGGGATGCAGTTTGGGGTAGAGTTGGGCGGGTTTAAGTGGAGTCCCGTGCAGTATCGTTATAAACAATGGGGGGGACTCTACACCGAAGGGGATCAGCATCTCTACGTTAACCGAGGATTTGGCTACATTGGCTACCCAGGTCGGGTAGGTATTTTGCCCGAAATTGCAATAGTTGAATTGGTGCAAGCATAAACGATTTTTAATGAATATAATTAATAACCTTGATCGTCAACGTTTTGAAATAGAAGTTGAAGGAGAATATGCTTTTATAGACTATCGTTGGCACGAAGGGGTGATTTATCTGATGCACACGTTCGTACCTGATAGTTTACGCGGGCGAGGATTGGCGCAACAATTGGCTCAGTTTGCGCTTGATACCATTCGTAGAGAAAAATGGTCGTTGAAGATTTATTGTCCCTTTGTCATAAAGTATATTCAGCAGCATCCTCAGTACCAAGATTTACTCCCTCCTCCTAAATATTAATGCTTTATGCAAGCCTACGATACCTTATCAGAAACCATGGAAGCCCTTCGTAAAGAAGGCTATATCGAAGATTTTAACTTACAGCAAGACTGTTTGGCGTGTCGCGAAGGGAATTTGAAAGTATTTGCCGATGAGTTTAAAATTGATGGGTTTTATCGTTTTGAAGGTCAAACCGATCCTGCCGATGAGGCCACTTTGTACGCTATTTCGTCTGAAAACCACGCTATTAAGGGGATTTTAGTGAGTGGATACGGGGTTTATACTGAAGGAGTAACGGATGAATTACTCGCGAAACTTCGTTTTGACGATCATTGATTTCGATGGATAACTTTCTCTTTTTTCAAGAACTTGAGCCGTTTTTCGGGAGACGGATAAATCGGGACCTAACCGTGAGAGAGCAACACGGTGTAGGCTTTAGCTACCATGAATGTATGCCTCCTGATGTAGTGGTATATCCCCAAACCACCGAAGAAATCGCCAAAATCGTTCAAACTTGCGCCAAATACAGTGTTCCCATTATTCCTTTTGGGGCGGGTACTTCCATCGAAGGCCACGTGTTGGCACTTCGGGGAGGGATTTGTATGGATTTGAGTTTGATGAACCAAATCATTGAGCTGAACGAAGCTGATATGTACGTAACAGTACAAGCAGGAGTCACCCGAAATGAATTGGATACGCGACTTGAAGGTACGGGCTTCTTCTTTCCCATTGGTCCAGGCGTCAATGCTACTTTGGGAGGGATGGCGAGTACGCGAGCTTCGGGCACCAATGCCGTACGGTACGGAACAATGAAAGACAACGTACTTTCGTTGACGGTGGTTTTGCCCGACGGAAAAATGATCAAAACAGCCAGCAAGGCCAAAAAATCATCAGCAGGCTATGACCTAACACGGCTTTTCGTGGGAGCCGAAGGAACGTTGGGCATAATTACTGAATTAACGCTCAAGTTACACAGTGAGCCAGAAACCATTTACGCGGCGGTATGTCCGTTTCCGTCGGTAGAAGCGGCGGTCAATACCGCCATAAAAACCATTCAAAAAGGGGTTCCGATTGCGAAGATAGAATTGTTGGATGACCAAATGATGCGGGCCATCAATCGCTATTCTTCGCTTGATTATCAGGAAGTTCCTACGCTTTTTTTGGAATTTGGTGGCTCGTCGGTTGAAGTAGAACAACAAATCAAGCAAGTACAAGGCTACGCCTACGAATTTGGCGCAGCGGAGTTTATTTGGGAGAAAGATGCCGCCAACCGAAAAAAGCTTTGGCGCGCCCGTACCGATGCCGCTCCTGCCGCGATGGCCTTGCGTCCTGGCTCCAAACTCATGTCCACGGACGTATGCGTACCGATTTCGAGATTGGCGCAATGTATCGTCGAAACCCAAAACGATATACAACAAACGCGCATTCTTGCTCCCGTTCTTGGACACGTAGGAGATGGCAATTTTCACCTAACAATTCTTATTGACCCCAATGATGCCGAAGAATTTGAAAGAGCCAAGGCATTGAACGAACGTTTGGTTTGTCGAGCTTTGGCCATGGAGGGAACTTGTACGGGTGAACACGGTATTGGGGTGGGTAAATTAAGCTACATGCCTTTAGAACACGGCGATGCGCTCGACGTCATGCGTGCCATAAAACAAGCCCTTGATCCCCAAAACTTGCTGAATCCAGGAAAATTGATACCCTTGGTCTAAAACCACCCTTTTCGAGAGAAAAAATGTTTTGTAAGTATCAAACCTTCTTGGCCTTATTGGCCGCAATCATCCTTTCGACCCGATACATCATAAAGATGCAAAATATCGTAATAGAAGCCACCACCAATCCCAGTGTATCGTAGTGCTCTAAGGGGCTGAAATTGTCTTTTTGAACCACAATTATACCTGCTACAAACGACGCTACTCCCCCCGCGATTTGCTGCAATGAGGAGTTGACACTCATAAATGCCCCACGGTCTTGCGGGACTGGAATGGCCGAAGTCATGGTGGTAGCAGGTACCATACGACTCATAATACCCGACATCATCAGTACATTAAATACGATAATAGTCCATAGCGGTACCACGGGAAGGTTGGTATAAATAAGTACCATTACGACCATCCAGAGAGAAGCCATAGTAAACAGTTTGAACTTCTCAATACGGTCGCTGAGACGGCCAATGAACGGCATGGTGATAAGTGTACTAATACCCGCTACCATAAAGATAATGGGCAGCTCGTGAGGAGTTACTTTTAGGTTATTGATGGCATACACGCTCCCAAAGGGCATCATCATGTATCCACCAATGGCCAACAGGGAAGTGGCCAAAAAACCAATACGGTAGTCGCGCTTAGCGACAGTATGCCATAAATGGGCCACTGCGTTACGTTCCGATTGAATCGCAAGGTGTTTGTCAATGGGCTGCATGACCTGAAAAATCACGAGTGCTAATAAAATGCTTAACCCTACAATCATTAAAAAGGGCGATTGCCAGCCCCAGCTGTTGGCTAAATACAAACTAATTGGAATCCCTAAAACTTGACTGGTACCAAAGCCCATCTGAACAAAGCCCATCACCCGTCCCCGTTGTTCGAGGGTGAATAAATCGGTGATAATGGCCATACTAATCGAACCAATCACGCCCCCGAAAAGCCCTGTGACGATGCGTGCCGCCACGATGGTTTCGTAGGTAGGAGCCAACCCACAAAATAGCGTTCCAGCGATAAAACCAACGTAGAAGAATAGGAGCAGTTTTTTACGGTCATATTTGTCGGCAAATCCTGCCGTGAGTAAGCCCGAAATCCCTGCGCTGAAGGCGTAGCTCGATACCACAAAACCAAATTGAGTAGGAGATATTTCCATAGATTTCATGAGCAAATCGCCCAAGGGCGACATGACCATAAAATCCAAAACGACCGTGAATTGAGTCATTGCCAGTAAGGCGATAACGATTTTTTGATAAGTGCTGAAATGTGTCTTCATGGGATCTTAAAATGGGTTGATATTCTTCGCTCTGCTGCCCCCAAAGGCTTTGAGTTATTTGGGGGTCAGGGCTTTAAGGACTAATGAAAGGGTGTAATTCATGGCTTCTTCGGAAAAAACAAAGGGTTTTCCTCCCATACTACGGCCTTCCTGATGAAACCGAATCAAATTGTAAAGAGGAGCGTAGGCAATAGACCAGAAAATTTCTACGGGCATAGGTATCAGTTCCCCTCGGTCAATGGCATTGTTGACAAAATCGCCCATAGTAGCCTTGAAATTGCCCATAAAGTTTTCGGTCACTCTTTCCCGAAACGAAGAGTTACGAACTTGCTCATAAAACTCGGCTTCGAGGGTATTGGCTAAGGCATATTGCGCTCGGTTGCGCCATTGGATGCGTAAACCTTCGGCAAAAGACAGTTTGGGACTAAAATCTCTTAGAATACTTTCACTAAATTTTTTGCCAATATCGTATCCGATACGCGTAATGAGGTCTTCTTTGTCTTTGTAGTAAATATAAAGCGTGGCGGGAGAAACCCCCGCCGCTTTGGCTAACTTTTGCATACTAAAGCCCTCTAAGCCTTCTCTAACAACCATTTCGATGGCTTTTTGGCGGACAACCTGCTCTTTATTTTCGTCGCGTGTTCTCATTTTTTTGCAAATATAAATGAACGTTTGTTTATTTATAAATAAAAAAGAACTTTTTTTATGCATCTGAAACTTGGTTAGCATTTGAGACAGAAAGACTTACGCCAATGCGGCCTCGGCGGCTTCGGCTCCCGTAACTACGGCACCTTCCATAAAGCCCTGCCAATCGGCGATATGTTCGCCAGCAAAGTGAATGTTAATAAATTTCGCTGCCAGAATGGGTCTTACACCAAACCATTGTCCTTTGCCATAAACGGCATAACTACCTTTTGAATAGCGATCGGTTCCCCAATAATAATTAACTTCTTTTTGGAAATAGTCTTCGGCCTTGGCAATGGGACGTAGGCTTTCTAAGACCATTTGTTTGCGTAAGTGGTCGTCGTTCCAACCAAAAACATCGGCTTTTTCGCCAATGCTATACGAAATAAGTGCCCCAAATTTGGAGGGTTGGTTTTTGGTGGCATGGTAAAAGTAGTGTGCCGAAGTATCGGTAATAAGGTCAAAGTCTTCGCGTCCCCAAAAACGCTCGCTAAACAGTACAGCGTGTTTATTGATACGGGCATACTGTAAAGCGTTGATGGCATCTATTTTTTCTTTGGGAAGTACGGGAGAAAACTTGATTTTGGCCAACGAAAAGGTCGGAATCGTACAGATAAGGCGGTCGGCTTCAAATGTTTCTCCGTTGGCGCACGTAATTTTTACCTTGCCGTTTTTTTGTTCAATGGCTTCGACGTGGTAGCCGAGTTTTACTTTGTCGCTTCCAATATGCTCTACAATTTTTCGCGCCAGCGTTCCGTTTCCACCTTTCATTTTTAAATCCATTTCGTTTTTTTTACTTGACTCGGCATATTCAGACAAAGCCGAAAAGCCAGAAACGTGGCGGATGCTTTCGCCAAAGTCGGTGCTATCCAAGAGTTCACGCAGAAACAAGTCGTTTTCGGGAATGCCGTTATTGACCAAGAAACGCCACCAATCCATGCGGTCGAGTTCGCGTTGTTGGGCGTCGGATAGCTGCTTGAAACCTTTTATTATTTCCTCAAAGCGCTTTTTCCATTCTTCCGTAAACTCCCATTGGTCGCTGGGTTGGTAGCTGCCACGAAAGAGTAAATCAGTTTCAAACTGATTGTTAAATAACTCAATATCAAAACGTTTGCAGAGTTTTTGTACTTCTTCGTGCGATTGCCCCACCCATTCGGCCCCCAGTTCGACGCGCAAGTCGTGTACTTCATCAAGAACGTGGGTAAATACTCGACCGCCCACGCGGTTGCGAGACTCTAACACAACAAAATCAACCTTGGAGTCGTGGAGTTTTAGGGCTGCCGATAACCCCGAAAACCCTGCACCTAACACAATCACTCGGGCGGGTTTGGTACGGATGGCTTGTGGAAAAGATTTTTGGGGAATGAGGGTTGTAGCACCAGCGGTGGCACCTAAGCTGAGGAAAGTTCGGCGTTTCATAAAGCGTTGGTTATTAGAGTACTTGATTGGTCTAAGGCCAAAGCTAATAACATTTTATCGTTCTTATTTCGATGAGGGAGAGTATTTATTTAAAGGTCGGCTTGTAAAGTAGAAAACCTTAAATCTGTTTTTTTACAACGGTTGTTTTTTCTTCCAAAAAATTTGTTTGTAATCGTTGATGGTCTTTGAAATTAAATACCTGACCGTCGTTTCTGACTGCCTCTATTTTGGAAAAATCAAGGGTTTCTATCAACCAGCCTGCTTGTTGGGGTGGCATTGTATTGACGATTCCTTGTTCGGGAAGGTCTTTGTCGGGAGTGCAATAAAATCCCGCGTATCCGTAGTTGATGTCCACCGCAGGCGACCAAGTGGCATTGCCAATGGTCTGGGAAACAGCGATATAAACTTGGTTTTCGAGCGCGCGGGCACGCGCACCTACGTGAACGCGGGTGGCTCCACGGAGGGTTTCGGTACAGCTTGGGGCTAAAATAAGTGAAGCCCCCGCCGAACTAAGTAACTGTGAGCCTATGCCAAACTCTACGTCGTAACAGATTTGAATGCCAAAATTTCCCCAGTCAGCCTCAAAAACGGTAAGCACTTTGGGGGCGGTTTGAATTCCCCATTCTTCATCTTCAAAACGCGTCATAAAAAACTTGTCTTGGTAACTTACCAGCCCTGCGGGCGAGAAAACAAAGGCGCGATTGTGGGTTTTGTTTTCCACAACTACGGGGAGACTCGGCGCCACAATACAAACACTGTATTTCTTGGCTAAATCGGCAAAAACTTGGCAAAAGTCGCTTTGAAGTACGCTGAGTTCAATCACTTGCTGGCGAATATCTCGACGAATTTCTTCGGAGAAAATACTCACCAATTCCATTGAGCCGTATTCGGGAAAAAGGAGCAATTGGGCTTTTTGTTGCGCTGCGTGTGCTACCCAACGTTCCGTATGGCTTCGCCAAGCCTCAAAGTGGGCGTGTTCGGTGATAGGATATTGCGCCGAAGCGATGGTTACGTACATAGATAATGGTTTTACAATGCTCTCATCCAATAAACCATTTGCTTTGAAGTAGGGTGTTGGTCTCCAAGATCAAACCACTCAAAACTACTTTGCAGCGCAGGTGTTTTCCGATAACCTCTTTTGGTCCAAAAGGCGTCGTTGGGGCGGTAATCGTAGGGTTGAGCGGGGTGGTTGTCGCGGACTACGGCACAAAAACACGTGGTAGTGTAGGAGCCAAAACTGCGGGCGTGGGCTTCGCGCTCGTCGAAAAAACGGTGGCCTAAGCCCAAACCTCGATAAGCGGGTAGCAAAATACTTTCGCCAAAATAGAAAATTTTGTTAAGGTCAAAGCCTGCTTCTTCAAACGGTTGGCGCACATCGGCGGTTTCGTCGGTAAGTGGGATACAGGTCGTCGCCCCGACCATTGTTGCCCCGTCATACACGGCGAACAAAAAAGCGCGTGGAGAGTTGGCGTACGTTTGGAGGTATTCTTTTTCGTGGTCAATTGTACCTTCGTACAAATAAGGAAAATCGCGAAAAACGGCAATACGCAATTTCCCCAAGTCTTCAAAAACAGAAGCTATCTCTGGGCCGCGTTTGGTTAAGAAAATAAGCTCTTTGTCACCCTGTAAGGGTTTATCAATTAGTATCATAAGGGAAGAAAATGGATTTCAGTCGGTATCGCGAGTGAAATAGATGCTTTCAGCATGACAAATATGCGTTTAAGACACCAACTTAATCCAGAGTGGAAGATTATAATAGGTAGTTACGCGGGTGATTTTACCCCCTTTTACTTCCAAAAACGCCCCCGCGGGTAGTACGTACTTTTGCCCATGGGCGGGAGGAAGCCCTTCTTCGGCTTGTTTGTAGATGCCGTTTACGACAAACTCCGCCGCAATACGCGTTTCGTCGTCCGACGTGAAGAAGACCATATCGGTCAGGGTTTCGTCGTAGGCATCGTCCATTTTTTGCATAAACTCGGTAAACTTCTCGTTTCCGATGCGGACGTTGCCTTGGTTGGGTTCGTGGCGTACTTCGGGGTGGAGTAAACTTAGCATCCCAGCCCAATTTTTCTGATTAAAATGTGCGTAATACTGTTTTACGATGTCTAATGAAGTCATTTTGGTGATAATATAGTACGATAGAAAGGTAACTTATTTTGGTTAGTGCTTAGTTCCAGCCATAACAATTCGCCAAATGATTTATGAGTTATACCGTAAAATCATTTTTTATCTCTTTGATTTTTCCGAACTTAAACTTCTGACGAGAAAATACCCTCCTTTTAGGGGATAAAAAATTGATTTAACGGTCATTGGATTTATTTAACGGTCAATATATTTTAGCTGGAGGCACTTATATTTGTTGTGTACATTTCCTCTACCCTAATAGCCAAATGAACGAAGTAAAGCCAATAAGAGTAGCGGTATTAGATACTGACTACGAATTTCGACAAGGGTTATGCCACTTTTTAAACTTCAGCCCAGGGTTTAAGTCCATCGGTACATTTGATCGTTCAGCGGGGATGCTCGAACAGGTGATTCAGTGCCGGCCTGATGTGGTGCTGATGGAGATTGATATGAGGGGCACGAATGGACAGGCATTTATCAAGTGTATCAAGGCGTACTTTCCAGAGCTGCCTATTATCGTAT
>JBGAUP010000074.1:0-20989 GCA_044228585.1 Runella sp. | reverse complement strand
ATTTTCGGTCATGCCAAAGACGGAAATCTGCATTTTGTTATTTCGCAGTCGTACGCTACGCAACCCGACATTGACCATTACGAAAAATTTAACGATGAGTTGTTTGATTTGGTCTTGCGGAAATACAATGGGGCATTGAAGGGCGAACACAGTTCGGGGCGGGCTGTATCGGCCTACATCGAAACAGAATGGGGAACGGATGCCTACGAGGTGATGAAAAAACTCAAGGCTTTGATTGACCCCACGCATTTGCTCAATCCTGGCATTATTGTTACCGACGACAAGCTCACCCACATTCACAATCTCAAAGTGATGCCCATTGTGGAGGAAGAAGTGGACAAGTGCATTGAATGTGGGTTTTGTGAATCGAGCTGCCCCAGTCGAGATTTGACATTGACGCCACGCCGTCGTATCGGTGTCCGTCGGGCTATCAAGCGCTTAGATGAGTCAGGCAACGTGGCTGCCAAAGAAGCCTTATTGAAAGATTATACCTTCGATGGTATCGAAACCTGTGCTGTGGATGGCATGTGTGCCAACAATTGCCCCGTGGACATCAACACGGGCGATTTGATAAAGCGTTTGCGGCGAGAGAATCATTCTTCTTTTCAAAATAAGACAGCACTTTTTCTGGCCAAAAATTTTAGCCTCCTTGAAACAACCACCCAGCTTGCCGTCAAATCGGGGGTTGCCCTCAACGGTGTTTTTGGGGAAAACTTCATGAGAAATCTGACCTCTTTTGGCAAAAAAGTCATCCCCTCGGTGCCTGTATGGTCTAACCAAATACAAGCGACTACTTCGTACATAAAAGTAACCCAGAAGCAGAATAGCGAGCAATCACTTTCTATCGTTTATTTTTCTTCGTGCATTTCGCGCATGATGGGAGGCGATATTTTCCAGTCATTTGCTTCGGTTTGCCAAAAAGCCAGCGTATCGGTGATTATTCCGAATGATAGTCACGGGACATGTTGCGGGCAAATCTTCTCTTCCAAGGGTTTTGCGGATGCGTATCGTTTCAAGGCCAACCAAGCCATCGAAAGGCTTTGGAAAGGTTCCAAAGAAGGAAAAATCGCTATTGTGATGGACGTGACAAGTTGTACCCAAACCATCAAAAGTTCTCGCCCGTATTTGACCGACGAAAACAAGGCGTGTTTTGATAAAATGACCTTTTTAGACGTGATAGATTTTGCTTCGGATGTGCTTCTGCCGCGCTTGCAAATCACCAAACCCAAGGATAAAGTGGTATTTCATCCCGTTTGCTCGGTGCATAAAATGGGTTCAATGAATAAGCTACAACAAATAGGTAAAGCTTGTGCTATCCAAGCTGATATACCTACTTTTGCGGGTTGTTGTGGCATGGCAGGCGACCGAGGTTTTTATTACCCCCAACTTACCAAAGCCGCTACCAAAACCGAAGCCTCGGAAGTGAAGCAGACCGAATACGACGGGTATTATTCAACCTCTAAAACCTGCGAAATGGCTTTGTCGGAAGCGGTTGGCAAGAATTACGCCTCTATTTTGAAGTTATTAGACGAAGTATCCGTGGTCTGACCTACGGTCTGACCCGCTAAAATCAAGAGTGCATTCAAATCAGACCAATAATTTGATACAAAAACAAGTGAAGCCTTTAATCAAAATAAACACATGACGTATAAATTCAATCCAGTTCCCAGGGTATTGATGGGGCCAGGTCCTTCTGATGTTAACCCCAGGGTTTTAAGAGCCATGTCAAGCCCCTTATACGGACACCTTGACCCGCTTTTTGTTCAGATGATGGACGAAGTAAAAAGTATGGTTCAGCAGTGTTTTATGACCGAAAATGCCCTTACTTTCGTAGTTTCGGCTCCAGGGAGTGCGGGCATGGAAACCTGTTTAGTCAATTTATTAGAGCCTGGTGATGAGTGCATCATCTGCGTCAATGGCGTTTTTGGGGGGAGAATGGTGGACATTGCCGAACGGTGTGGTGCAAAAGTGCATCGCATCAATACCGAATGGGGAAAGGTAACCGAACCCGACCAAATCAAAAAAGCATTGGATGCTTGTCCCAATCCCAAACTGTTGGCTATTGTTCACGCCGAAACCTCAACAGGGGCCTTGCAACCGTTGGAAGAAATTAGCAAAATCGTCCATGAGGCAGGAGCTTTGCTGGTAGTAGATGCCGTTACTTCGTTTTGTGGTGTACCGCTCAAAGTAGATGAATGGCAGATTGATGCCATTTATACGGGTACGCAAAAATGCCTATCTGCCCCTCCAGGCTTGTCGCCCGTGAGTTTTTCAGAGGCCGCCGTGAAAGTATTAGACACCCGCAAAACCAAGGTGCAAAGCTGGTTTTTGGATTTAACGATGGTCAAAAACTACTGGGCAGGAGCAAAAAGAGCCTATCACCATACCGCTCCCGTTTCTTCCGTTTATGCCCTCCACGAAGCCCTCAATATTGTGCTGGAAGAAGGCTTAGAGGCCCGCTGGGCAAGACACCAAGAAGTACACCAACATCTAAAGAAACAATTGGAAGCCAGAGGGTTTCGGTTTTTGGTAGAGGAACAATACCGACTCCCCAACCTCAATTCGGTTTATCTTCCCGAAGGCTACGATGAAGCTGATTTAAGAAGCCAATTATTACACAAATACAACATTGAAGTAGGAAGTGGATTAGGTGCTTTTGCAGGAAAGATTTGGCGGGTGGGAATTATGGGTGAAAGTGCTACCAAAAACCACGTGAATATGCTGGTGGGGGCTTTGGATGAGTTGATGTAATCAAACCTCGTTTCGTATCTTGCGCGGATAAACACTTTTCGATTTTAGACAAAGCGAAAAATAACCTACTGATTAGAGCGTTTCTACATCAGCATAAAATGATTTTGCCGTTAGCTATACAACTTTTCATGACTTCACTCTTTTTTTGGCAAAAATGGAACCGTAGCCAGCGGTTTTTATACCTTACTTCTCTGGGATTATTAAAATTTGGATTGATTATACTGTTATTTTTTCATTATCGTGGCCTCGAAAATACTGTTGAGTGGCAGGTATTGAGTGAATTAGACGAAGTACCTGTGCAGTTGGATAGTTTGCAGGTGGCTGTTCCGCTTGACAGCGATGGAAAATCCGCAATTGTCAATCCACAATCGCCAATCGCCAATCGTCAATCCACAATTCCTCTGCTTGGCAAGGTGTATTTATTGAAAGAACAGTTTGTTCCCGTTCAAATAGACATTCCATCGTGGCTGGCGTGGGGCTATTTGGGATTCGTATTGGCAGGGCTGGTGTTGTTGTTGAGTTCGGTATCGGCTTTGTCGCGATGGTGGTACATTGCAGCAATGACTATTTTCATTGGTCTTTTATCCACCTCCCATTTAGAAGTGCTTCAGCTTTTTGGTTCAGACAAAGCCATTGGTTTTGGCATCGTTACGCTTATTTTGGGCGGAGTCAGTTACTATTTACACGCTTTTAGAGAAGATGTCCCCATCGAAAAGCGCATCTTTATCTTTTCAGGTTTGGTTATTGTGCTTGCTGCATTTATTTCTGTTTTTGCAAAAGTATCGTTAGTTGCCCTGACAGTGAGTACTTATAGCCTTTTGCCTATTGCCGTTTTAGCGGTCGGATTTGTAATTTGGTTGTCGGTCGAAATCATCGCGGGTTTTGTTTATGTAGTGACCAACCCACGGACGGGATTTGGTAAGAATAGCTTACTTAATTTTTTATTTTTAGCAGGTCTTTATCTCTTTAGCACCTTTTTACTTTACCTTAAAATCACCCGACAAACTGACGGTGGTTTTTGGTACGTGAGTCCTTATGTATTGTACGTGATAAGCACTATTTTGGGAATATGGAGCTTTGCCAAGCGTACTGAAGCTCACTTACCGTTCCGAGAAATCGGGGCTTGGCTCTACGCGGGTATGGGATTGGTAAGCACCGCCGTTATGTCTTTTGTATGGTTTACGTACAACAATTCGTTCATCGAAGTATTTGAAGATGCTATCGTATATAGCCAATTGGCCATCGGAATCATTTTTACGGGATACATCGGGTTGAATTTTTGGCCGCTTTTCAAACAAGGGAAAGCCGTTTATAAGGTGATTTACAAGCCTATGCGCATTTTGCAGGCACAAGCTTGGCTCATCGGAGGCATGGGGGTAGTGGCTTTGTTATCCCTTAACCGATTTTTTAGCATTGACCAAGCCCGAGCTGGCTACGATAACAGTCTCGGCGACTTGCACATCGCCACTGGGGAATACCCCTTGGCCAATCAGTACTATCAGTTAGCCCTCGATTTAGATTATCAAAACCACAAGTCAGGCTTTGCATTAGCTTCCCTTGCATTACGCCAGGGAGACCGTACCACCGCAGGTGCGTACTTTCAGCAAGCGTTACAGAAAGACCCCAGCCCACAAGCATACGCAGGATTAGGGCAGGCATTACTCAATGAAAATCTATTTTTCGACGCTATTTTTAATTTACGAAAAGGAATTCAGACATTCCCAAACAACGGCGAGTTGCAAAACAATCTGGGATATATTTATACCCAAACCTCCATTGCCGATTCAGCTTATTATTATTTTGAGCTTGCCCGCCAAAATGCTCAGAATAATGAGGTTGCAGAGACTAACTTATTGGCTTTTTGGGGAAAAGCCCTCACCTTCGTCAATGCCAAAAATGCGACGTCCTCTCTGGGACTTACGAAAGCCGATTTTAAAGAAACGAATTTAATAGATAGACCAACCAACTCCCTCTCGCACGAGGCCAACCGATTGGCCTTAGCGCAACTGGTGAGTGAAAAAACGGAGGCCATTCAAGTGAATACGGGGCTTCCAAAAGACTCCGCATTGAGTGTCAATAATTTTGCTTATTTGTATAACTACAGCCAATATACCCGCGATAGTAGTTTGGCAACGTTGTTTAGCAAATTAGCCAATACGGGCAACAACGGTAACTTTTACCACGAGCTTCAACTTGCCCAAGCTTACAGCGAGTACCAACGGGATAAGATAGTAGCCTTCGATATTTTGGCCTCCCAAACCGTAGCCGATACTTCCCAAAAAGTAGCTTTGGCGCGGCAAACTTTACAGTACTGGTTGTTGAAAGAAAATCAACGAAGCTTTGAGGATGTAGGAAAACTGAAATCCGAAACTGATTTTTTAGGGGCACTTCGTCAACACCCCTTTCATCTAACGCTTTTGCAAAAAGCCACTACATTTTTTAACCAACAAAAAAAGCCGCAAATAGCGTATCAAGCTCTACTGAATGCCCTTCGTTTCCGCCGTGATTCTCCCGATTTGCAAAAACTATATATTCTTCAGTGCCTACATCTGCGCCTTACTGACTTTGCCCAAGAGGGGCTGCGCGATTTATTTGCCATTACTACCCCTGCCGACTATCAAGCATTTTTGAAAATTTATCAAGCCCAGCGCACACTCATCGAAAAAGAACGCGAAAGTTTTCGTTAAAAACGTACTTTTACTTATTGGTTTTGTACCCTACTAACCAATCTATCAACTTATAAACTCACCACTGTTTATGTGGAAAGTGTTAGCCACGGGCTTAGGTATTTTAGCGGTTTTATTTGGTTCCGTATTTGCCTATTTTTATTTTAAATACCTCCGCTACGAAAAAGATTTTGTAGCAGAGTATTTGGTTAAAAACCCCAATAAATATACCCTCTATTGGGTTCGTAATGATTCACTCATCGCTGAACACCGCGCAGATACCATGATGCCGTTGGCAAGTACCGTCAAAACGATTATTGCCATAGAGTTTGCCCAGCAAGCAGCCTCTGGTAAAATCAACGTACACGAACAAGTACCCTTAGGAGAATTGGCTCGGTTTTATATCAAAGACACCGACGGTGGAGCACACCCCGCATGGCTGGCAGATTTGGAACGAGCAAATTTGATTAAAAACAGGGCTGTTGAATTGATGGAAGTAGCCAAAGGAATGATGCAGTTTAGTAGTAATGCCAACACCGAGTTTTTGATGTGGAAATTGGGGTTGAACAACATCAACGCCAACCTTGCCAAACTTGGGCTCAAAAAACACCAACCATTGTATCCGTTTGTATCGGCATTGTATGTTTGTTCGGACGAGCACTCGGCGACGGGAATGAAAAAAATGCCCATGTCGCTCTATCTCGAACGCACCAACAAATATTTTGAATTACTGAAGGTAGATACCACCGCCAAAGCAAAATTTAAACTTTCCAATATTCCTTTGCCCGTACAACACGTGTGGTCTGATCGGCTTCCCGCTTCCACTGCCGATGAGTACGTTAGTTTGATGAAAAAAATAAATAGCCGTACCTATTTTGATGCACCAACGCAGGCTATATTAGACCAATTGATGGAATGGCCCATGCGAATAAACCCAAAGAACAAAGAGCAATTCGTACATTTTGGTGCTAAAGGGGGATCTACGGCATTTGTGTTAAATTACGCCCTTTATGCCACCGATAAAAAAGGAAATTATACCGAATTTACCGTTTTTACGAACAACTTAGGCGTTTTTGACCAAACACTACTGCAAGCTGAGTTTCAAGGCTTTATCAAAAAGGTAGTGGCCAACAACGCCGAAACCAAAGACATTCAGGCCCTCTTAAAAAATATCAAGTAACATCTCTTATTTAAACAATCTTGAAGCAGTCATGAAAATCATCGAAACCTCTCATATTGCCAAACGATACGTCATGGGTAGTGAAGTAATCGAAGCACTCAAAGACGTAACTATCTCGGTCAATAAAGGCGAGTACGTTGCTTTTATGGGGCCATCAGGTTCGGGCAAATCTACGTTGATGAATATCATTGGCTGTTTGGACACACCTACGTCGGGTAAGTACGTACTGAACCACAAAGACGTAAGCGACATGAGCGAAAATGAACTTGCCGAAGTCCGAAACAAAGAGATTGGGTTTGTGTTTCAGACATTTAACCTACTGCCTCGCATGACCTCGCTCGAAAATGTGGCGTTACCCCTCATTTATGCAGGCTATACCAAAGCACAACGTACCGAAAAAGCCATGATTGCCCTTAAAAATGTGGGTTTGGAGAATCGGGCAGGACACCGTCCCAACGAGCTATCGGGAGGGCAACGACAACGCGTGGCCGTAGCCCGAGCACTGGTCAATAACCCCAGTATTCTCTTGGCCGACGAACCTACGGGTAACTTAGATAGCCGTACTTCATACGAAATCATGGATTTGTTTGACCAACTCCATTCCAAGGGCAACACCATTGTAGTAGTCACGCACGAAGATGATATTGCCAAGTATGCCCACCGCATTATACGCCTGCGCGATGGGTTGGTAGAGTCTGACACCATTAACCCTAATCCAACAAAAGTAAAATTGGCTGAAATGAAGGCTGAGTAAGGATTTTATAGTCATAACTCAATGCGGTCTGACTACCGTCTATGCGACCCAGTCTGACCTGTGCTTACAATCACCCAAATTTCAATGCGGTCTGACTATCGTCTGACCTTGGTTCATAATGACATAAACCTTCACGTTTAAAGGTCTATAAATTTAGATTTGATTATTTTATCAAACTCAACAAACATCTCCGACTCAGCACCCTGAGGCTTTACTCTAAACTGCTCAATAGGCTCTGTTTCGCTGATTCCACGCCGCGCATTGCGCGTACCCGTAATCTGAAAATAAGCTTCCGAAAGCAATGGGTCACGCAAATCTCCAAAAGCGTAGAACGGCTGTGACAAACTTTCTTTGACGACAACATTCGGTGTAAATCCAGCCGTATAATCAGATTTTCCTGCCGAATTATACGTCTTGAGAATGATTGGCATAATTCCTTGTACAAACCGTTTCTTTTCGTCTTTAATCACTATTGAGCCGACATTTTTACCAACGGTAACATCGCCAATCAAAAACACTTCCATAAAAGGCTTGAGAGAATTAATGACAAGCTCACTCGCCGAAGCCGTCCGTGAACTCGTCAAAATATATACCCTTGTTAGCTGATTTCCAATACTTTCTGGTTTATTCAAAAAGTAGCGAATACCATAACTATCCCCAAATTCTTTTTTGAGGTCGGGGGTCACCTTGGCGTTGTGTTCATCACGGGCCATGATTGTTTTATCGGTTACGCCTTTGGCAATAAAGCTGGCCAACGTAACGGCTGTGGAGATAAATCCGCCTCCATTATAGCGCAAATCCAACACGAATTCATTGACCCCTGCGGCCTTCATCTTTTCAAAAATCTGCGCCATTTTTTGGTCATACAAGGCTTGGTCGCTGTTGTTGGGTTTTGAGTAAAATCGATTATAGACCAAGTAGCCTATCTTTTTGTTGCCTTTGGTGTAAATAGTATCCAACGGCATGGGGTCTTCTTGAAGTGCCTGTGCCGTTACGGTTTTTGTCTGATCGGTATTGACAAATGCACCATTTTCATAGCGGCCTATGGTATAAACATAGCTTGTCCCCGTAGCCAACAAAGCGGAATAGTTATCTATGGTGACGGTTTGGCCATCCACGGCTATTTTTGAAAAAATATCCCCCCGTTTAATGCCACTTTTTTCCGCAGGAGAACCTGGAAATACGTACATTACAAAACCAGCAATGTTGTTATTGCTGTTGTACAACGACAAGCGTGCTCCTGTCGTTTTAGCTTCGCCCGAAAGCGAGGCCTCCGTCTCCTCGGCATTGGTTAAAAACCGAGAAAACCGATCTCCATCGGGGCGAATTTGGGCTTCAAATGGGTAAAGAAGTGAATTAAAATAGGCTTCCGGGGCCAAACTTTTATTAGAAGTGGATGCCGTAGTCTTATCCCGCCAGTAGTACCAGTAGTCCATATTGACCGAAATAAACTCATTTATCAGGGCATCCCCTTTCGGCACTTCATTAAAAAACCGACAAGATGGCAAGAAAATAAGCCCTCCCAACGTAACGACTAAGAGTGATTTAAAAACAATTTTACGCATAGCTTTTTATGGTTTTCCCTTATCAAAACGTATCCGACAACCTTTTGTTTTACCTATATTTACGACAAATATAAATAACCATGAAATTTACCCCTCTACTTTTTTTAGCTGTTCTTATCTCCCACCTAACCGTTGCGCAATGGATAGACCAAAATAGCGGTACGGATGCCCATTTTCGGGCTATTTCGGCAGTGAATGAACAGATTGTGTGGGCAGGGGGTTCCAAAGGGACTGTACTCCGTACTACCAACGGTGGAAAAAACTGGGAGGTGATAAGAATCAATGGTGCCGAAAAATTAGATTTTCGGGGTATCAAAGGAATGAATGAGAAAACTGCGGTGGTAGTCAGTGCGGGTTTGGCCGAAGAGGGACAAGCCCGAATTTACTATACCAACGATGCGGGCAAAACCTGGAAAGAAGTCTGGCAAACAACCCAAAAGGGCGTGTTTCTGGATGGGGTGGACTTCTGGGACAAGAAAAATGGAATCATTTTTGGAGACCCCATTGACAACCATCTGTACCTACTTCGTACGTCCGACGGCGGTAAAACTTGGGAACGCCTTTTGCCAACCACCCTACCAACAAATTTGCCCAACGAAGCCTCCTTTGCCGCCAGCAATTCAACGATGGTAGTTCAGGGCTCTAAGAATGTGTGGATAGGATCGGGAGGAGCTGACCACGCTCGGGTGTTCTACTCTTCAGACCGTGGCCAAACGTGGCAAGTGGCCGATACCCCCATGAAAGCAAATGCCTCCTCGGGGATTTTTGGGCTACGGTTTTGGGATGCTCAAAACGGTATTGCAGTAGGAGGGGACTATAAAGCAGAAAAGGAGGCATTTGAAAATGTTATCGTAACCCAAAACGGTGGGAAAACATGGCAAAAAACGACTCCTACCAACCCCGCTGGCTTGAAAGAAGCGGTCGTAAAACTAAAAAATGGACACTTAATTGCCGTTGGCCCAGCGGGAAGTTGTATTTCTAAAGACAACGCCCAAACTTGGCAACCGCTCACGGGGGCATCAGCGGGGCTTCATGCGCTTACCGCGGCAGGAAATACGTGCTGGGCGATTGGTGCTAAAGGGCAAATTGTACGGCTAACAAATTAAAACGATAAGGATGTCATTGGGACCAACTTTGAAAAATCTGGTCTTGCAGCTTGGTTGGATTAGGTAGATGCGTGATTGAAAAATTGCGCTCCGATTTTTGTTTTGTTGTAATGAGTACCCGACGTTCGATTTTGTCTCGTACCCAGGCTACCTCAACTTTTTCCCCAATATTCTTGGCAAAAAGCACTTCTCTGAGGGTGTTTGGGGTTGGTTTTTGATGGTCAATTTCCAGTAAAACATCATTTCTGCGTAGGCCAGCGTGCCACGCGGGTGATTCATATTCCACCTCAGAAACAACGATTGAATCATTTCTAACGCGCGTCGAAATACCAACCCAAGCACCTGGCACGAGCTTAGAGGTTGTGTCTATCTCAAGACCTACATAAGCGAAATAAGGCTTATAATCAATCTCTTTGGTCGTAGAAATGTACTCAAAAAAGTCGGTTAGAGAAATGCCCGCCGTTTTCTCGCAAACATCGCGGAACTCACTTTCGGTAAATCCTCTTTTTTTCTGCAAATAGTACTTTTGATAGAGCTGACGCATCACATCGTCCAGCGATTTTTGATTGTTGGTACTGTTTCTGATTTTGAAGTCCAACAGCAACCCCACAACTGGGCCTTTGTCGTAATAAGAAATGGTTTTGTTGAACTCATCACTGGTCCGACCAAAAGGCCCATCTGACCACGTTTCGTAACTTGCCTGTTCTAACGTTTGGTATAAACGACCTGGTTTATTTTCAAAGGCGACGATATTTGAACGAAAAGAATTCAGTAATTGCTCATCAGTCGTAATTCCCGCTCGTTTCAGAATCAGGTATTCGTAATACACCGTTAGACCTTCCGATACCCAAAGCATGTTGGTTCGATTGCCATTTTCATAGTCAAAAGGGCCTAACTCAATGGGGCGAATCCGTTTAACGTTGTAATGGTGAAAGTATTCATGCGCAAGAAAATTCAACAGTCGAATACGGCCTTCGGGACTGTTTAGAGCAGAGCCATCAAAGCTGATGGTTGTAGAATTGGTATGCTCAATTCCTCCTTGCCCTGGGCCAATAGCAATAAAAGTGTAGTGTTTGTAAGGAATATGCCCGATTATGGCTGCGGCTATGGTTACTATCTTTTGGAGGTCATTGACAAACTTTTCGCGGTCAAAATTACCGAGTTTATACCCAATAAAACGATGAGGAATACCCTGTACGGTAAATGTAGGCAGTTCTTCCAGATTGCCTATTAGAAAAGGGCTATCGTATAACGTATCATAGTCAGGAGCAAAAAAAGTATTGGGTTTCCCAGCTATTTTATCTAAACCCGTGGCAATGGTATTCCACTTAGCATTGGGAAGAATCGTCACCTCAAGCGACGATTTCAGCCGATTGACGGGGTACATAAAAACACTCGTTGGAACAATGTATCCTCGGTCTTCGTCTAAGTAACTGTTCGCTACAAATTTACGATTGGCCAATACATCGTAGCTAATATACACGTCGGTCACCTTTTCGGCTTCAATCGTCCAAGTCGTGTTATTGGTACGAGTCCATTTGAGGGCTTTGCCGTTTTTATCGGTTACTTGAAAACTCTCTACATTTTTGGGGTAATTCATCCGCTGGTAATACCCTGGCGACCAATTGGGCATTTTTAACTCAATGGTGCTGGCTTTCTGCACTTCATAATGAAGCTTTACCTGAAACTTTTGAGAAGCAGGATGGGCCATGGATACCGTAAATGCAAGATTTTGGGCAAATACGGCGACATTGACAAATAGTAAACAAAAATGAAGGAGGAAACGTCGGTACAATAATTTCATAATTTAGGGTAATCGCTGCTATTTTGCGGCAGGAATTTCTCCTAAATCTAAGCGATTTTTGTCTTTGTTCCAATACAGGCGGTACTTCTTACCCGAATCTATTTTGTATTCTTCGGTTGCTTTGTCGAGCGTACTTACCCGCATATATACTTGCGTATCAGCCAGTTTAAACTCCGCTCTCTTTTTTGAGGGCAAATAAAATGCCTGCCAATTCATGCGGTCTCCGCTGATTTCGTAGGCAACTTCGCCGCTGAGTTCATTTTGAATAGAGAACGGAAAACGGTCGTTGATTGGATCTTCGGCCACATCGGCTAAGGCTACCAACTCCACTTTTACCGAACCTACTTTTCCTTTGCCACGGGGCTTTACGGCCACAAAAATTTCATCGCCTCGGCATCCTTTCACAATCCCCGCGACGCTTTTGGTACTGTCTATTTGAAAACAAGGGCTGGCTTCTTTGCCATCCAAAAATTTGCTGGCAGCAGCGGCATCACCAAAAAATTGCACCGCTACGTCGAAATCACCGTTGGCCTCCAACAGATGTTTATTGAAATTATAGCCCTCTTTGACAAGTGTGTCAGGGTTGACCAAACGCAGGGTTTCGTACAATCTGGTATAAGTATTCACTTTTTCGGGCTGGAATACCGTAACGCGGTAAAAAACTACGCTTGTTCCTTTGAGAAGCGATACTTTAATCGGTTTGTTTTTGGCTAACACCTTATTCACCAAATTGTTAGGCGCGATATTGACGTAGTCCACAATTACCTCCTGGAGCATTTTTTGCGCAGAGGTATTGAGTGTTACTAAAAAGGCACTTAACAGGCTCAGAAAGAATATTTTTTTCATAAAAACAGCAATGTTATAAACGCTTACAGAACGCAAAGATGGGGTTTTTATTTTCTGACACCCTATCTTTGCACCATGAACTTTCTCAGGTTACTTCGTACCAACTGGTCTTTTCTGCTCCCGTACGGGTTAATCTTGTTCGGTTTAGGGGTCTGCCAAATTCTCTATCGGCAAGGTATTATCCTTTTGGAAATCAACCGTTATCATAGCCCAGAGGCCGATGTGTTTTTAAAGTATTTTACGCACGTAGGAGACGGGCTATTTTGTGCGGGGGTAGGGGTTGCACTATTATTTTGGTCTCGGTTTAAAGGAGTTTTAGTGCTGGCCTCGTACGCAATTTCGGGGATTTTAGCCCAACTCATTAAGAACTTTGGCTTTCCCAAAGAACCCCGCCCTGCCGAATATTTTGCGGGCATGATGAACTCCTTACATACGGTATCTGGCGTAGAATTGGGACACTGGAACAGTTTCCCTTCGGGACATACCACGTCGGCATTTGCGCTTTTTGCCTTGATTGCCGTTTGGGTCAAAACGCCCTGGCTCAAGTTTCTTTGCTTGGTGGTGGCAATTTTGGTGGGTTTTTCTCGGATGTACTTGCTCCAACATTTTTTGGTGGATGTGTATGTAGGTTCCATTTTGGGAACGCTCACGGCTTGGGGGCTTATTTTAAAATTTGACTCAAAAAAAGTAGAGAGTAATTAGTCGCAAGTATTGAATCAACGCTGACAGGGTTTTGAACCCTGTCAGCGTTAGCCGAATATATAATTCTCAAAAATAGGCTCACAAAATATAAAAAATGCAAAAACTCAAACTCGAAAATCCGTGGATTGTGGCTGCGCTGGCGGTCGTATTTTTCGTACCATTTTTAGGGAAAGCCCATTTGTTTGACTGGGACGAAATCAACTTCGCCGAATCGGCGCGGGAGATGCTCGTTTCGGGTAACTATCTGCGCGTACAAATTGATTTTCAGCCTTTTTGGGAAAAACCACCCTTGTTTTTTTGGTTGCAAGTACTTTCAATGAAAGTCTTTGGGGTTAATGAGTTTGCGGCGCGTTTTCCCAATGCCGTCGTAGGGGTTATTACTTTATTGACGTTCTATTTTCTCGGAAAACGCTTACTCGACGCCCGTTTTGGTTTTTTGTGGGCGTTGGCCTACTTAGGTTCTGTCACGCCGCATTTGTATTTTAAATCGGGCATCATTGACCCGTGGTTCAATTATTTCATGTTTTTGAGCGTGGTCTATATCGCCTTGCCCGATAAAAAATCCAGCGGGAAAAGCTTTTTCTTGGCGGGGGTGTTTGCAGGTTTGGCGGTCTGGACCAAAGGCCCCGTTGGGGTAGGAGTACCTACCTTGGTTTTGGGTGCGTTGTGGGTTATTCATTATTTTCAGTCAAAATCGTTAGAATCGTCGGTCGGTTTTGAACCGACTGACGATTTTTCTGATAAAACCGAATATTTCACCTTAAAAAACCTCTTTATTTATGGTTTTACGGCAGGTTTACTTACGTTGGGTTGGATGTTGGCCATCATTCTCGAAAGTGGTTGGGCTACATTTCTGGCATTCTTGCAGTATTTATACCGCTTGGGCGCTACCTCCGAAGCCGACCACGGGCAGCCGTTTTATTATCACTTTGTGGTGGTATTGATTGGCTGTTTTCCTATTTCGGTGCTTGGTTTGCCGCTGGTAAGCCGTATTTTTCACCCTTTGCTTCGGAAGTTTAGCAAGAGGGTGCACGAAGTTGCAAATCCTGCCCACTCCTCACTCCTCACTTCTGACTCCTCACTTCCGACTCCTCTTTTCTCCCTTGCCATGCTTTGCCTGTTTTGGGTAGTGATGATTGTATTTTCGATTGTCAAAACCAAAATTGTGCATTACAGTTCGATGGCGTATTTTCCGCTGTCGTATTTAGCGGCTTTGTGGCTGTATCAATGGCTCAAAGGCGAGATAGTGTGGCCGCGTTGGATGACCATTTTGTTATTGTTCATTGGCTTTATTCTTTCTTTGGCACTCACCCTCGTTCCCCTTATTGGGATGTACTCAGCCCAGTTTATTCCTTACATTGACGACACTTTTGTGGTGGCCAATCTGCAAGCCCCTGTCGAGTGGGCGGGCAATGAATGGATTTATGGTGTAGCTTATTTTAGTGCTATTCTATTTGCGGTTATTGTTTGGAAAAAGCAAAAGACATTGGCAATCAGAACTTTGTTTTTCTCAACGGCCCTGCTGATGTTTTTTTACACTGCCGCCGTAGTACCCAAAATCGAAGGTTATACCCAACGTACTGTCATTGATTTTTACGAATCCAAACGCGGGCAAGACGTGTATGTGTGGCCGATTGGCAACCGTAGTTATGCGCAGTTTTTTTACTTCAAAAAACCAATGGGCATACGCCCCGAAGCAAGTGACGAAAATTGGCTACTCAACGGCCCCGTGGACAAGCCTACTTTTCTCATTGCCCGCATTGACCGCTCTGAAGAATACCGTAAAAATCCCAACTTAGAACTGCTAAAAGAAGAAAACGGCTTCGTGTTTTTTCGTAGAAAGCCTGATTATCAGAAGATTTCGGAGTCGTTGAGATAAACACCCAAGGCCGATGCCATAGAAATTTGGGCTTATAACTACTGCGGCAATGCACCTATTTTGGATTACATTGCCGCAGTTTTTTAACTACTTTCGTATTTCGTGGGTAAGTTGCATTGTGGTAATTTGGTGCGTGAATGCAGATGTTCTATACAACAAAAACAAAAAATAATAGGTAGTCCTCAATAAGTAATGATGAAAGAAAATTAGCCGCAGTCAAGTAGTAATTTTGAGTCACCCAACTTAAATTATCAATCATGTTTTATCAACATAACTGCCCTGGCTGTGGCTGCTCAAACATAGTCAAAAATGGTCGTACTTACTACGGCAAAGCACGAGCTAAATGCAAAA
The DNA here is from genome assembly GCA_044228585.1 of Runella sp. Classification (GTDB taxonomy): domain Bacteria; phylum Bacteroidota; class Bacteroidia; order Cytophagales; family Spirosomataceae; genus Runella. The sequence goes on along the minus strand of JBGAUP010000074.1, from coordinate 5,385 downwards.
AATGCGGACGCCAATTTGTCTTAGTTCGTCAACATCCCCCTTTATCAAGTGAACAGAAAAGAAGAATTGAATTGCTCTTAGCGGAACGAATCTCACTGGAGGGTATCTGCCCAGTACTGGAAATCAAAGCGCATCAACTTTATGCTTATATGGATGAACTATATGCTGAAATACCAACTGATTTAGCGGCTTCAATACGTCAACCTTCTGACATTGAGCTGATTTGTTTAGATTGTGAAACAGATGAATTATGCGGGGCGGCCCGTGCCGAGTTTTGTACTCTTCAAAACCAATAAAAAATGGCTTTGGTTGGCCTTGGATCGAGCCAGCCGACAGGTTGTAGCTTTATATGTGGGTGACCGAGGGGCTGTTGGAGCATTGGGACTATGGCAAACTTTACCTGATAGTTATCGACAAAAGGCTACTTTTTATACCGATGATTGGGACGCCTACAAGCAAATCATTCCGACAGCACAACACCGTTTCAGTAAACGAAAAAAGGATACTAACCATGTAGAGCGCTTCTTTTGTACCTTACGGCAGAGGGCTTCCCGGCTGGTGAGGTTAAGCTTATCTTTTTCCAAAAATATGGTTCGACATGTAAACTCTATTCGATTTGTAGTCACTCATTACAATCTATCATTACAATGTTAGGACTACCAAATAATAAAAACCATACTTTGAGTAACTTTGCAAAAAAAATTGAAATGCAAAAGAATAATCATTATAAATATAAGGCTTTATCGCTTTTCTCAGGTTGTGGAGGAATTGATGTAGGCGTATCACAAGCAAATTTTGAAGTCTTGGCTTGTGTCGAGATTGACCCATATGCTTGTGAAACACTTCGAGCAAACGTTAGCCGAACACATGGAAATACAAAAGTAGTAGAGCAGGATATTCGAAAAATTGACCCGCAAGATTTGATGCAAGATTTGAAATTGCAGGCGGGAGAATTGGACTTGCTTTGTGGTGGGCCACCCTGCCAAGCATTTTCACAAATAGGAAAACGGAATAGCCTTAGCGATGAAAGAGGTATGTTGCTTTTCGAAATGGTGCGTTTTGCAGAAGTTTTTCGCCCCAAGGCCTTGATGATTGAACAGGTTAAAGGTTTATTGTCGGCACAAGATGAAACGGGAAAAATAGGCGGTGTTTTTGAACAACTCATAAGCCTATTGGAGCAATTAGGATATGTTCCAAAATGGAAAGTGGTTAATGCTGCGGAATATGGTGTACCGCAATTGCGGCAAAGGGTTTTTATAGTCGCCACTCAAAAACCGAATGGTTTTCAATTTCCACTTCCCACAAACGGCAACCATAAAAAATCAGACTTGCTTTTTAGTTTGCAACCATACAAAACAGTTGGTGAAGTTATTGGCGATTTAGGAAAGCCGTACAGTCTAAATGGTTTTATTCCCGAAGATAGTCATTTAGATGTAACACCCGAAGGCGACCGATTTAGAATAAAAGGTGTTGGCGAGGGTTCTCATTTGGCTTGCGAAGTTCATCTACCAATTGAACAAAGAAAAAACCTAACGAAAAAAGATACCACAAAATTTAAGCGATTATCTCGAACCCAACCGTCAAATACATTACGGTGTGGGGAAATATTTTTTCATCCCTTGGAAGATAGATATTTGACACCACGCGAGTATATGCGTATTCATGGCTACCCAAATGACTATATACTGAAAGGCCCAATTCGTGGACGTTCAGGACGAGTGCGATTTCTTGACCAACATAGGCAAGTAGCAAATTCAGTTCCCCCACCCGTCGCAAAAGCAATAGCCACAGCAATTTCAGAAGTATTAGAACAGAAAATACAGTATGCCCAAAATATTTGAACTTTTCGGATTTCCAACAGAAGTCCAGACGAAAGAAGCAATTGAGTGCCGAAAAGCGTCAAGATGCCCTTTTATGGGTGATGAGTGTGATGGCGGCGGAAATCGCTATGCCTCACAAATAGATTTAGACACTAATCCAACGCTCAAAAAATTCTTTGACAACCGACAGTATGTTGCATCGGGCGTTTGTTCGATCCAATTGAAAGAAGGCGAATCGCCTTGGATAGTATGTCCGCGTCGATTACTTGTTCTGGGCAGGGAAAAAGCCGTCAATCGAGCCAATCAATCAGACACTGAAAGCCAAATCCTGAAATTGCTGAACTACCCAATCGGAACAAAATTAGGGGTATGGTCAGAGGTGAAGTTGATGATTGAGGAGATTTCTGATGTAGGTGAAAAGTCTTTCCACTATACATTTGATTATGTCGTTATTCCAATTGGGAAAGCGAGCGAAACTGAAATCGTAAAACTTTTGGGTGGAACTTGGGCAAATTGGCGCAAGTTGTTTGAAAAAGCAGGTTATTCGATAGGCAGATATGCAAATCTCGATTACGTTGAGGATTTTCCCATTGGTTCACCCTACATCATCGAAATCATGACTTCCAGCACTTCGGGCGGGAATAAACTGAATCGAAACACCATTCCACAATCATTTGAAGATGCTATTTTGGGCAGACCGCACGTTGCACCGAATATAAATAAGCGACAAGTTTGGGCGCGAATGGTCAGCCAACTAATCGTAAAATCAGAAGTAGCCATGAGTTGGGGAGGAAAGGCTTTGTGGCTCATTCAAGATAATTTGGCAGATTATATTACGGCTTCGACAGCCCTTGATTTGAGAAGATTTGTCTCCCAAAATCTATCCGAAGTCAATTTACTGAGTTTTAGTTATGGTGATAAGCAGCCAAATTTAGGGGGGATAATCGAATTGAAGTTGAGCAACCTTTTCTCTGGACAGATTTCGGCAAATGGGAAAGATGCAAAGCCAAGTTTTTCGGACATGATTCGAACTCCTTTGTTACCACCAATCAAAAGTTTGATACTTCGTTTGGCAGAAAAGAAGCCAATCAATCAAATTGAAGTGAAACAAGCCCCCTCAGTATGAGTACCTAAAATGTGGCTTCGACATTCATATAGAAAATTGTGCAGAACAAGGGACTAACGCCAATCGCCGCCATGTCGTTCATGCAGCCATTCTATGAAAGCCAAAGAAAATCTGAGAGAAATTGAAAACTCGAAAAAAATGGCAACAAAGTAGAAAACTATACCCAAAGCTTACAAGTCACCCAATGATGCCGAAATCGTTGGGTGATTTTTTTGTAAAAAGTAAGCAAAATATTTGCGCAACCGAAAAGTTGCGCGTACATTTGCAATCAATCAGTTGCATAAACTTATTTGTGATAAGATGCGTAGAGATATTTTCCAAGCCATAGCAGACCCAACAAGGCGGGCAATTATTGCCCTCATCGCCCTGCAAGCCATGACTCCCAATGCCATTGCGGAGCATTTCAACACCAGCCGACAGGCGGTTTCTAAGCACATTCAAATTTTGGCAGAATGTGACTTATTGAGCCAGCAACAAGTGGGAAGAGAGATTTATTATAAACTCGAAGTGGATAAAATGAAAGAAATTGACAAATGGCTTGAGCAATTCCGTAAAATCTGGGAAACCCGTTTCAGCCAACTGGATGACTTATTAACTCATTTAAAAACAACCAAAAACAATGATGACAACTAATCTGCAATTCGACTTCCTTGTGGACAAAGAAACAAATACCCTTACTGTGGTGCGTGAATTTGCTGCCGAACGCGCTTTGGTTTGGGATTGCTACACCAAAAGCGAGCTTTTAGACCAATGGTTTGCCCCAAGTCCTTGGAAAACACGCACCCAAAGTATGAATTTCGCAGAAGGTGGCTTTTGGCTTTATGCCATGTGCGGCCCCGAAGGCGAAGAACATTGGGGACGAATGGATTACCTTACAATTCAACCTCAACAAAACTTTGTTGCTTTAGACGGCTTTTGTGATAGCAACGGCACGCTCGATTCGCAGCTTCCAAGGGCCAATTGGCGTTCTTCTTTTGAAGATAAATCCGCTCATACGCTTGTAAGTACGGTTGTTACTTACAACTCTCTGGAAGACCTGGAAACAGTGTTCCAAATGGGCATGAAAGAAGGGTTGACAATGGCCATGGAAGGGTTAGACGCACTTTTAGCTTCAATTCATCAAAAATGAACCCATGACTGTTTTAGCCATTTTAACAATCGCCAGTAGTATCATTTCGCTGTTAAGCCTGCTGGCTTTGCATTTCACCAGCCCCGAATTTCAACCGAGTTGGCGGATGATAAGCGAATACGCCTTGGGCAAATACAAAGGAGTACTGACTATTTTCTTTTTCGCATGGGGTTTGGGTTCTATTTTATGCGCTTTGCTTTTGTGGAACAGTGTTTCGGGCATTTGGGCAACTTTGGGCGTAATGATGGTTTTTGTGACAGGTATTGGAGCGATAGCAGGCGGTTTGTTTGATGTCAAACACAAATTGCACGGTTTGGCTTTTGGTTTAGGAGTTCCCTTTTTACCCATCGGAGCATTGCTGATTGCGTATCATTTGATACAAAAAGTAGGCTGGTTAGATTACCAACAAGCCCTTTTGGTAAGTTCTCATGCGATTTGGATAAGCCTTGTACTGATGGGTGTTTCGATGATGTTGATTTTTTCGGGGTTCAAAAAAGTAGATTATCCAATGGGGCCGAATGTAGAACCGCCCAAAGAACTGCCCAAGGGTGTAATAGGTATAAACGGTTACATGAATCGGTTGTTAGTGCTGTGTTATGTACTTTGGAATATTGTCTTAGCTTTTATTTTCTTGAAAATCAATTAGTTGTAAAGTGGGTAGTAAGTTGTACGCGACAGGCTTTAGGCACTTTTTTACATAGAAACCCTTTCTTAATTCAAAATAGGGCTTATTGCCTATCGCTAAGTAATTGTAAAACTTTGATGCTACCTAAATCAGTAAGCGACTTGGGCTGAACTTCATCGTTTGGCCTCCACTTGATTTTCGTAACTCTCTTTTGTCGAGTATATTTTCAGGACAGCCATTGTATTACCTCTTGCCAAACACTCTCTAAAACAGGGATGCCCTCTTGGCTGTTTTTGTGTCTTGTGGATAAAACCCGTTCGCCTGGATAGCTTATTTTGCCTTGCCCATTGATAGGAATAGAGGTTTTGTAGTCCTGAATGATGGCATCAATTGTAGTCGAAATACTTGAATAATTTGCCAGTTTTGACATATCAATCGCAATAAATACCTGCGAACAGGCCATTTCTGCGGGTTTTTGGGTTATTTCGTGAGTGGCGAGTCCATTGGCTAAAATGGCAGCCAACACATCCAACAAAAACGAAAGACCTGCTCCTTTCCAAAAGCCAACGGGCAATGACCGCCAAGATTCCAGTATTAAATCGGGTTCGTTGGTCAGATTACCTTCTTTATCATAACCTCCCACTACGGATAGTTTCTCGTTTTTCAAAACGGCCAATTCCATTGC
>JBGAUP010000073.1:0-23171 GCA_044228585.1 Runella sp. | reverse complement strand
CAATATGTTGGGGATGTTTGGAAAGCATAAATTTTACCTGAAAAATGCTCAGATTATTGAAAATCTTTCAAAAATAGACACCGTTGTTTTTGACAAGACGGGCACTTTGACCCTACCCGATGCTGGTCAAATCCAGTTTGTGGGGAAGTCCCTCACCCCTATTCAGCAAAGTATAGTCCGCACCTTGTGCGAGCAGTCATCACATCCACTAAGTCGGCTGATAGCCAAATCATTACATCAATTTCCCAAAGAAAAACTATTAACTGATTTTATCGAAATAGAAGGCAAAGGTATTGAGGCAAAATTGGGCGACGACTGTATTATTAGATTAGGCTCTGCGCAGTTTACAACCCAAAATTTGGAACATACCCCTTTAAAACAAGATGACAATACCAGCCACGTCTATTTTTCATTTGGGGGCAACGTTTTGGGGTATTTTGAAATTCAGAGCCAATACCGAAACAACCTCACCGAGACGCTCAAGGCACTCAAACAAAGAAATTACCAAACTTTCTTACTTTCGGGCGACAAGCCCACCGACGTCGAAATGTTGACACAGTTGTTTGGCTCAAAGTCCCAGCTAAATTTCAACCAAAAACCTGACGATAAGCTCCAATTTATCGAAAAACTACAACAGCAAGGGCGGAAGGTGTTGATGATTGGGGATGGTCTCAACGACGCGGGCGCACTCATCAAAAGCGACGTAGGCATCGCGGTTTCGGACAATATCAATAACTTCTCGCCCGCTTGTGACGGCATTTTAGAAGGAAGCCAACTTTCGCAACTTCCCCAATATGTACGATTGGCAAAGTCAGGAAGAAAAATTGTGATACAGAGTTTTATCATCTCTCTGGTTTACAACCTCGTCGGACTTAGTTTTGCGCTGACGGGTACGCTTTCGCCCGTAGTAGCGGCTATACTTATGCCAGCGAGTTCAATTTCGATTGTGCTTTATACAACGCTCTCCAGCAGAATTGCGGCAGCGAGTAAGTTATCGGCTTAGCCCTTTCTTACCACACTCTGACAGCGACAAGATTGATGAGGACATTGATAATCAATGCCAACAAGAAGGACACGAATACGGAGAACTCTTGCAAGAAAAATGCCTGTAAAAACAAAAATGTGGTAAAACCTACCAAACCAATCATAATGCCTCTCAGTGCGATAATAGCGGCCTTACTTCCTTGCAAATAATGGGTAAATATGGCCAAAATAGAAGTAATAATGGGAAAAGGCGTTAAAATTCCACTCCAAGCAGGCCCTAATAATTTGGCAACCCCCGTAATGAAAAGAACAAACAAGGTAGCCACCAACATCCGGAAAGGTATATCATATTTTAATTGTTTCGAAACATGACTCTCTTTCTTTGTTTCAGTTGGAACAGGAAAATACCTCAATGCGACAATAATAGCAGCGATTGCAATACCATAAATAAATAATAATGGAGGGCGAAAAAAGTCAAGTACGAGTGCTGTTAAAATAAAACTAAGGTATGAAATCAGCACAGTTACGCCCCATTTTAATCGTTTCGACAGTAGGGCATACATATAGCAAAAGCTCACCAATGAAACAATGCCTGTCAGAATTCCTGGTACAGCCTGAATACCAAATTCTCGACCCTGTTCGATAATAAAAAATGCCAAAATAGGGCCTGCTACCCAAGGCATACTGCCAATAACCCCACCGACTTTATTCCCCCATTTACGACTTATAACAGTAATGCCCCCAATAACCATCGGCATCATTAGCAACTTAAGAACTAAAATATTCATTCTCGTTATTTTCATCAATCCATTACGACAAAGGTACGCAAGGTGGGTGGGTATCAATAGTTATCAGTCATTTATTGTTCATTATTCCGATTATAGCCCAGTACACTCCATTTATAAAAACTGACCAAAGTCAGTTTTTATAAATGACTTCGCTCATCTTAATCAAAAACTCACAGGTCTATTTTTGGGAAAGCAATCGGCCATTATAAATCATAATAACCCCATGAGCGCACTTATTCTCCTCCTTAGTATTAGTCTGCTGGTAGCGGGCGGTTTTTTAATCGCTTTTATATGGTCGGTACGAAAAGGCCAATACGACGATGACTACACTCCTTCGATTCGTATTTTATTTGACGACAAAGAAAAATAATTCATCTTCTCTAATCATAAACTCCTCAATTTCAGTATGGAACCAATTTCCAAAGCGACCTCAACCGTTGACATGGAAGAGTTTGAGTACGATAATACCATCGTGCGAAACTTCGCCATTGCCTCTATCGTGTTTGGGATAGTCGGGATGCTGGTGGGCGTAATCATCGCGTTTCAGTTGGCATTCCCCGCCCTAAACTTCGATATTCCTTACACTACTTTTGGTAGGCTACGCCCACTGCACACCAATGCCGTTATTTTTGCTTTTGTGGGTAATGGCTTTTTTATGGGACTTTACTATTCAGTCCCACGCGTTCTGCGCACCCCCATGTATAGTAAGCTTCTCTCCAACATTAACTTTTGGGGCTGGCAACTTATCATCGTAGCGGCGGCGATTACGCTTCCTCTGGGTTTAACTACTGGAAAAGAGTACGCCGAATTGGAATGGCCGATTGACATCGCAATTGCAGTAGTATGGGTAGCTGCTTTGCTCAATTTGGTTTTAACCATGATTCACCGCCGAGTACAACACATCTACGCTGCTATTTGGTTTTATTTGGCTTCTTTTGTCACAGTAGCCATGCTCCACGTAGTCAATAGCGTCGAATTACCCATCTCATTGACCAAAAGCTATTCGTGGTACGCAGGGGTACAAGATGCCCTCGTACAATGGTGGTACGGTCACAATGCGGTAGCATTTTTCTTGACAACTCCCTATTTAGGCTTAATGTATTATTTCTTGCCTAAAGTCGCCAATCGTCCTATTTATTCCTATCGTCTTTCGATTGTCCACTTCTGGTCGTTGATATTTTTATACATCTGGGCTGGCCCTCACCACCTTCTTTATACCTCCTTACCCGACTGGGCGCAGTCTTTGGGTACAGTATTTTCGGTGATGTTGATTGCGCCATCGTGGGGTGGGATGATCAACGGATTGTTTACGCTCCGTGGTGCTTGGGACAAAGTTCGCGAGGATGTTGTTTTAAAATTCATGGTAGTAGCCGTAACAGCCTACGGGATGGCTACTTTTGAAGGGCCGATGCTTTCGCTCAAAAACGTCAGCGCCATTGCGCACTATACCGACTGGATCGTAGCGCACGTACACGTAGGTGCGCTTGGCTGGAACGGTTTCATGACGTTTGCCATCATGTACTGGTTGTTCCCTCGTTTGTACGGACGTCCGTTGTACTCTCAAAAATTGGCCAATTTCCACTTCTGGATCGGTACATTGGGTATCATTTTCTATGCAGTGCCGATGTACTGGGCGGGTTGGACACAATCTTCGATGTGGAAAGAGTTTACCGAAGAAGGTTTCTTGAAATACCCTAACTTCCTCGAAACTGTTACGCAATTAATTCCCTTCTACGTATTGCGGGGAATAGGTGGAACCTTATTTTTGGTTGGTTTTCTGGTAGGCACATATAACTTGGCCATGACTGCCTTTGGAGGTAAACTTATCAGAATCGAACGCGCCCGTGCAGCTTCTTTGAAATCTATCTGGAATCCGCCAGCCAATGAGTTTTGGCATAGCCGTATTTTTGAACGTAAACCCGTGTTTCTGACCATCTGTGCACTGATTGCAGTCATCATTGGAGGTGTGATTGAAATAGTGCCTACGTTTATGGTAGAATCTAACGTACCAACTATCGAAAGCGTAAAACCTTATACCCCGCTCGAATTGCACGGTCGTGACATTTATGTACGGGAAGGCTGCTACACCTGTCACTCCCAAATGATACGACCTTTCCGTAACGAAACCGAACGCTATGGTGAGTACTCAAAAGCAGGTGAATTTGTATATGACCACCCGTTTCAGTGGGGGTCAAAACGTACTGGACCCGATTTGCACCGCTTGGGTGCCAAATATCCCGATTCATGGCACTACAACCACATGGAAGACCCAACGAGCATGTCGCCTGGTTCTATCATGCCTAAATATCCGTGGTTGCTCGAAGATGAACTCGACTTGAGTACAACTGCCGCTAAAATTAGTGCCATGCAGACTTTGGGTGTTCCTTACGATAAAGGCTACGAAGACGTTGCTACTGCCGATGCCCAAAAACAAGCCGAGCAGATTGTAGCCAATCTTAAAAAAGACGGTATCAAAGCTAAGGCTGACAAAGAAATTGTCGCGCTCATAGCCTACTTACAACGTCTTGGTACTGACATCAAAAATCAATAAAAACATGAAATTCAGAAACTATCTCCAAACTATTGACGGAGTGGCGATATATCCGCTCGTTGGACTCCTGATTTTTGCGGGCATTTTTGTAGGATTGGTTTGGTATCTTGTTCGGATGGACAAAAAAACCGTCCAAAAAATAAGCCACCTTCCCTTAGAAGACGGGACGATTCGCCGTGGACTCTCTACCTTTTTGTTGCTTTTTGTGTCATCATTGGTTTTTGCCCAAGATGAAGCCCCCAAAGCAGGCAATAAAGAACTTGTCAATTACTTGATTATATCGCTGTTGGTAATGGTAATCATTGCCATATTAGTAATATTGGTACAAGTACTTGTGCTTCTCCGAAAAGTATCTACTCCGCAAGGGCAAGCCGAAACCAAAGAAGATTTACGGGGCGAATCTGCTCCACTCTTTAGTGAGCGTTGGTGGCAACGTTGGTCGGGTTTTGGCGTACAGCTAAAAGACGAGCAACGTATTCTTATCCAAGGCCACGATTATGACGGAATTCACGAACTCGACAATCGTATGCCGCCTTGGTTGGCCTTCTTGTTTCAGGGAACGATTGTGTTTGCCGTGATTTATCTCATCATTTATCACATGACAAGCATCGGCGATTTACCAATGGCCGAATTGGAGAAAGAGACCCAAGTTATCGAAGCAAAGAAAACAGCCTTCTTAGAAAAAGCGGCAGCCAACATCAATGAGAATTCGGTCACGTTGCTCACTGATGCCAAAACCCTTGAGGAAGGAAAAGCCATTTTCACGGCCAACTGCGCTGCTTGCCACGCTGCTGATGGGGGGGGAACCGTAGGCCCTAACCTCACCGACGAATATTGGATACACGGGGGCGGTATCAAAAATGTGTTTAAGACAGTAAAATACGGTATTCCTGAAAAAGGGATGATTTCCTGGGAAAAGCAATTAAATCCTGTCAAAATGCAGCAAGTTTCCAGCTACATTATCTCTTTGAAAGGCACAAAACCTGCTGTTCCTAAAGCACCACAAGGAGAAATTTATAAAGAAGAAGCCGCTGCGACCGCTGATAGCACAGTAGCTGCAAAATAAATGTCGAGAGCAAAATGCAGAGTGTCGAAATTATCTAACTCGACATTCTGCATTTGACCTTCGAGACTTTCAAATTGACATTCTCAACATGCAACCCCTCGAAACACATCCCGATTTTGATGATTCTTTCCGCGACAATTTTTCGGCGGTAGATAATACAACAGGGAAAAGAAATTGGTTTTATCCCCAAAAACCAGTAGGAAAATGGCATAACCGCCGCGTGTGGTTTACCATTTTTCAATTGACCGTCATGTTTGGTTTACCATTTATTAAAGTCAATGGCCAACCTCTCTTCTTATTCAATATTTTAGAGCGTAAGTTTATCGTATTTGGACTTTTCATTGGTCCCCAAGATTATTGGTTATTTGGGCTAATGATGATTTCTTTTTTTGTTTTTATCGTACTTTTTACGACCGTTTTTGGACGAGTTTGGTGCGGTTGGGCTTGCCCGCAAACTGTTTTTATGGAAATGGTTTTCCGCAAAATAGAATACGTAATTGAAGGCGATTGGAAAGCTCAACGTGCCCTCGCCAAAGCCCCTTGGAACAACGATAAAGTTATTAAAAGAACGCTTAAAGTTGTCATTTTCTTAGCCATTTCGTTTCTTATTGCCAATCTCTTACTTAGCTATTTTGTAGGTATTGACCGACTGTGGCGTATCGTAACCGAACCTGTATCAGAGCACTTAACTTTATTTTTAGGTATCTGTGCTTTTACACTGGTTTTCTTTTGGAATTTTGCGTGGCTTCGCGATCAAGCCTGCACGGTGGTATGCCCGTATGGTCGTTTACAGGGGGTATTGTTAGATAAAAACTCCGTGGTGATTGCCTACGATTACAAACGTGGCGAACCCCGCGAAAAGCTTCATAAAGGTACAGTCAGAACTGCAGGCGACTGTATTAGCTGCTTCCAATGCGTCAATGTATGTCCTACGGGTATTGATATTCGCAACGGTACGCAGATGGAGTGTGTCAACTGTACTGCTTGTATTGATGCTTGCGACAACATCATGGACAAAGTAGGGCTGCCTAAGGGGCTAATTCGCTTTGACTCAGAAAACAATATTTCGAGCGGCAAGAGTAAGCTTATCACTACCCGTACCATTGCGTATGCAGTCGTACTAACGGCATTGTGGGTAGGACTCGGTTACGCACTCCTCACTCGCGACGATACTGAGACTACGCTTCTTAGAGCGCCAGGGTCGCGCTTTATTGAAAATCCTGACGGCACTATTAGCAATCTCTATACTTTTAAACTTTTTAATAAAACCAATCACCCTATTCAACCCGACATGAGACTGCTATTTCCCAAAGGCACACTAAAGTTTGCGGGTGTTCCTAATCTCAACTTAGAGGCAGCAGGAATGGTAGAAGGCTCAGTATTTATTACGATTCCAAAATCTGAAATCAAGAATCGCAGAACCGACGTAAAATTGGCGATTTATGCCGACAACAAACAATTGGAAGAGTTTAAAACAACCTTTATTGCACCAGAAGAATAAATTTTAATACTATGAAAATCTCTTGGGGTACTGGCATTTGGGCTTTTTATGGCCTGTTTGTATTGATGATACTGGCAATGGTCGGCATGAGTATCGTCCAAAAAATAGATTTAGTCTCTGACGATTATTATGAGCAAGAGCTTCATTATCAGGGCCGAATAGACAAAGTTGCTCATACCAAACAACTTACAACACCACTCAAATGGGAAGTAGTAGAGAATGGAATTAAAATCCAATATCCTACTGCTATGAAGGAAATTAGCGGCGAAATCAATTTTTATTGTCCTTCCGACAATCGGAAAGACTTTAAAATAAAAATTCAACCCGATAACTTAGGCACTCAGTTCATTCCGACGCAGAAAATACCCGCAGGTCGCTATCAAATCCAGATTGATTGGCAAGCCAACGGTGTGGAATATTGGAACGAAGGAACTGTCAATCTTTAAATAACGAGTTTAGAATGTCGAATTAACTTTTACTCGACACTAATTCGACATTCTGAATTACTCCCAATTCGTCATTCGTCATTCCCCAATTCGTCATTCGCATCATGTTGTACCTCGCTTTTTCTCTCGGCCTGATGAGTAGCCTACACTGTGTGGGTATGTGTGGGCCTATTGCGTTGGCATTGCCCGTGCATCAGCGGTCGCAAGGAGGAAAATTAGCGGGGATTTTTTTGTACAATGTAGGAAGGGCTGCTACCTACGCATTTTTTGGGTTTTTGCTGGGATTCGTCGGTAATGCGCTCAATTTGGCGGGATTACAACGCAGCCTTTCCATCGGAACGGGCGTGATTATGCTGGGCGCAGTCGCTATTCTTCCCAATGGCTCGACCATCCAGTGCCGCTCTTTTCTTCAAAAAGGCGTTCGCCGTAAAAAAGCTGGGAAGTTTACCCGCCAATTGAAGCTTTTCGGCCTTATTCTACTCGAATGCTCAATGGGCTTCTCCCCTGTGGCCTACAGGGGCATATGGCGCTTATCAGTTCCTGAAGTCGCGACGGGTAGCCCTGTGAACAGCCGTGTTTATGGCTTTACTTGAATGGGTACATTGCCCGCGATGAGTGCCGTAGCCTTTGTCAAAAACCTTTTTCTGCTTGCTTCGCAACCGCGTCCGTCGACTTATGTCAAGCTTTTAAAGGCAGTCATGTTTTACTGATTTACGCGGATTGGCAACGTCATTGCCGCTGGGCTTGGAAACGCGAGATTCCTGTTTGTCATGGAGTTGTTAAGCAGGCAATAGTACAAAGGTAAAACTTGATTGTGCTATCTCACTTACTTATTTGCTATTTAAACTGTAAATAAAAAAGGGACAAGGTGATACTGCCCTGTATTCATAATTACCAAACATATTCTACTAGACTTACTTTTCTTTAAATTGCTTGAATTTCCCGATACATTAGTTCATTGACTAAATACTCAGTAAAAAGGTCTTTTCGTATTTGGTAAATAGTTCGTTTTACTTTTTTTGCCTGAACTTTTAAAGAAAACCCAAGTACGATAACAGCAAGTTAAATGATTACGCTGCGAACGGGCTTTGCGACATTGACATTTTTCTGAACCTGTCATTTGTTTGAAACTCTATGGAAACTTTCAATCTGCCATCTATTGTCCTTGAGTTCGGCGACAAAAGTGTTTACAGAATGAGTTAAGTCATTAGTAATGACTCATTCAATGTCACTCGCTTGTGGCAACTATCTTGAATAATTTAACCATAAAAGGAACTTTTGAGCTTAACAGTCAGGCCTTTAACCAATGATTGCTCATTAAAAATAAGTTCATTTAACAGTTGGTAGCCGATATCACGATTGATGTTTTTCGGGATTCTTTACGATTACTTTTCAGTGTAGTGAAAAATATCCATAACCTTGCCGATGAATAAGTTTTTAGATTATCAGCCGAAGTATACCAATTATCAAACAGTATTGTTTTGGCTTTTGGATGTTTATGAGTAATCAACTTATGAACATTTTTGAAAATGGCTGCTTGGTCTTAGCATCGGTTTCAGGATGACAAATCCGATAACGTCAAAAATCACCATCATTATTACTAGATGAATGGACGAAATTAACTAAACCAATACCTTTGACTATACCATGTTCATTACCAGAATATTGGCGCTTGACCAATTCAACAAAATGAGAGTACCTTGTCTTGGGACACTATCGTCTGCTGCACGACTGAGGTTTCGCTGTCTTCAATGGGGATAAACAATTTTCCATAAGTTCGAAGGAGCGAATCGTTGCTGACCAGAACAAGCCACAACATCATGACTTGTTAAGTAGGCAAATAGTACAAGCGTAAAACTTGATTGTGCTATCTCACTTACTTATTTCGTTATTTAAACTGTAAAATAAAAAGGGCGAAGTGTGATACTTCGCCCTGCATTCATAATTACCAAACATATTCTACTTCGTTCCAAAAAATTTTAGCAGATAATTTTCTTTCTCTATGACTAAAATTTTGACGGCAATAATCTGATACTATTTTGTATACCTCATTTTTATCTGTAAAATTGGCAATCAATACACCTTTGTATGTGTAAATTGACCATTTTTGGCTCTCACTTCCTGCCGAAAATGTTACTAAAAATATAAATTCTTTTTCTATTTCCTCAAGCATGCCTTTAATCGTTAAAACCGTTTTTACGCCGTACTTTACCTACAATTTCAGTTATTCCTTCATTTTGAGCAGGATAAATATGTTGCTTACTGATCCGTATTTTGTCAAGTTCTTCCCTAATACTTTTTTTTGCGTCCTTGGGTATTCTAATCTTTGCAAATAATTCCTCAAATTCAATGTTTTTTTCAAGCGGCAGAAATAAATCTTTGTTAGATAGTACCGCGAACTTCCCCCTTTGCCTAATTCGATTTTTATTATAATTCATCGACATATTGAATAGCGATGAATTGGGAATTTGCCACGGCCACGCCGTATTTTCAAATGTACTGGCTTTTTCGTTTAAGCACATAAGAGCATGCATATCAGGAACAAACCATATTACACCATCTATGCCATCTTGGGTTATGTCTTCGGTGGCGAAATATAATGCTACTTCATAATCGCTTGTCCAATCAATTAGCCTTGTGGGAACAGTATAATGCTGCATTTGATCCAACCACTCCCATTCGGTACGAATTAGGTTTCTTTTGTCTGAAAATGTGAATAAATGCTCCAAGTGATTTGCTTTCACCTCAGCCTTAAAATCTTTGATGAGTTTCTGCTCTTTATCCATAATTTGGTCTAAAGTAGCCTTTTGGCGGACTAAGGAGGGGCTTATTGACCAATTTATATTAGCCTGTCCTCGAAAATAGGTATTTTTGTAAACTCCCATTTGGGATAAAATCATCGCTAATTGCCCAATACTTGTAGCAGTCATTGGTACTTCTTGCTCCATAAGCCTAAAATTTGTTTGTAATTCGATTCTTTGTAATTTTTTTTCCATTTACCATAATTTTGTTTGGGCAATTGTATTTACAAAAAGTGTGCAAAGGGTTAAATTGGTGCCATTTTGTCTTATTTAATAACAACTACTCTCATTTTATGTCATTTTGTCACACTAATCCTTTATCCAATATTCTACGCCCCTTTTATCAATGTAAAATGTTTTTCCATCTTTTTTCACTTCCGCCAGCCCTTCGCTGAAATTCTCTACTTCATCATAAATGCAAGGAATGACTTCGTTTCCTAATTTGTCAATAAAACCATATTTTCCATCTTTTTTCACTTCCGCCAGCCCTTCAATAAAATCTTCTGCATCACCATAAACGTAGGGAATAACTTCGTTTCCTAATTTGTCAATAAAACCATAATATCCATCCTTTTTCACACCTGCCAAACCTTCGCTGAAACCTCGTACATTATCATAAATGCAAGGAATCACTTCATTTCCTAATTTATCAATAAAACCATATTTTCTGTCTTTTCCCACACCTGCCAACCCTTCGCTGAAATATCGTGCATTATCATAAATGCAAGGAATGACTTCGTTTCCTAATTTATCAATAAAACCTTCTTTTCCGTCCTTTTTCACACCTGCCAGCCCTTCACTGAAATCTCCTACAAAATCATAAACGCAAGGAATAACTTCGTTTCCTAATTTATCAATAAAATCCCATCTGTCTTCGTTGGCCACACGTGCCAACCCTTCACTGAAATCTCGTGCATGACTATAAATGCAAGGAATGACTTCGTTGCCTAAATTATCAATAAAACCGTATTTTCTGTCTTTTCTCACTTGTGCCAACCCTTCACTGAAATCTAGTATAAAATTATAAACGCAAGGAATAACTTTATTCCCTATTTTATTAATCAAACCTTCTTTTCCATCTTTGCTCACTTGCGCCAACCCTTCTTTAAAACTATAGACCTCATCATAAAAAGTGGAGATAACCTCTCTTCCCATTTCATCTATGCAGCTGTATCCTTCCTTTCGTCTTACCCAAGCCAGTCCATCACTAAAACGACCTGCCCAACTATACTGAAAATCAATCAGTACTCTTTTATTTCTGTCACAATATCCCCACTTGCGACTTCCGTCTGCAAAAAAAAACACATAGGGAATGAGTTTGGGACCGTTGTAATCAGGCACGGGTCGTAAATAAGTAGTACAGGAATATTTATTTCGATAGGAATCTGAACGGCATTTAGCAACCCTAACAGGCGATTTTGGGTCGTCCACGCCTCACATTCACAACGGATACGATGAAAAATATCGCTATTGGTATCTACAAGGTCATTGATTCCTAAGAGGAGGTTATCTCCTTGGTAATAGGTTGCTAACCAATCAGGGTGTTCGGCCAATACGTGCAAACTCAGCGAGAGTACCAAAATAGGTACGTGGTCTATGTACTTACCAAAATCGCGGAGGCTACGGTGCGGATGTCTAAACGCAGGGCTACCCAATTCGGTGGCTTCTTGTCCTGCCATATCGGGCGTAAACATGCCGTCATAGTCCACCAATACCAACTCGCCAGGGTGCATTACGATGATATTGTCGGGTTTGAGGTCGCCGTGGGCAAAGGGCTGTTCCAAGAGCCACGTAGCCAAACGGTCAAACGCTTCGGCTACCATTTGCAGGGCGGCAGTATCGCCCGCGTCGCAGCGGCTGTGGAGGTAGTTGGAGAGGGTTTGGCCTTCTATCCAATCGAGTGTCACTACCTCAAACTCGCGCTGTTTGCTCAGGGCGGTCTCTACCCAAATCTCAGCGGGGTGGTAGGTATAGCGCAGTAGGTAGGGACTATAAGGCAGGGTATCCAAACACGCGCTTATCTGCGCGTAGCGTTGGCGGCGGAGGGGCTGTTCGCGCACAAAACACTTCACAGCCACGGGGCGATTGGTGCGGGTATCGCGCATCTTAAACACCACGGCAAAGTTGCCCGAGCTAAAATGCAGGTCGCCCGTAGCGTCGTACTCGGGGCGCAGGTGGGTGAGGTTTCCAAAACTATGTTCGGCCAATCGGATGGCATCTTTGTATTCGCCAATGGTAGGGTACGGCATTTTTGTAAAATCGTTTCGGTTTTGTATCTTCGCATCACAGGCTTTGACCCAAAAACCTATATTGCTTTTTTAAGTATAAACAGCATTACCAATGAAAACAAAAACAATCACCAAACCTTATTTTCTCAAACTTCCCAAAACCTACACTGCCGAAGAGATTATTGCGGCAGGAGGTACTACTGCATTTGGTAAACAGACTGGCTACGACCCCAAGAAGCTCTACGGCATCAAGGGAGAGGGGCTATCGAACGAGGAAATCGAACAAGCCCTCAAAATGCTTTCAAAGTAATGAATTTGCTTTTTGATACCAATATTATTCTTCAGGTAACTCGTAAAGAAGGGGGGTTGGAGCTTCTAAAAAAACTCAATCCTGCCGACCAATTGATTTATATTTCCTTCGTAAATGTAGCCGAAATTCAATCTATTGCCTACCGAAAAGGTTGGAATGAGGTCAAGTTAGGACGTTTAGAAACCTTCTTACATCTTGTTCGGGTAATTGAAGTAAGCGACATTCTGTTGCCTTCTTATGTTGGCATAGATGCTTACAGTCAGCGCAATCATCCTGACTATGCACATTACCCTTTTCGCACCCCACGAAATATGGGCAAAAATGACCTCTGGATTGCAGCTACGGCCTCCCTTCTCAATCTCGAACTCGTTACTACGGACGGCGATTTTGACCATCTACAAGACACTTTCCTACATCTTCGTAAAATCACACCTGCGTTTTTTCAACCATAGGTTTACTTTTTTGTATCCTTACTTGGTTCGTCCCATGGAGGTTGTGGTTCCGATTTGGAGAAAATACACCAACGCATTGATATTGGCGTTGAATGCCATACCCGTATAGGCTCCGCGGAGGTCTTTTTGGGTGAGGCGGGCTATATCGGTGTTGTATATTGCAGGCATTTCGCTCGACATTCGATAGAGCAATTGTGCGTAATTATCCTCGGGCAAGTCGTCGGGATTCTGAGGGAAAAGTACGGGGGTATGTTCGGTATTGGAGAGGTGAACGTTGAACAACAACACGTTTCCGTCGGCAGTATGCAGGGTTTTGATACGGCGAGCCGCTTGCAAGAGTTCGGTATCGTCACCGTCGGTTGCCTCACCATCGGTGATATTGATAACGATAGGTGGATAACAATCTTTGTCTTCCAACGCAACAATCCACTGTTCAATCCAATCTGCGGCCAATTCCAAGGCCGCTTTCATGGGCGTAAGTCCACCCGACTGAGGCGTTATCCATTCACGTACTGGTTTTTGACTCATAATCATTCGTCCACGAATGGTTTGCTCTACCGTGATTTGGGTCATGCTCAAATAATGGTCTGAAAGCTGAGCCATACCCACAAATGCCTTGCCTTCCAAAGCTCCTTCCCAAGCGGAATAGGCGTCGTCGTCTTGGTTTCCGTAGCCAATGATACCGATTTGGAAGTATTCGCGCAGTTCACCTTCGCGGATTACAGCGATTGAGGATTTCGTCCAATAATGTATTGAGCGTCAACGCCACGGCTTGGGCTTTGGTGGTGGTTTGTCCCTGAAAGACGATTTCGGCATCCATGGACCCCGATTGGTCAATCAAAAACAACATAGCCGAAGGCGTTTTGCGCGTAATGTAGGCAGTATAGGCTTTGACTTAGGTACAGTTTGGCTCATTGCGGTTTGCAAAAGATGTTGTATGGCCGTTCGTTCAGCGGTAAAAGTTGGGATTTGATAAGATTCGACATGAATCGTGTTGCTTACTTTGAGTTGCTTTTCTAAGTTTTTAATGTCTTGTTCCAATCGAATGCGCAAGTCGGAAAAGTGTTTTTCAAAATTACCTATTTGTCGGTACACTACCATAATCTCATCCGCTCCAAGCAACGCGATTTCGCGTAACAAATCATCACGTCGGAGGAGCAGTCGAGTATAGATTTTCTGCCAATCATCTTCATTCTTAGATTCACTCCAATCAATACCAAAAGCAGTACCCTCTTTCAGCAGTTGCCAAATTTCGGTCACTTTATTCAAATCGCGACGCTGATAAGCAGCGATTAATTCAGTGGCTATCGCTTGAGCTTTTTGTTGCTTGGCTGGGTCTTGCATAAACTTGTCAGGGTGTCCCAATATAATCGCCTCACGGTACATTTTTTTGAGCATCTTCTCAGTATATTCATCCACTTCAACTACTTCTTCGGCCTGTGAAAGTTGAGTATTCACGCACTCATATTCAGCTCGATAGCCTTCATATCGTTGTTTATCTTGATTTTTAGCGGTCAACTCAGCCTCGCGCCTTGCCCATTCGGTTTTGAGCGAAAGATGCCGAAGCAACAAATCTCCGAGAGTTGACTTTAATTGATAATAGTAACGTTCAATAATGGTTTCGTAATCAGATTTTTGTTGTTGTAAATACCCTATTTCGGCTTCTAAAAGTTGGATAGCTAACCGCCAATTATGCTCCTTATTCATCAGCTCTTGCTGTGGAGTTGCGGTTATTTTAGGGCTAAATTCATTTAAAAGTTGACTAAATTCCTCCAAAAAAAGTTGGGCTAAATTGGGGTCATCTTCCACAATTGACAGGTTTTCTTTGTTATAGATGGCACCACCATAAGTCCAGTTGTATGAACCCCACAAAACCTTTTTTCGGTCAATTACACAAAATTTATGGTGCATTTTGCCCCCTGTCACTACATCAGCCCAAATGATTTGGATGCCGCCCTGCTGTAAGGTTTGATAATCAATCCGTGATTGATGGTTAATCTCGTCGTTTTCTACTATCAACGAAACCTTTACCCCTTTTTGGGCGGCTTCCATAAGCACTTCCGCGATAGTTTGATCCGTAAACCACGCGATAGCGGCGCGAATTTCATCGGTAGCCAACAATAAATGTTGTATTAATTTGGGACGTATGTTACTAAAAAGTACCTGTATATTCATGCTAACGAATGGATAATCAATGTCATGTCATCAATCCCCAACACTTTTTGTGACTGTTGTTTTTCGACATATTCCCGAAAACCATTTTCTGAGGCCAAGGCTGATTTTAAAGGTTGAACCACATCCTTTTCGAAAGATTGTAAAGGCAGACGTGCTATGTTTTCCCACAAGCCGCCCAAACGGGAAGGCAATTTGCAAATTTCTCTAAATTGTCGTTGGTCGTCAGAATTAGATGACAACTTCAAGAATGTTCCCCACAAATACTGTGCAAGGGTATCAGAAGCAAGCCAAATTTCGGTCTGTTTAGGCAAATCAATCAACCGAAACCCAACTTCAAGAACAGGCTCACGCCAATTAATCAAATAGGGAGATTCATTAAATTCGAGTGGGCTGGAAAGAGAAGCCGAAAGTGTACCCTGGGTTGCGTCATAGGTAAAAAGTACACTGTCGCCATAAACCGCCGCCTTATAGTACTGCGGCCAAACGGCAATCAAGGTCGAAGCGGAACCCTCTTCAATAAATTTGGCCGCCCAATTGGTGTTTTGGCTTTGAGCTTGATATGGGTCAAAAAACTGCTCCCAGATGTTATCTAACCATTCTTCAAATGCACTAAAATCAGCCCAAGGTTCAGAAGGAAGATATTTGCATAAATAAGATGCCCATTCCCCTGCATAAACACCCATTCCTCCCGCACCGTCGGCAAGTGCTATTACAGTTACATCTATCCAGAAACGGTCTTCGGGTAGTTGAGAAGGGGTTTTAGAAATAGATTGGTGCATTTGAAAAGAATATAGTTGGCAAACATAAAAAATATACGTTTGAAACAAACCAAATCGTTGATACTTCTAACAACTCCTATCGCTGTTGGGTTTAGAAAACCATGAGATTCCTATCTGTCACAGAAGATAGCCGATTCTCTCTGTTTTTATTGTTTGATAACTATTATCTAATTTTTTATAACTGCCTTTATCGCGTTCAGCAATGTTGCTCCCTCATTATAGCTGGGTCGTGGAGGGTTTACGTCAGCAAAATTTCCACGAGCATCAATAATAAAATAACTTGGCACGCCCATAATTCCATAGGCTTTTGAAACAGGGTCTTTAAAACCATCTTTCAATCGTTTATGAATCCCTACTATTTGCCATTTTTCAATCGCTTTTTTCCAATCCGCCTCTTTCTCATCAAGAGAAATACTTAAAAAAACTACATTTTCGTTTTTTAACTCTTCTTTGATTTTTCTGATAAACTTTGCGTCACTAATACAAGGTTTGCACCAACTTGCCCAAAAATCAAGTACAATTACTTTTCCGCGATAATTCTCAATTTTGAAAGCCGTTTCATTACCAATATCAAACGCTTTCTGTCCACGGCTAACGTTTGTGGACTTTATTTGTCTCCCATTTAAAAAAGGGATATATGGGCTATTAGGGTAATCTTTCACATACTCATCATATAATTTTTTATTATTTTCATTGACTCCTTCAGTACGAAATTTATCAAAAATTTGGTAAGCAAATTGATTTTCAGCTACTTTAGGACTATAAAAACTACGCTGAAAATCCATCAAATTAGAGTAAGTATTAATACCAAATATGGTTTTTAAATCTTTATAAAGAAAGGTAGTTAGTGCGTCCAAATAGGCAACAAAAAAAAGAGATTTGGCTGTTGTATCATTTTGGACAGGCATTGTATGTAGAAATGTTTTAAGTTCACTTGGTAACGTCCATAGCGTATAAGTTCCCTTATTTTCAGGCATAAGCGGTAAAAACCGATAGTCATTAACATCTCCTTTTATATCTGCATACCTAACCTTAAAGAATAAAGGACTAAGATGCTCTGAATAGGATTGCAATAATTTTAGTTTACCAACCTCAACAGAATCAATAAAGCGATATAGGTCTTCAATAGGTTGATTCAATCTCTTCATATACTCCCCCGTCCACGACTCCCATTTTCTTGCATCTTCTGCATAGTAATTGTACTTCATGGCATTAGCTCCTTTAAAGAAAAGGGTCTCACGGAAATTTTTGGCATCAAAAAATAGAGTGACACTATCCTTTGCTTCCACTATCCAATTACGAAATACAACCTCGGAAGTATTCCCGTGCAGAAAATGGATATAAGCTAAATCATCCAACATCAATTTTAAGGTAAATTTATTGGAATTATCAAGGTGGATATCTATTAATTCACGTTCTCCCACAAGTCCATTTCTTAACAATATAAAAGATACCGAGGAGTCTATAGGATTTTTTATTTCACCTGAAATAACCACATTTTGAGAAAATACAGGATCAAGAAACAGAAAACAAATCCAAACAAGTGAGTTTATTTTTAAAAACTTAATCATTTGATCTATAGTTGACAGGTTAAATTTCAGAGCTAAAGTCGAATTGACTTTAGCTCTGAAAAGATGAAAGTTAACCACAAACGTGTTAGGTACTATTAGGTGCTGTTGGTGAACACAAACATCTGGTATCACATTTTTGCAAAGTGGTATAATAGGTGCCTGGACAAGCCCCTCCCTCCTCTTCATAACCTCCTCTCACAGCTTTCATTTGGCTACGAGACAGAACATTCTCCGAAAAATTCATCAAAATCTTTTTCATTTCTGTATTTTTTTAGTTTTAAAAATGATTTATGTTGATTCGGCCAAATCTGTAGTAAAGTAGAGCTTGAGTTCATTCGGGCAACTTTCGCCTTTCAATAAAAAGGTAGGTGTTCCATCAATGGACAAACTTAGCCGAACTTCTTTTACAGTCTTACCAGGATTTTTAATAAAATAACCCTTAAAAAAACATGCTTCTGTGTTTATTTTAGCAGCCTTCTCACCTCAAAAAACATCCGTTCGGCTATGCTTATCTCTTCGGTGACAATTTCGGCGGAGGCATTGAGGCCATTTTTGAAGGGCAATGTTTTATGAGAAGACGTTTGAAGCCCGTGGGGTAAATCAACAACGGCTCGAAAAGTGCTATCCGCAGCAGGGACAGCCGCAATGCTTTGCAGTTTTCCTGATACGATTCCGAACTGTTCAAAGGGGTAACTTTGGAATTTCACTAACACCCGTTGTCCTATTTTTACCTTCCCCGCATTGATTTGCGGAATACGAGCCTCTCCAAAAAAGCCATGCTGTGATGTACCAATATAAAACAAGATTTCGTCGTTTTTGATAGTTTGGTCTTCCTGCCAAAGCGAAGCAAAAAACACTTGCCCATCTTTAGGTGAAATAAGCAAAAATCGAGTTTTCCAAGTCTCTATCGCTGCTCTCAAAGTACTGAGGGCTTGCGTAAACTTTACTTTTTGGTCATTGGCTTGTTTATCCATCTCAGCCAACTCTTTTTGTTTTTGTATTTGAGAGGTGGTATTGTGGGTGATACTCATTTCCAACTGCTTCAGTGGCAGTTGTTTGTTTAGGTAATTTCTCTCTTCTCTATTCAGTTCTACTGCCGCAATGAGTCTTTCTTGGAATAGTTTTTGGTGCATTTCAAACTCTTTTTCTACCAGTTTAAACTCTCTTTTTTGAATTTCGAGTTGCTCTAACAACTGTTGGTGGTTTTGTTTTAAATCGGTCAATTCATCGTTCAAGAAATTTTTCTTTTTGCCTAAATAACCATTGGCAAACAGGGTAGTTGTTTCGGTAAACTGCTGTATAAAAGTTTGATAGTCCGATTGCAACTCCCCCAACTTTTGAAAGTCGCCCGGTTTGAAAGATGAAATCGCCTCAAAACGACCTTTTTCCACCCATTCCGTTAGTTTTTCCAATGCCTTTTCAAGCCTTAAAATCTCTTGATGCGCAGCCGTACTTTCCAGATAGGCCAAAATTTGCCCCTGCTGTACTGTTTGGTTTTCTTTTACCGCTAATTTTATCAGACGTCCGTTGGTTTTAGCCACAACAGGCTTGGGGGCATCGTCAGAGGTGAGACGAAAGGGAACGGTTACAATTTCGGGGTATTTGATAACCCAAGCTAACGCCATCATTCCCAACAAAATAATCAGAAAAAGGGTATTTCCCCAACGCAACGCCCAAGGAGGTTTATGACTCAATATTTCTTGCAACTCCTCATTGCGCAATTCCTCAAAAGCCACCTCCAGCCCCCCTGCCCGCGCGGCGTACCGTCCCAATGGAGGAGTACTTATTTGGTTATTATTTAAGCTCATTGTGGTTAAATTTAAGTCTAATGCGGGACGAGGTTGCCCGCACGGTTTAGAGCCTCACAACTCCAACTGATTTTTTACCAACTGATAATAATCACCTTGCTGCGATGTCAATTCGGCATGTGTTCCTATTTCAGTAATGACGCCCTTGTCCAGTACTACAATTTGGTCGGCATTTTTGACCGTGCTCAGTCGGTGTGCTACCACAATGACTGTCCTGTTTTTGAAAAACTCTTTCAGGTTTTCTACAATCACAGCTTCGTTGTGAGCATCCAAGGCATTCGTGGCCTCATCAAAAAAAATGTATTGGGGGTCTTTGTAAACGGCTCGGGCAATGAGCAACCGTTGTTTTTGTCCTTGGCTCACGCCCGTTCCTTCGGCCCCAATTTGGGTATGAAACCCCAACGGCAACGATTCGATAAATTCCAAAATATTGGCTACCTGTGCGGCATAAAAGAGTTTTTGACGGTCAATAACCTCTACTCCCACGGCAATATTACGGGCGATAGTGTCCGAAAAGATAAATCCGTCCTGCATCACTACGCCGCATTGTTTGCGCCAGTGCTTGTGGCTGATGTTGTTTAATCCCACCTCTCCCACTCGGATTTGTCCCTTAGTGGGGTTATAAAATCGAAGCAATAATTTCAGCAAGGTCGTTTTGCCACTGCCGCTCATGCCTACAATGGCGGTGGTTTTCCCTTCAGGAATAGTCAGGTTGATGTCGCGCAGTACGGGTTCATTCCCTGCCCCTCGGTAGGTAAAAGATAGGTTACGGAAAGAAAGCGTTTGGGATTGGGGAAGTTCGGTTAATCCCTGTCCTGACTCTTCATTTTCCAACTCATATATTTCGTTCAATCGCTCCAAGCTGATTTTGGCATCTTGGCCTGACTGAATCAATCCAATGAGTTGTTGAAGCGGAGCATTCACTTGACCGATGATATACTGCACCGCCAACATCCCACCCAAGGTAAGTTGTCCGTTAATAACTGCTTGTGCCGACAAAAACGTGATAAAAATGCTTTTGCCTTCGTTGATAAGCAATGCGCCCGCCTGTTGCCACTGCGACACCGCCAAACCTTTCATGCCGAGCTTGAATGACTGCGTTTGTAACTGTTCCCACTGCCAACGCATAGGGGTTTCCGCACCCGCCAAGCGGATTTCGTGCATTCCCTGAATGAGTTGTACCAAAGTACTGTTGCTTTGAGCGGCTACCCCAAAACGCTGATAATCTAATTTTCGACGAAACTTCAAAAACAGCATCACCCAACCCGCATATAACACCGCCGATAGTATCAAAACCCCAAAAATGGTAAGGTTATAAAACGCCAATACCGACCCAAAAACCACCAAATTAAACAGCGAAAAGAGGGTATTGAGGGTTTGTCCCGTAAGAAACTGCTCTATGCGGTGATGGTCGCCAATCCTTTGCATAATGTCGCCAAACTGCTTGGTATCAAAAAAAGATAACGGCAAGCGGGTAAGTTTGATTAAGAAATCGGACAACAACGATAAGTTAAGCCGCGTACTGAGGTGCATCAACAGCCACGAACGAATAAACTCTACCGAGGTACGCCCGACGGTCAAGGCCAACTGTGCCAATAAGACCAATAAAATAAAGGAAGGACTGCGCGTTTGTACGCCCACATCCACCACCGACTGCGTGAGAAAAGGAAAAATAAGCTGTAACAAACTCGCCACCAATAAACCAACCGCCAACTGAACGATTAAACGACGATTTTGATAAAGATAGCCAGCCCCCTTACCCCCAATGGGGGATTTTTTTTCCCCTTTATCCTCACTGTATTCCATTCCCCCATTGGGGGCAAGGGGGCTGAGCAACAACGCCACGCCCATCTTTTGGCCATTGACAATGGTGGTAGCCCAGTATTTTTCAAACTCCTCACGGGTGTAGGTGATGAAGCCACGGGCAGGGTCAGCGACCCCTATCCCCCTACCCCTTTCCGCGCGGCGATCCGGCCCTCTGAGGGAAAGGGCAGAAAAAAGCCCTCCCAACAGGGGAGGGTTGGGTGGGGTTATTACCACAAAATGATTCTGAGACCAGTGTACAATGCACGGAAAAGGGGCTTCCAGGAGGAGTTTATCTAACGGTACTTTAACCGCGATAGCACGAAAACCAATGCTCTCCGCTGCCTCCGCAATACCGAGTAGATTGACCCCATCTTTGCCTATTTGGGTACGTTCCCGTAGCTCCTGCGCCGAATATCTCCGCCCGTAGTACTTGGCTACCATGCGCAGGCAGGTGGGGCCGCAATCCATGGCATCGTGTTGGCGGTAGAGCGAGAACTTTTTGAGCATTTTTGATAAAAGGTTATTTTTGCCAAATGAACAAACCCATCTACCAATTAACAGAGTCTTCTGATGGGTATTGGTACGAATTTGATAGTATCAATAACAATAAAGTCATTCGCAAAGCAATTGGATTCTACGAGTCAATATACGACTCAAATGCTGTTGAGTTAGTATTCGGCGATTTGATAGAAGGCAAGTTAGACGTAGTAGTGGTAAGCGATAATAAAGATTTTCATATCATTATCAACACGGTTATTGTTACAGTTTATCGTTTTCTGGAGCTTTATCCCGAAAAAAGTATTTTCTTTATGGGAAGTACTAACACCAAAACCCGAATATATCGTGCTATCATCGCTAAACTTTATGATGAAACAGATAGCGATTTTGAAATATATGGGTTAACTTTTGAAAATGAACTTGAAAGGTTTGTGCCGAATAAAAATTATTATTCATTTCAAATTTCCAAAAAACATGAAAAAGAATCTTAAATCCCTATACCAGTCTGCTGTCATCATTACTGATTCTTCATTAAATGGAAAAATCAATCGAATTGAACTTACTCCCGAACACCAAGCTATGCACGACAAATTGGCCGAAGCATACCAACGAGTGAAAGCAAAAAAACAATAATCCCCTCTTTGCCGATTTGGGTACGTTCCCGCAACTCCTGCGCCGAGTAGCTCTGCCCGTGATACTTAGCCACCATACGTAAGCAAGTGGGGCTGCACCGGACAGGCGTTCCAGTCCGACGTATCGGCCATGGCATCGTGTTGCTTATAAAAGGGAAAGGATTTCATAAGCCTTTTATAATTTGGTTACCAGACGCAAGCACGTAAGACCGCAATCCATCGCATCGTATTAGCGGTATAGGGTAAAGGAAAGCATACAAAAATTATTACTATAAATACGCTAAAGACTTAGGAAAAGTCAAATCTAAAATCATAATTTATTGATTACTAAGTGGTTAACAAAACGGTTTTATTTTTTCAAATCATTGATAATCAGATAGTTACCTCTTTTTGAAAAAGTTTTTCTAAGTCTCTAAAAATACATCATGGATTTATTTAGTAAGTATTTTTTGTAGAATACCAACTAAATCATCTCCATTATTCACTATAGGTCTTGGTGGGTTTATCTCAGCAAAATACCCATTCTCATCTACTATGAAATAATAAGGTAAATAAGGAATTTGAAGTTTTTTTACAGCTACTCTATCAGGATAAATATCTATCAAATTAATCCCTTTTATTTCTAAGGATTCTACAAGTTTCAACCATAATTCAACATCTTTCTCAACAGATATGTACAAAAATTTAACCCTATTCAAATAGGGATGCTTTTTTTTTATTTCATTCATTTTTTTTATTCCTTCAATACAAGGAGAGCACCAACTTGCCCAAAAGC
>JBGAUP010000465.1:0-2575 GCA_044228585.1 Runella sp. | reverse complement strand
TTTCGGTATCACTCAAAAAATCCCGGTCTCTCAAAGAATGGTAGCGAGAATCTCTTTTAATGTGCAAAAATACGTCCCGTGCATCCTTCACCCCCACAAAAATGGTACCCGAAAGTAACAGCAAATTGTAATATTCGTCGTTTTGATTCTCGCATACAATCAGTTGCCTATCCTTCATCAGTTCAAACAAAACAGTTTTAGGAACGGCTATTTCATAAACCTCTAAGCTACTCTTGGGTTGCGGAAAAAGCGTTTGCGGCAAATCGAAATCCAATAAATCAAAGTCAATAATAGCGGCTTGGTCAGATTTACGGGCATAATCAATGAATCCAAGTGCATGAGAAGCCGTCCACAATTGCGCACTGTCAGGAATCCATTTCGTTACTATTTCCTCTAATAAACGATATTGAATAGCCGTATTAAGATGGCAATCCATTTCGTCAATGAAGATAATTGCATCTTCGTAGTATTTACGTCGAACAATAAAATTGAGCAGTAAAATAACAATCTGTTTTTCACCATGACTCAACAAGTCATAGTTGATTTTTGAAGTGCCTTTTTTGAAAATCAGTTTGGCATTTTTCTGGGGGCCACCATCTTCAAATTCTGCAATTTGTATCGTAGTACGCCCTTCTTCTCCCAAAATATTGAGGAGAGAGTCGTTGAGTGGCGCGATAAAATCTTGAAATATTTGATACGTATCAGCAGAACGTCCGCTAAAAATGGGTTCTCTTAGGGCATTATTGATTTGTTGGATATAGGAGTAGACATCATTAAGAAACCTTGTGTCATTCTCAATGTAACTTAATGGGGAATCCTCATCAACCATAATTTCATTAGTATTGAACTGATTGTTAAGATAAGGTACAATCCTAATACTGCTTCTACCAATAAATTTGTATTCTTTTGGAGAATCGCTATAAAAATCATTTTTTTTCCAAGTCTCCCCGTCTGACAATTCAATACTAACAGCAGGGCGTAAAGTGCTATCTTTCAAATAATATTCTTTTCTTTTCTCCTCACTACCAAAATATCCTTCAATAAAATTTTTACTTTTTTGCAACCAATCAAACGCATCAAAAATCGAAGATTTTCCAGAGCCGTTTGAGCCAATTAAAAGTACCAATTTAGCCGATTCGGGAATTTGCTTGATAGATAAATCAGTAAAACGCTTAAAGTTTTCTATTTTTAGATTCGTAATGCGCATCTTTCAGAAGATTATTAGAAAAATCAAAGATAAATAAAAGACAGTTATTCTCTCCTATGGAAATCTTTCTAAGCCTCTGTTTAGGCGTTGGTTTAGCCGCTTGCTCGGGCTTTCGGGTGTTTGTGCCATTGTTACTGAGCAGCATTGCCGTTCATTTGGGTTTGGTCAATGTCTCGACAGGTTTTGAATGGATGGGTACTTGGACTGCCATGGCTGTACTCGCCACGGCTACCGTTCTCGAAATCGGTGGTTATTATATACCGTGGGTGGACAATCTCCTCGATGCCATTGCCACACCTGCAGCCGTAGCCGCGGGAACGCTACTAACCACTTCTTTTATAGAGATAGACAACCCACTGTTGCAGTGGGGATTGGGAATTATCATGGGAGGAGGCACGGCAGGGTTTATCCAAGCAGGGACAACAATGGTGCGGCTCGCTTCTACCAAAATGAGCGGAGGCATAGCCAATTCCGTAGTGGCAACGGTAGAGAATGTGGCTTCGGTGGGCTTTTCGCTCTTTACTTTTTGGCTACCCGTAGTTGCTTTTGTCTTCGTGGTTTTGTTCGTTATGTGGCTGATTCAAAAGTTATTGAATCGAAAAAGTAAGATTACGTAGCTTCGGGCTTTTTATTTCGTACATCAAAAATACATTTGGCGATTTATTAAACGAGAACAATCGAATTGAAAACCAGATCTGACCTATGGTCTGACCCGTCCAGTTGGCATACAACAATACGGTATCAAACTTGATTTGTAAAACAGGTCTGACCTATGGTCTGACTCGTCCTCAAATCTCAGGAAATACAGATAATCCACCCTCACTATTCATACTAATTCGACAAAATAAAGATGAAAACCGACCGCCGAACCTTTGTCAAACAGCTTGGGGCTGTCTCTGCTACCGCCGCTGTACCCCACTTCAACATCATTAAAAGTCTTAACGACAATAAAATCCGCATCGCCACCATTGGCATGGGGATTCAAGGTTTTTCGGATACACGAGCAGCCCTCAGAACCGAAATGTGTGAGTTAGTAGCCGTAGCTGACCTTTACGACGGGCGGCTGGCGCACGCCAAAGAAGTGTTTGGCAATCAGATTGTTACTACCCGAGATTACCGCGAAATATTGGAGCGCAAAGACGTTGACGCCGTACTCATCGTCACGCCCGACCATTGGCACGACCGCATTTCGATTGCTGCCCTCAAAAAAGGCAAACACGTGTACTGCGAAAAACCAATGGTACAAAACATCGAAGAAGGGGCAGCCGTTATTGCCGCTGCCAAAGCCTCGGGGAAGGTGATGCAGGTAGGAAGTCAGCGTATTAGTGGGGCAGCCTTTCAGGAAGCCAAGCGATTGGTAGAAGCAGG
>JBGAUP010000072.1:4871-21450 GCA_044228585.1 Runella sp. | reverse complement strand
GTTTATTATCATCAAAATCATTTACATAAAGATTTAGTGGCTTCTCGATAGAAGCATTTAGTTTCATATTTAGCCCCCAATTTCCAATGAGATAGTCTTTGTCGCCATCTTGGTCAATATCCACTACTTCAATCGTATTCCACCAACCACTGCTGTTCGGAATTGGGAGTGGGGAGTTTAATACACCACCATTGTTTACAAAAACAGTAATCGGCATCCATTCGCCAACCACAATTAAATCTACCCAATTATCGGCATTTACATCAGACCAAACAGCGTCGGTGACCATACCGATAGGGCCAGTATTATTATTGGTTATATCGCTCCATTGACCATTTCCTTCATTTTTAAGCAAATAACTACGTGGAGTAAGCCCATAATTGCCTGGTACTGACCTTCCTCCGATGAATAAGTCTATATCATTGTCTTGGTCGAAATCAAAAGGTTTAATACAGCCAATTTGTCCGTTAAATTGAGGGCAATTTGATGTTTTCTTTGTAAAATTCCCTTTTCCATCATTTTCAAAATACAAAGACACGAAGGCATTATAGCCATCTCGATACTCATTGCCTCCAACCCCAGCCAAATAATCGAGGTCTTTGTCGCCATCCGCATCAAATAATGCCCCTGCAGTTTTTTCAAAGTTCAGACTTTCTGCAAACGCTTTTTGAGGGCTTTCTTTGAAGGTATTGCCTTGATTCAGGAATAATTTATCGGCTGAACCTTTTGCCCCTTGTAAGATAAAATCTTCTTTTCCATCATTGTTGACATCTCCTTTTACCAACTTTGGCGTTTCTGTCGAAAGCACATGCGGCATCAGTCGGTCGGAATCATAGTCAATGTAAAGATTTTCTTGATGAATGGCATTTTGTATGGTACTTGATGTAATATTTTCGACGATAGGATTGGTGATGGATTTTGTAGGAGAATACGTACCAGTGGCATTTACATAATCCAAGCTGTGAGTTTTATTGATTGGAGGGCTTTTGATGGTTTGTGTTTTAAAATCAGGCCATAAAATACGGACAGAGTCAACTGATGGCCAGTTTCCTATTCCGAAAGTAATGTCAGTATCTGACGAACTTTGGAATCCTCTTGACGACATACTATGGGCTGTCTGTAATTCTCCCTTGCTATATAGTTGAACAGTACTCCCTATACCAAAAGGATTCTGTTTGCTCCCTTTTAGTTTAAACTTAATATATTTTGATTGCTTTTCAACCGCATTATTTTTATATACAAAAGCAGGCATATTTACATTATTGACCACTAAGTCAAAATCCCCATCATTGTCTAAGTCGCCATAGGCAGAACCATTGCTGAAACTTTCTTGGTCGAGATTTAGGTCATGGGCAAGGTTTTCAAACCTAAGACCGCCATTATTGATAAAGGCGTAGTTTTTTCGTTTGTTAGGTGGTAAAAATTTTACAAAATCCTTGAAACTGTATTTTCCAGTGGCTTTAACAACTTTTTCAACTTCTGATTTATCACTAATAAAATCTACAAAATCCGAGTCAGTAATATCATGATAAAGGCCGTTGCTTACAAAAATATCTTTCTGCCCATCTAAGTTTATATCAAAAATCAAAGCACCCCAACTCCAGTCTGTGGCTGCCACTCCCGAGAAAAAAGCGGTTTCCTGAAAACTCCCATCACCCTTATTAATATGCAGGCAATTTTGAACAAACTGATAGTAATAACTATTTTTTAACTTGAGGTCATGTAAATAAAAATCGTCAAATTTGGTAGCTGCTTTTAGACGATGATTGCTTGGTGGAAGCATATCTGTGCTGAAAATATCTAAATTCCCGTCATTGTTGATGTCTGCCATATCAGACCCCATACTTGACATTGACGTGTAGCTTATATTGTCAATAAGGGTTTCTTTAAAAGTCCCATTTTTCTGATTGATATAAAGATAATCTCTTTCCCAAAAATCATTAGAAATATAAATATCTGGATATAAATCATGGTTGATATCACCTACCGAAATTCCTAAGCCAAAACCGATATTACTTGAAAAAATGCCAGACTCTTTTGTGATATTAGTAAACTTACCATTATCGTTACGATACAGTCTGTCACCTCCAAGGGCATCATATTCAAATCTTTGTTTTAAGTAGAGTGATATTCTTTCGGGATCTTTGTAGCTATTGCTTCATCATATAATAATCTAAATCGCCGTCTAAACTGTAATCAAAAATGCGTGGGTAGATAAACCTGCGTCGTTAAGCCCATACTCAGCTGCTTTTTCGGTGAAAGTATTGTTTTTATTATTGATAAAAAGCTCATTTTCTTTGTTTTCTTTCTGCGCATCGCCCGAATAACAAACATATATATCTAAATATCCATCTGCGTTTACATCAGCGAAGGTTACGCCAGTTGTCCATGAATTTTTACCTTTTATTCCTGCTTTTTCGGTAATGTCTTCAAACTTTAAATTTCCTTTATTGAGATATAATTTATTATCGTCCATATTTGCTGTAAAAAAAATATCTTTCAAGCCATCGTTGTTAATGTCGCCAATTGCTACACCGCCTCCGTTGTAATAATTGCGGTACGTGAGTACATTAAAATCTTCTTTATCTTCCACTTGATTGATGAAGCCAATACCAGTGTCTTCCGATTCTAATAAATCGAAAGCTGCATTTGTAGAAGTTTCTTGATGGTCTGATGATTTATTGCATTGAGTAAGAGATAAAATACACAGAATGCCAATGCAATATTTTAGGGTTCTTTTAAGCATTTTGCTCAATATTTAATGGAATTCAAAGGTATAAGAAAGTTTTCTGAATAGGTATAGAGTCAATTACTGCTAAAACAAAAAAGGGGAAAAAATCCCCCTTTTTTGTTTTATAAAACGATATTTCTAATGGATAAGATTTTTCCTTAGAAATTAATAGCCAGGGTTTTGCTTAAGCACACCATTAGATTTGGCAATTTCGGTACTTGGAATTGGGAACGCATAGTTGGTAGCAGTTGGTACTTTTGCTTGTGCATATATAGCCACCATTTTAGACTCACGAGGGATATATTCGGCCATTACGGTTTCAAGAACCCCCCATCTTTGTAAGTCGAACACACGGTGTCCTTCCAAAGCCAATTCGAGCCTTCTTTCGGTTCTTACGGCTTCACGAGCAACAGCCTTGTCTGTCCAAGCAGCAGTATATTGACTTACGGCATATTTACCCCAAGTAATTTCAGGAGCATTGATAGCTACTTTCAAGTTTGTTCCTGCACCCTGCGTACAGTTGCCTGCGCGTTTACGAATCGCATTTACATATTCTTGTGCTTTGGCCAAGCTACCCACTTCTACTTCGCACTCAGCAGCCATCAAAAGCACGTCTGCATAACGCATCAATGGGAAGTTCAAAGCTGAAAGCTGTGTACCTGTCCAACCACCGGCAAGCGTAGGTTGAGACTTTAAGTGTACCGTTCTTTTTGGCGAATACCAACCTTGGTAACCTTGGCCACGAATCCAGCTATCTTTATGAGGACCCCAGTCTAAGTAAGGCACACCTGTGCGGCCAGCAGTATATTCAACACGTGGGTCAAGCACGTCGGCGGCACCTGCTACTATTCTTTTCAAAGCTACTCCTTTTGTTGACATGGGCAAGCCTTTATCATCAACTTTATATGACATTACAAGGTCATAAGAAGGTTGTTTAAATCCGCAGCAGCTTGTAAAGCTATCACCGTGAGGCAAGCCCAAACGTTCGTGGTTGTTGGCATTGGCACCACCTGCATCGCCATCGTTTACCGACGACTGAACTGAGAACATATTTTCGCTATTGTTTTCAGTTGCAATGTTGAAGTTGTCGTAGATACAATCGGCCAATTTATATTTGCCGCTGGCAATTACGGTATTGAAAGCCGCCAAAGCACCTGCATAGTCTTTTTCGTACAATTTCACTTTGCCAAGATAAGCCGTTGCGATTGTTTTGTCAACACGACCTACCGAAGTTTTATTAGCTGGCAACAACGAGATAGCTTTTTCCAAATCGGCCTTAATCAATGGCAACATAGGTGTAGTGTTAGCCTTGTTGAAGTCTTTGTCAGCTTCGGTAAAATAGGGAGCATTTTTGAATACTCTGTACAATTCGAAATGTTCCCAAGCTCTCAAAAATGTAGCTTCGCCAATAACAGCATCTGCGTATGCTTTTTCACTGGTATTGGCTTTTACAAACTCGTTGGCAGTGTTAATAGCCGAGTTGGCACGGCTAATACCCTCGTAGCAAGAGCGCCATTTATCGTTGAAAGAACCTTCCGCAGGGTTCCACTGAAACAACTGAACAGCTAACCAACCATCGCCGTCTCCAGCCTCTGAACCTTTGTGAAATTCATCAGAAGCTAAGTTATACACCCAGTTAGAAGGAGCAGCACCCCAGGCGTTTCCGCCTGCACCTGTCCAGCCACCTACGCTCTTGTATGCAGCTATCAAAGTGGCATCGACACCTGCCTTGCTCGATGACAATAGTGTGTTCGAAAGCGCAGCTTGCGGAGGTGTGTCCAAGAAAGAGTCAGTACATGAATAGATGCCGAATCCCATTAGTGGAACAGCCAACATCGTTATTCTTAAAAAACGTTTCATAGTATTTGAAGATTTTTTTATTCAAGAATTAAGTTTTAGAAATCTAAAGTTATGCCTATGTTCATTACTTTATTGGCTGGGTAGTTACCGTTGTCTATCCCCATGGCGCCGTCGTTGACGTTTCCACCAGCACCAATGTTAGCATTTGAGATAGCAGGGTCCGTACCGAAGTACTTGGTCAAAGTCAATAGATTTTGGCCTTGCAAATATACCCTGGCTTTTGATAAACCTAATTTGCTAACGAGGCTTTGAGGCACAGTATAACCCAACTGCAAGTTGGTCATTCTCAAATAAGAACCATCTTGAATATAGAACGTAGAAGCATTAGCTGAAGAACGGTCGTTTTGGTTGATTTTAGGATAAGCTTTTCCATCTACTACTTTTCCTTGGTTTTCCAAAATATTGTTCAATACGTTGGCATTGAAGTTCATGAAATACGACTGAATCCAGTAACCAGTAAAAATTTCGTTGCCATAAGAACCAAACCAGAACGAGTTCAGGTCGAAGTTCTTGTAGTTTACGCCAATGTTCAAACCGCCTGTCAATTTAGGGTGAGGATTACCATTGATAGTAACATCACCACCATCTATTTTACCATCGCCGTTTACATCTTTGAATCTCAAACCACCAAGGGCTACAGAACCCGTACCTGTGTGCATTTTCAACTCAGCCTCGGTATTAATAAGACCTTCTACTACGTAGCCATTGAATGACGAGATAGGATAACCTACTTTGCTAATAACTGAAATACCAGCATTAGGAATACGGCTGTTCAAACCTGTACCATCTGTAAAGAAGAAGTCTGCATTACCCGCAACTTTCTTTACTTCGTTTTTGTAGTGGCTCAATGTCAAGCCTAAATTGAAGTTAAGGTCTTTGTTTACGTTTTTGCGGTAGTTAGCCGACAAATCCCAACCTGTGTTCAACATAGAACCTACGTTTACGAATGGTGCAGCAGCCAAACCAGCAGCACCCATCAATTGTGGATTGAACAAAAGGTTTTCGGTAGATCTTGAATAAACGTCTAATACTATTTGTAGTGAGTTATTTAAGAGCGAAGCATCGAAACCAATATTTTTGTTTTTAGAGGTTTCCCATTTGGTATCGGGGTTTCCGAAAGATTGAAGTGAATAACCCGTGGCAACACCGCTGTTAGAACCGTTGATATCGTAGAAGGTATTACCCACAGCTCCACCATAGATATCAGCGAAGTTGTAGTTACGGATTTGCTGGTTACCCAACTCACCATACGAAGCACGAAGTTTCAAGTCAGACAACCAAGCGATGTCTTTCATAAAAGCCTCTTGCGAAATTCTCCAACCCAACGAAACCGCAGGGAAGACACCATAACGGTTATCGGTAGTAAATCTTGAAGAACCATCGCGGCGAACTGTTGCCGAAATCAAGTATTTATCGTCGAACGCGTAGTCAATTTTTCCAAAGTAAGAAGCCAATTTTGACTGGTTACCAGAAGATGATACCGCACGAGAAGCGGGGTCACCAAGGGCAGTGTTCAAATACCATGCGTTAACATCGGTAGTGAAGTAGCCAGCCAACTGTCCAAACACATCTCTGTATTTGTTGGAGATAGCTTCTTGACCTGCCAAGGCGGCTACAGTATGTTTTCCAAAGTTTTTGTTGTACTGCAAGGTGTTGGTAATATTCCAAGTGGTATTATTGTTCCACGATTCGTTGAAGATACGTGCAGACGCTGTTTTGGGACCTTCTGCACGGTAAGGCTGCTCATAAGTAAATGTACGTCTCCATCCGCTACCCATATCAGCTCCAAAGTTTGTTCTGAACTTCAAGCCATCTATGATGTCATATTCAGCATAGATGTTACCCAACAACCTGCGGTAAGTATCGCTATTGTTGCTGTTGTCTTTTAACACTTGATCAGGGTTGGTAAAGTTACCTGTCAAAGCCGCTACGTGGCCACCAGGGCCACCATTGATGTTTTGTGCCGACACAACGGGTGTAGATTTGATTACCTCACCAATCACACCAAATTCGTTGTTGTTACCCCCTCTTGTACTGACACCTACACCCCAGTTGTGTGCAAACATGATGTTTTCGCCAATACGCAATTTTTTGCTCACTTTATAGCTTGAGTTGGCACGAATGGTACCACGATTAAATTGCGTCAATTTCATGATACCTTCTTGGTTCAGGTACGAAGCCGAGATGTTGAAGGTCGCAGCTTCAGACCCACCCGAAATGTTCAAGCTATGGTCGTGTATTTTGGCCGTTCTTGTAATTTCTTTCCACCAGTTGGTACCTACTTGATTAGTTTTGGTAACAATATTGTTGATAGGGTCAAAAGTACCAGGGCCTACGTTTCCGAAGATGGTGTTGGCATCATGCACGTACTCTGGCAATGACGATTGAGCAAACCAACCTGGAACAGCACCAGCAAATTTAAGTCTTGAAGCCTCTGCATAATAATTAGACGAAGTGTTAAGAATTTTGTCATAACCTTTTACAGGATTGGCAAAGCCCAACGAACCGTTGTAAGAAACACGTGGTTTGCCCGCTTTACCTTGCTTGGTTGTAACAACGATGACACCGTTAGAGGCACGAGAACCATAGATAGAAGCCGCCGAAGCGTCTTTCAATACCTGAATTGACTCAATGTCGTTAGGGTTGATGGTGTTTTGGTACTTGTCCACCACGGGGACCCCGTCAATCACATACAAAGGGTCATTGGATGTAAATGAACTGATACCACGAATACGCACGTTGGTAGCATCACCAGGTGATCCAGATGTGGAGATGTTCAAACCAGCCGCTCTACCTGCTAAGTTCTGAATAAATGAGGTGTTTTTAACCATTTTAAGTTCTTCAGCATTTACAACTGTTACAGCCCCTGTGATGTCTTTTTTACGAAGTTGTTGATAACCTGTTACAACCACTTCACTTAGGGCTGTGGCATCATCTTGCAACTGTACGTTAATAGTCGTTTGGTTGCCGACGGTAATTTCCTGAGATTTGTAACCAATCGCCGAAATTACCAATACTGGGTTTGCGCCTTTAACGTTAATTGTAAACATCCCTTCACCGTCGGCAGAAGTACCGACGTTACTTCCTTTCAACAAAACAGTAGCTCCCGGAAGGGGGCCATCGGCAGCTACTACTTTTCCCGTCACTTTGCGGTCTTGGGCGTGTGCAGGGTCAGGAGCGAGGAGTAGTAGAAACATCCAAGCCACTGCACACATCAGCAGAGAATAGAACTTTGGTTTCATAAGTAAAAAACTGATAGGTTAAAAAATGAATAAAAAAAATTAAAAAAATGCAAATTAAAAGTACATAGAATTTCCTCCTTTCTTTTGGTTTCACAATACATGAATCTCTTAGGCAAATTGAAATGCTTTGTGATTTTTTGTATTATTTACCTTTTCCACTTATCAGCTTTAGTGGGCTAAAAGCAAAAATATTTTATCGGATGTGTGGAAAAGTACTGGGTTCTGAATGTAGCTATTTTACTAATAAGTGAGCTTCAATCAGCTAAACTTTAGTAGTTAAAACAATAGATAATTATACCCATTCCAAACTACTATTTCATTGTTTTTATCAGAAAACAGGGGTTTTGGGGTTAATTGTCAAATAAATGACTTTCTAAGCAAGAGCCTCAAAAACTTTTTATCGGGCCTTTTTGAATCATAATTTCGCTAACCACCGTGTAAATTAAGGACGAGCTTCTTTTCTTTTCAGCAATAAAAGCAGTAAACTAAAAAGGATGTGGACTCTATAAACAATAAAAGTACATTTGATAGTTGTGATTACAATACAGGCTTGTATGCATCATTTTGATACAAACTTATTAGTTGTAACGATATTCCAAATTTTTTTCTTTTTTTTGTGCAAAATTTAATCTACTAATTCCATGATAAATAAGATTTTTTTAGAAAGATTGAGAATATATACCAGGCGTGCTTGGTTATATGGTTTTTATGACAGTTTCATCATCAACAACTTTTCCACCTTTGTCTTTAATAACAGTGTGAGGTTGACGCCCTCTCACAAGCACTCAGAAGATAGTAAAATTGTTGCCAAGATAAGTATTGTACGGCTTGATTTAATGTTTATTAACAACACTATTGATTAAAACAAAAGCGGCAAGTCTTTCGACCTGCCGCTTTGTTGGACTTAATGGAAGCTAAAGTAAATTAGTATCCAGGGTTTTGCTTCAAAAATATCAGTTCCTACCAAGTCAATTTGGGCTTGAGGAATTGGCAATAAAGCGTGTTTAGCTTGATGACTGCTCCACCCAATGTGCCAGGTAAGCGTCCAGCACCACTTTCGTAAGTCAAATAGTTGTTGATTTCGGTTCCGGCAGTACCCCAACGAACCAAATCGTAGAAGCGGTGACCTTCACCAGACAATTCAAGTTTCCGCTCAAATTGTACCGCAGTGCGAGCTACTGCTTTGTCTGTCCAAGGGGTATTATAAAGACCAATGACATAGTTAGCAGCAGGTGTACCACCCTTGGTTACAAAAAACCATCTTTATTAGCAGCACGGGCACGGATACGGTTGACGTATTCGCATGCTTTTTCTAAGCTCCCTATTTCTACTTCGCATAAGGCAGCCATCAACAATACATCCGCAAAACGGATTACCGTGTGATTTTGAGCAGTGTAGCCAGGAGTCCAAGAGCTATTGTCTTACAAAGAACCTTATCAATTTGTAGTAAGAGATATTTCTTTGGAAGTAAGATTGCCGTTAGGTTGGTTGCAGATCCAGTCGTTACCTGGCGTTACCTTGCCAATCTAAGTAAGGAATACCGCGACGACCTACTGAGTGATCGAGGCGTGGGTCAAGGTTGCCAGCATCAGGTGTGAAAGCTGCGCTTGACAATACACCCATGTCGTTTTTCACTTGATTAGCCCCTGTGTTGTATGAACCATCCAACAATGGCAAGCCATTGGCATTGGTGCAGAATGAGTTGACTAACTCAAAGCTGGTTGGAAGAACCCACAGTGAGTTACCAGGGTAGATTGGGCCAGTGTTATAAGGGTAATTCAAATCTCCGTCGGCATTAGCGTTGTTTACGCTACCTGTATTTGCAGCTTGCTGAACTGCGAAGATTGACTCTTCGTTGTTATCGTTTGATGCTTTAAACAAGTCAGCGTATTTGGCTACTAAGCCGTATTTTTTACCATTAGTAGTTACACCTGCATTGGCAATCTAAAGCATCAAACAATGTTTTT
Organism: Runella sp.; assembly: GCA_044228585.1. Lineage (GTDB taxonomy): Bacteria > Bacteroidota > Bacteroidia > Cytophagales > Spirosomataceae > Runella. Next base: position 11,650 of record JBGAUP010000072.1, on the reverse strand, counting down.
GCTTCAGCGTATTTCTTTTGGTACAAGTAGATTTTACCTAAGTAAGATGCAGCAGCCCATTTGTTGGCACGACCTACCGATCCTTGTGTTGCGGGGAGGTTGTCGTAGGCAAACTTCATATCCGCTTCAATTTTAGGATATAAATCCGCGTCGTTTTTTACTTTTTCAATACCGCTACCATAATCTAAAGATTCGTCCACGCCAAGGGTATTTCCAGTTACGCTTCAAAGAGAAGTAAGCGTGAGCGCGGAAACGAGCTTCTGCCGAGATACGTGTTTTGTCGGCATCGGTTACTTCAGCAGTGGCCGTTTTCATCAACCGCAGTACGTTGTTGGCACGGGCGATGATTTCGTACAAACCGCGGTAGTTGTCATGAATAAACCCCTGGGTAGTTTGATACTCAAATCTTTGAATAGGATTGATATCGCTAAAGTCACCAGGGTCTGTACCTTTGTTGGCTTCTCCCCCCACAGATACTTCACCCAATTCCAAGGGTGTACCATACGTGTACCGAGCCTGATAACATAGTAGACGTTAAGTGGTACTCTTCAAGACCTTTTTTGTTGAGCTGATCTGCCGAAATAGCTGCCGTAGGTTTACTTAAGAAGCTGTCTTTACAAGCGAAAGAGATGACAAGGAGGGCAGCAACTACTCCAGCCACTTTTCGTGAAACAATATTTCTCATATTCGTTTGAATTAAATTTGATGTTTTAAAAAATTAGAATCCAATGTTAAGGCCGATAGTCCAACCTCTCGTTACAGGATAGTTACCTACGTCAATACCGAATTGGGTATCTACGTTACCACCTACACCTGGATCTAAGCCCTGGTATTTAGTAAGGGTAAAGAGATTGTTAGCCGATGCAAACACCCGAAGTTTGTTCATACGAAGCTTGTTCAAGATAGTTGAAGGCATTGTGATAAGCTTCACCAACGGTCTGCATACAGGCCGTAGTCACCGTTTTCTACGTAGAATGAGTTGGCCTGTGTGTTAGTACTGAAGTTAGAAGCGGTTTCAAAAATAGGAATTTTAGCTGTGTTTGAAGGTGACCAAGAGGAATGCTGACGCGCTCGCTGATAACTGCTCCTTGGAATGATGGGAAGAAGTCAGTAAACCATTTAGAGGCGTTAAAATCTTATTGCCAAAGAAACCGTTCATTTGAGCAACTAAGTCGAAGTTTTGTAAGTTAAACAAAGGGTAATACCTGCGGTAAATTTAGAACTGGGCTACCTAAGTAAGTACGGTCTGCGTCATTAATTTTGCCGTCGCCGTTAAGGTCTTCGTAGCGGAAACGACCCACACCCGCACCGTCTTGAGCTGGGGCATTTTTCACTTCTTCAGCAGTTTGGAACAAACCTTTTACCTTGTAGCCGAAGAAAGAAGAAATAGACTGACTCAATTGGTTGCGGATAGGTGTCAAACCACGGTAGCTTAGGGGTTGACCAGGTAGAGATGTAGGTTTGGGTTCCGTCAATGGCGATAATTTCATTTTTCAAAGCGCCCTCTGCGAATGACAGGTCATATCCAAAGTCTTTTGCAATGCGACCTTTGGTAGAAATCAAGATGTCAATTCCTTTGTTCTGCATTTTACCGATGTTTACGGTAGAGGCAGCCGCATCAAAACCATTGGTAGCTGGAATAGGTAACTGAAGCAATAAATCTTTGGTATCTTTTTGCCATAAGTCTAAGATAACATCCAACTTACCATTCAGGAATGTACCATCAAAACCAATGTTTTTAGTAATCGCAGTTTCCCATTTTGCATCAGGGTTACCGATACGTGTGCGGTAATATCCATCAGCTGCGCTTGAGTTGGTACCGTTGATGTCATATACCGAACGACCAATGTTAAACCCGAATAAGTTGTACTGGTTATTAACAACAGGGTTAGGTTACCCATGGCTCCGTAACCTCCACGAATCTTCAAATCGGTAATGAAAGGAAGGTTTTCATGAAACGCTTCCGCTTCTAGAAATACATACGTTACGCTGAGAAGGCGGGAATGCCCATGTAACGGTTGTTAGCACCGAAACGTGATGAACCGTCACGACGAACTACGGCTGTCAAGATATACTTGTCATTGTAAATATAGTTGGCACGACCGAATGCAGTAGAAGTTAACACCTTTGAACAATGAGCTGTTCACAACGTGGAACCTACCAACGAAAGGTTTACATAGTTGATGTCGGTAGAGAAGGGATTTAAACCACTACCACTCATGTTACGCCCCGAACCCGTATTCAAAGCCTCTTGGCCTATAAGAAGATCTACATACAGAGTTTACCGAAAGTCTTTTTGTAGTTAGCAGTATTGGTAAATGTCCAAGCAAAAGAATAACCACTACCTTCATTATAACCAAATGCAGAGTTATTTTCTGAGTTTTCGTATTGAAGACGTGAATAGCTCCAGTTATAGAAGTTGTTGTACTGTCCACCAATTGATGAACGTACCGTCAAACCTGGAATAATGTCCCATTCAGCATATAAGTTACCGAATCCATTGGCGTTGAAGTTACGGTTGTTGGCTTGTCCTTCGCGGTTAGCTACGGGGTTACGAGGGTTGTTAAAACCTTTAGAAGCTGTTCCTGCATAGCCACCGAATTCATCATAGATAGGGATGATAGAAGGCATACGGAAGGCTGCTAAGATGTCATTTTCGTCGTCAGCAATACCTTGTCCACCATTTTCGCCTGATTGACCTAATACCTGACGGTAAGTAGCTTGGAAGTTTTGACCGATACGCAAGTTTTTCAAAACGTTAAATTCGCTGTTCGCACGTAAGCTATAACGCTTGAAGTTGTTGACAATCATGATACCCGCTTGGTCTTGAACGCCTAAACCAATGTAGAACCGGCTGTTTTCACCACCACCGCTAAAGCCGAGTGAGTGACGTTGAAGGGAGGCGTTGCGCGTAATGGCTTTACCAGTCTGTACCCGCTTTGTTGGCTTTAGTAACTTGATAAATACCACCAGCGGTTGGGTCAATGTTGTACTTTAATTTTTCAGCAGCTAAGTCAACAGAACCAACAACACCCGAACGGCTACCTACGCTTAGATAATCAGGAAGAACAGGGGTAGCACCAGTACCAAATTGTGGGTGGCTTGGAGTAACACCTGAGTTCTTGAGTGCTGCCAAGTCCAGTTAGCGAAATCGGTAGGATTCATCATTTTCTGACCTGGGCCAGGGTTGGTGCTACCGATCATGCCGTCGTAAGAAATACTCAATTTCTTGGCAGCTTTTGTCCCTTTTTTAGTAGTGTAAACCACAACCCCGTTGGCAGCACGCGCACCGTAGATAGAAGCCGCCGCATCTTTCAACACGGTTACGGTCTCAATATCGTCAGGGTTTAGGAAGTCGGTCGAGCCTACGGGAACCCCGTCAACAACGTAAAGTGGCTCGTTTGAACCCGCAGGGCCAAAAGAACCAAAACCACGTACACGAACTTGGCTGGTAGTACCAGGCTGACCGTTGGTTACAACGGTTACCCCAGCAACCCGTCCTTGTAATTGTTGTTCTACGTTACCAGAAGGGCGAACTGTAAGGTCTTTTGCTTTTACAATAGAAACCGCCCCCGTTGTTTCGCGGCGGTTATCAATAAGTAACCTGTTACAACAACCTCCGTCAAAGCATTGGCTTCATCTTCGAGTTTTACGTTGATAACACTCTGATTGCCAACGGCAATTTCCTGAGATTTGTAACCAATGGCTGAAATTACCAATACTGGATTGGCTCCCCTCACACTAATTGAATAAGCACCAGTACCATCGGCTGAGGTACCAACGTTACTTCCTTTCAACAAAATAGTAGCTCCTGGTACAGGCCCATCGGCGGCTAAGACTTTCCCCGTTACTTTACGTTCTTGAGCATGTGCGGGGTCAGGCGCGAGGAGCAGTAGAAACATCCAAGCCACTGCACACATTAGCAGAGAGTAAAACTTTGTTCTCATAAGTAAAAAAAGCGATAGGTTAAAAAGTGAATAAATAAAATTAAAAAAATGCAAATTAAAAGCGCATAAAATTTCCTCCTTTCGTTTGTTTCACCGTGTATGAAACACTTGAATGAATTGAAATGTTTTATGATTTACTTGTGTTTTTTTGTTATGGGCTGCCTATTAATCGAATGGATTAAGGAACAAAAAAACTTCATCAAAGAGGTGTGGAAGACTAAAACTTTCAAGGAGTACAAATTTGCTTTCAAATTTGATAGCCCGAAAAGCTTATTGTTCAGTATTGGAAGACAAAGTTAATAATAATGGTATTATACTTACAAAAAATTAACTATTTCTTCGTTTATTGGCAGTGAACAGATTTTTTTAACCCATTTGTAATGGACTGATTATTAGGTGTTTCCCAAAAACTAAGGCTAAGTGGTTATCATTAGGAACGCGATGAACGCTTATTTTACTAATTATTACATATACAAAAAATGATATTATAAACGCGGGGAATACTTCATGGACTTCTTTCATAGTCTCAAAATTAAAACGTATTCCAAACCGCCAAATTACGTTGACAACCATTCCTGCCACCATAGAAGCCACAGCTCTAAGTCGGTTCCCAGCGGAAATAAAGCCCCCGAAAATGGTAGGAAAAAAACTGGCTAAAAGACATCTTCAGCCTGCAAAAGACATCTCAACAACCCCCGCTGGTGGATATAACGTAAAGATAAACACCAGTAAGCAGTACAAGAACATACTCGTTTTGGTACGGCTACCATCTTATGATCAGACATCGGTCTCCAAATATGCCAAACGTCTTTCACAATAGAGGTGCCTGCTATTAAAATGACAGATGCCAAAGAAGACATCCCTGCCGCAAAAAGCCCCATCATACATAAACCTGTGGCAAGGGGACTATTGAACTTATTGAACATTGTGCCTACTACTTGGTCAGTATTTTGGATAAGTTGGGTGGCTTCTTCTTGGGTCACCATTGCGTGTACAAACGCCCCAATACAAAAGACACATAAGAGCGAGATTCCCAGAAAAACAGGCGTCCAAATCATGGCAAACCGCATACTTGCTCGGTCTTTGATAGAACAAAATCGAATGATGAGTTTGGGGTCAGCGATTTGTTTCATGCCAATAGAAAGTCCAATCGCTACGATATATGAGAAAAGCGCTATCCCCAAACTCTAACATACCGCTTCCAATGGCTTCTCCTGTTTTGGATGGGTGCGCTAAATATTAAAGTTTTGTCTTCATCGTTTCATATCCACCTACGTACCAAAAAGGAATTAAAAACATGATAATTGCTACACCAAACATCAAAATGCCCTGAATGGCATCTGTCCACATCACACCGTACATACCACCTACCATGGTATAAGCACAGGTAAAAAAGATAATGATGAAGGCGGCTAATCCATAATTGACTTCCAAGACGGTTTCGAGCAAATTAGCGCAGCCTTTGGCGATACCTGTCATATACCAAAGGGTGGCAAATAAAATAATGAACGACGACAATACGCGAATGCTTTGGGAAAGGTTGCTTTTGTAACGCTGTTGGAAATAATCGGGGACAGTAAGCGAGTTGAGTCTTACGGATTGGTTACGCATACGCGGTCCCATTACCAACCAAGAAATAATGCAAAATATGACCCAAAACAAGGCTACGTACGCCCACGATAAGCCATAACGGAAAGATTCGCCTGCTTGTCCAATGTAAGTACTGGTACTGATAAAGGTCGAAAAAAATGCCAATGATACCACCCAGCCTGGAATTCGACGATTGGCCAAATAATATTCGTTGACATTTTTGGAGGCACGTTTTTGGAAAATCCACCCGATGTAAGCAATTAAGCCTACATAAACGGCAATGCACACCAATGTAATAGCATGTTTTTGTAAATATTCAGTCATATTTAGTGATTATGAGGTCGGTCGTCGTCGGCTACGTCAATATCCATGCGCGAAACAATAAAGGCATTGAGTACAATCAATACCAGCATGGCCCCAAAAGGGAAGATAATTAAGAAGTCCATAGTTTCTTTAGGTCATTTTTTGTTACTTTCCCCATTGCATTGCGTGGTAATTCCTCTACAACTTTGTATAGTCGAGGTACTCGATAAGAAGGCATTCGTTCGCGCATCCACGTATTTAATTCATTCAGGTCAACAGTACTTGAAATGACTAAGGCCGCCGCCACCGTTTCGCCCCATTCCTCGTTGGGGATTCCTACTACGCTACAATCTTTAATGGTGGGATGGGTTCGTAAAACTTCTTCGATTTCAAGGGCCGATATTTTATACCCCCCTGATTTGATAATATCTATCGAACTTCGGCCTAAAATTTTATAGCTACCCTCTTCGATGACTGCCACATCTCCTGTTTTAAACCAGCCATCTTCGGTGAAAGATTCTTGAGTAGCTTGGGGACGTTGCCAATATTCCAAAAATACATTAGGCCCTTTTACCTGAATTTCTCCCGGCAGGTCTTTTTCTACTGTGCGATTTTGTTCGTCCACCAGTCTTACTCCGACATTGGGCAATGGCATACCCACAAAACCAGCTCGTCGTTGTCCATGATAAGGATTACTCAGCGCCATACCGATTTCGGTCATACCATAGCGTTCGAGTAAAGTGTGACCACTGATTTTCTCCCATTTTTCCATCACCGACACAGGTAATGCCGCCGAACCCGAAACCATCAAACGGAAAGATTTCATGGCAGCAGAAAGGAGTTGCTGCTGATCGGAAGGCAGATTTTCAAAATGGGAAATCAGCTTGAAATAGATGGTTGGAACGGCCATAAAAAGCCCCTGTACCTTCTGTTGGTAGA
>JBGAUP010000072.1:0-4847 GCA_044228585.1 Runella sp. | reverse complement strand
TTTGGGGCTGAAAAGTCGGGTAAAAATTCGACACAACCCCCTGCCCAAAGTGTACAACTGATGACATTGATGATACCGTGTACGTGGTGCAAAGGCAAAATACATAAAATATGGTCTTGTGCGCAGTATTCCCAAGCCTCTACAAGCGACGAAATTTGAGCTTCGAGATTGGCATGGGTGGTTACTACGCCTTTGGGTAAATTGGTTGTGCCACTGGTGTATAAAATCATCGCACGGCGATTAACTCCGATTTTGGGTAAAGTACTTGGGGATGTTTCTTTTGTTTGCCCCAAAACAATAAATCGAACTCCTTTTTCGTCAGCTAAAGGGCGTAGGATAGCTTCAAATTGGGGGGAAACTACAATGATTTCGGCAGCGGTATCTTCGATAACGTATTGCAAGGATGCCAACGGGTGGGTTGTACAAAGAGGAACGGCTACGCCTCCTGCTTGCCAAATGGCCCATTGAACTTTTACGTACTCAAAACTGGATTCCACCATAAATGCCACGCGACTTTCGGATAAATCAATAATGTTATCCAATAAAACAGTAGCAAATGCCTGTGAATCAGTTAATAAATTCTGATAAGTGTACTGTATGCCATTGGAAACAATGGCCGTATTGGTTGAATGTCGTTGGGCTTGTTGAACGAGTTGAAGCATGATTTAGCGTTGAACCGTAGAAAACAGGGCTACTGTAAACAGTAAACTGAAAGGCAGAATTCTTTTTAAAGACAAAGATGCCATCACGGGAAAGGCGTTGGTAATTTTAGTGAGTTTGCATCATATTGATACAAACTTATTGGTCAAGCTACGATATTCCAAATTTTTTCCTTTTTTTGTGCAAATTTATTTCTATGCCTGTTAGCCAAAACATAAAAGCATTCTTAGATAAAGGGCCTGAATATCTACCCAGTGTTTCAGTTGATTGCGTAATTTTTGGATTTCATGAGCATCAATTGAAAGTTCTATTGCTCGAATTTAAGCATACTAAAGCTTTTGCCTTACCTGGGGGTTTTGTATTTAAAGAAGAAAGTACAGATGAAGCTGCTACTCGGATTTTGTGGGAACGGACAGGGGTGAAAGACATCTTCTTGGAGCAATTTTATACTTTTGGCGAACAGTATCGTGGCAACTGGCACGTTCATAAAACGACGATGGAGTCGCACGGATTTGAACTTGAAACCGACCACTGGTTGCTTCAGCGGTTTATTACTATTGGATACTATGCTTTGGTAGATTTTTCTAAAGTTAAACCCACACCCGATATTTTTTCGGATGTAGGAGGTTGGTACGATATTCACCAAATTCCTGAGTTAATACTTGACCATAACCGAATCATTGCCAAAGCCTTGGAAACGCTTCGTTTGATGTTGGATCACAAATTAGTAGGTTTTAACTTGCTTCCTGAAACTTTTACGATGAATGAACTCCAGAGTTTGTACGAAACAATTTTGGATAAAAAGTTACTTCGGGCCAATTTTCAGCGAAAGATGCTTAGTTTAGAAATATTGGAACGAGTTGAAAAAAAGTTTTCGGGTAAAGCCCATAAACCTCCTTACGTGTATCGTATCAAGAAAGAGCAATAAGCAGCAGCGTATTTAATCAATTCGCCACTTTCGTTCAAATATCTTTTGGTCGGAAGTGGGCGTTTGGCTACGGCTTACATCACGATCAAACAAACGATTTAGATTGTTGCCCACCAAATCTTCTAAACGAGATTCAATTTGTAATTTGTATTTTCCTGTTAGCCAAGGCTTTGAGGGCGTAAAGTGAAAATGTTGTTCTTCTGCGTCAACTTTTATTGAACCTTCTATTTTATTCCCCTTTTCGTCAATTATTTGGATAACATTCTGCAACAAAATGTAATCTAAGGATTCTTTTAAATCTACTTCAAGTGGTTGATTAGTGTCTTTTTGTGGAATTTTTAAGCCCCAATCATCTGTTTTAGGGGAAATCATATCACGTACTGTTACCACAAAATCTTTCGTATAACTTTTGGTCAAGGTTGCTCCTTGGGCATCAGGCCAAAGATGCGAGACCCTTAACTTGTAGTGGTTGCCTTTTGTTAAAGGAGTACCCAATAATTTATTTGGCTGTAAATCGCGTTTAATTCTACCTGGGTCAAGCCAAAGTGTCAAAATTGTTCTTTCAGCATTCCACAATTCAGGTTGTAAATTCAAAAAAGTACGGGGTAGTGGGTCGCCTTGCTGATTGAGCAGGGTAATGTAATCCAAAGAATGTCCCTCAACCATCGGATGTGAGAAGACAAAATAAAACTTCAATAGGTTTTCGGGTAAGGTATCTTGGCTGGGATAAACTCCCAGTAGTGTAGGCGTATGCGTTGACTTCGGAATCGAAACTTTAGCTAATAACTTTTGGTCTAATACTACTTCGTAATCTAATCCTCTGGTAAAAGGAATAAGCGGCTCAAAGACCAAAGTATCTTTGTTGATTTTGTACTCACCCAAAATAGCAGTTTGTGTGCCAGTTTTTACCAGTTGTACTTTTACCTGTTTGGAAATTTTTTCTTTAGAGATATTTTTAAGAAGCGAGAGAGGAATAGAGAAACCTGTGGCTTGGCCTTCTTTCCAAAGAATGGAGATTTTAGCCGGTGAGGTATCTTGGTTTTGGGCGCAACCCACAGGGAACAAAAAACAAAAAAGAATCAGTTTGCACGCGTGGCACAAACTGATTCGTATTGCTTTACTCATAGGGAGCGGTTATTGGATGTTCGGATATCGAGGTCGCCGTTGGCACGTCGTTGTAAGAAAACAAATTGAGTTTCGTCCAACTTGTCGAGTTGTAAGACATTCACCATTGGAAAAGAAACGTAAGGCACACCTGCCGTACTGAAGTTTTCTTTGATAGGCTCCGTAAGCGAACCTTGATACGTTTCAATGTCTTTATATTTGATTTTCATCACGGGACGGTCAGAATTGGCCATAATGAGAAAAGATTCGTTGCCTTTTTTCATCGTAATGATGTCTAAAGGACTATTTCCTGCGCCAAATTCCCCAACTGTACGGCCTTTTACGTGAGTGCCTGTCTTCAAATCTTCAATCGGGAAAAGCACCAGAGGAGTACAAGTATAGCTTGCCACCAAAAATTTCTTACCGTTTAGCTCTGCGGTAGTGAAGGTTTTAATGGGAGAATTGGTTTCGTATTGACCGTGTGCGGCATGATAAATTTCCAATGATGATTGGTCTTGTTTATTGGTAAATGGAAACCCAATGCTACGGAAAGTGGAACCAAACTCTTGGTTGGATAGTCCACTCACCATTACTTTTCCATCCGCATAATTGAGGTCTGAAATAGCCCATACGCGCAGTGGTCGGCCACGCTGGTCTTTGGCATCTTCGGAGGGAGCGTTGTTAAGCGCAACCATCGAAAATTGGATGTCTTTCAAGCTCACTGGCTGAATATTTTCCCCATCTATTTTTAGTAATACGGGTGCGCCACTACCCGACTGTACAGCGCAATACACTTTTTTGGAAAGTGGGTTGACCACCATGTCTTGAATAGTGATGTTTTTGGCTTCTGTACCGAGTAAGGCCGCAATTTTTTGGTCAATATTTTTTATCTCAACAGGTTTGGCAGTTTCTACTGCTTGCGCATCCTTGGTATCAATCGCAAAAACCGACGCACTTTTAGAATCACCGATGAACAAGACCCCTTCTGGGCCAAATGCAAGCGCATTGATAGACTTTACTTCGGGAGTACCCGTCTCAAAACCACTCAATACACTGGTAGAGCGGTTGGTGTAGGCTACTAATAGCACAATCGAAAGTGCTGCGGCAATGGGGAGAAGTGTCTGCTTCATAGCGATTTTGATGTTAAAGGTTAGTTGCTGGAAAACTTCTACGAGGGTTGCTTAATTAAGTAACACGAATTTAGGAAAAGTGTTTGTTTGTGAGATGATTACGAAGTGATTTTCTTTAAATTATTGATACTTGTCGTAATGCTTTCAAACGGATTAGTAGCCATGTCTTGTTCTACAAAATAGTATTTCAAGCCAGCGGTTTTGGCATTAGCAAAAATCTTTTTGAAGTCCACTACTCCATTTCCGATTTCAGTAGGGGTTTTGAGGTCGCTGGCGATGTCTTTGGTATGCCACAATGGGAAACGCCCAGGCTGTTTTTTGAACAGCTCAACGGGGTCAATACCTGCTTTAACCACCCACGCCATGTCCATTTCCATCGTCACGAGGTCGGGGCTGGTTTGAGAAAGAATCAAATCGTAAGGTGTTTGACCTTCTACTTTGTCAAATTCGGTCGCATGGTTGTGATAAGCAAACCCGATGCCTGCTTTTTTGCAGGCTTCGCCCGTTTTGACGAAAACCTCAATGGAATTTTTGATTTCATCTAAGGTGCCAACGGGAGTAGAGGCACACACCAAATAACTGAGGCCACCTTCGGCGGCTTCGTCCACCACTTGCTGATAATTGTCCCGTAAATTCAACATTTTAGGCATATTGGCAGGCATTTGGCGCGGCGGACCACCTGCACCTTGCGCAGCACCTCCACCACCTGCGGCAGGCGCCCCTGCTTGGGCAGGGCGTGGGCGAAAAGGCGCACCGCTGACGTGGTGGGCACGCCAAGTCATACCGAGGTCTTCGACTATTTTTTTGAATTCTTTAGGTGAATAGCCGTAATAACCTTCTTTTAGACTAAACGCTGATTCTATTTCTTTGTAGCCAATGGCTGCTATTTTTTCTAATGATCCTTTGGCATCATCGGACATAGCCCTAAAAAGGGTAAATAATTGAAGTCCAGGGCGAGGCAAGGCTTCTGGGGCAAATAGATTGTTGGCAAAGGTTGGCATTGCCAAACTACCTAATGCCAATGT
>JBGAUP010000464.1:0-2592 GCA_044228585.1 Runella sp. | reverse complement strand
GTGGGTTCATCGTAAAGCATGATTTCGGGGTTTAGAATGAGGGTTCGGGCAATGCCAATGCGTTTACGCTGTCCGCCAGAAAGCTCCGAAGGCATCTGGTTGATAGTTTGTTTCAAACCTACTGAATCCAACACCTCCTCTATCTTGCGGTTGATTTCTGCACGAGTTAGATTTTTAACGTTTCTCACCAAAGGAAACTCTAAATTTTCCGCTACGGTCATGCTATCGTAAAGGGCACTGTTTTGAAACAAAAAACCTATTTTCAAGCGCAACTCTTGCAAATGTTTATCATTCAGGCGAGATACTTCTTTTCCCAATACTTTGACACTGCCACGGTCGGGGGTTAGTAAACCCGATATGATTTTTATTAAAACGGATTTGCCCGTCCCCGAACGTCCCAAAACTACTACATTTTCGCCTCTATATACGTCGAGATTCGCGTCTTTTAACACGTCTAAATCACCGAATGATTTGAACAATCCTCGGATGGCAATAACGGTCTCACGTTCGGTTGTTTGTTGGGCCATCTGCATCATGTGAGAAATTTATCTAAACCAGTTAGCTACTTGTACAATTGCCATTTCTTCCAAAAAAATCAAGAACATAGACAATACTACGGCACTATTGGCCGCTTTTCCCACGCCCTGCGTTCCTTTGCTGGCATAATAACCTTTATAACATCCCACTGCTCCGATGGTAAAGCCGTAAGCAATGGCCTTCACCAAAGCCGAACCAATATCTAAAAATGTGATTTGCGCAAAAGCATCGTGTACAAAAGCCGTAATATTGGTATTTTCGTTGAGTGTAACATCCAAAAATGAGCCAAAAAGCCCGACAAGTGCACAGTAAAACGAAAGAATAGGTATCGTAATGGTAGTGGCAAGTATGCGCGTAACGACCAAAAATTTGAACGGATTGACCGCCGACACTTCCATGGCGTCTATCTGTTCAGTTACGCGCATGGAAGCCAGTTCAGCACCTATACTCGACCCTACTTTTCCTGCACTGATCAGCGAAGTAATCAAAGGAGCCAGCGCCCTCACAATCGCAATCGCTACCAAAGAAGGAAGCCAAGAAGTAGCCCCAAACTCCATCAATGACGGGCGAGACTGTTTTGTAAAAACCATTCCTGTAATAAAACCCGTCAGCGAAATCAAGGACAATGATTTATAACCTATTTCATAACATTGCTTTATCAGTTCCTGAAACTCAAACCCACCATTAAATAATTCGCTAAAAAAACGCTTGATAAAAGTATAAGCCTCATAGATGCTTAACGCAAAATCGTCAATCCCTTTTGATATGATATGTACTTTGGGAGTTGATTTCATGAGTCAATTTTCAAGCGTTCAAAATTATCCAACATTTATCTCGTAAGTAAGAGTAAAGAATTATTTGATAGTATGTTTTTAAACACGGAGTATCACAAAGTTTATAAATACACAGAGTTTCACTGAGTTTTAGATGATACTTTGTGTTACTCTGTGCTTAACTCGGTGACACTCCGTGTTAAAATATTATCAATTAAATAGTTCTTGTTACTTAGATGATATAAAAAGAAAATAACCAGCTCGACTACTTATTTTTGTCCAAGTCGTAGTAGGCTACTTCAAAAGTGTCACCTGATTTGATTCGATTGATCAATGTGGGTATATGCTGTGTTCCAGTATGAGACAGCCACCTCGACACCTCAGTTCCTGCAGTCATATAGGCCAGCATCACGTGACTTTCTGGACCACTAAAAAAGCCTCTCATCGAACTGATTTCCTTGAGTTTCAGTACAATTTGCCCACCGTTCGATACGTAGGCACATTCTTCCTTATAATCTAAATACCGCTGAACACTATCGGTAGCCGCTACAAATCGGTGATCTACCATCAAAGCCAATCCCTCGTTAAACCATTGAGGAATTTGTCGGGTGGTAGTCCACCAGCCCAAGCGCGTAAAAAGTTCATCGTGACACATTTCGTGGGCGATTACGTCCACATTGAGTCCATCCAGATTGAGTACAATATACGAACTTCCCCAAGGAGTACCAATGCTACAGCCCGCGCCTTCGTCGCTGTGGCAAAATTGTGCGTATTCGTATGCTTTTTCGCATACGATAATAGTAGGAGTTCCTACTCTTTCTCCCCACAACTTTTGAACGCGCCCCTGGGCTTCAGTGATGGCCTTCTGCGCCTCTTTTTGGTGTTTGAGAGAACTGCTTGGACTCACATAAAACCGATTGTTGAGGGGTTTAAAGTCGGAAAACCCAATCCATTGACAATGCCATACTTGCGGAAAGAGAACAAAATAACTCGCAACCAAAGCCATGCTCCCCATACAAATCCACAAGAATAATCGGCGCAAGGGCATAATTCCAATGATTGATATAAAATGAAGTCCAAAGTTAGCAAAACGGTGAAATATCAAGTCCTAATGCCTCGGCAGCCTCTTTGATAATCGCTTGTTGGAAGTCTGGCCCAACTTCTGCGAGCCTTGAATCGCCTGAGATAAGAACACTAATGGTTTCATTACTAAGGATATACGGAACAAATAAAGAGCCATATTGCTGCTCAATCCAACGTTTAATCGGTAAAAAAATACCAT
>JBGAUP010000071.1:0-20978 GCA_044228585.1 Runella sp. | reverse complement strand
CAACTAACGGTACAGAATAGGGATTCATCCAAAATACTATAAACGGTAGCTTCGTCATAGTGAGCGCGTTTGGCCGAACGGCTGGGGATAGTGCGGGGAGTGGGCTGCATGGGTTGAAAATTTGCGTTTTTTTTGACAAAATTATACCTTTACTGGATGGGTATTAGTATCCACTTTCAACAAACTAAGTAGTCCACTTTTCTAACCTAACAACGAACGATGAGAAAGTATTTTACGGTAGTATTCTCAATGATACTTGGCCTTGCCTTTGGTCAAAGCTCGCCCAACAAAGCGCACGAAAATGCCATCAAAGAGATTAATCAAAAAGAAAAACTTTACGGAACACTTTCCAAACAAATTTGGAATTATGCGGAAGTGGGTTACCAAGAAGTAAAAAGCTCGGCTCTTTTGCAGGAACAACTCCGAAAAGAAGGCTTCAAAGTGCAATCGGGAGTGTCCGAAATACCTACTGCATTTGTCGCCACTTTTGGCGAGGGCAAGCCCGTCATTGGAATTTTGGGTGAGTTTGATGCCTTACCAGGGCTATCTCAGGATTCCATTCCCGTCAAAAAAGCCATTGGAGGCATAGCAGGTCATGCTTGTGGACACCATTTGTTTGGCGTGGGTTCGATGGCCTCGGCGATTGCGGTCAAAAATTGGCTGGTACAGTCGGGACACAAAGGCACCATTCGTTTTTATGGTACGCCCGCCGAAGAAGGCGGCTCGGGTAAAGTTTACATGGTTCGTGATGGTTTGTTCAACGACGTGGACGTGGTGTTGCATTGGCACCCTGGCGATGGCAATAGCGCGAGTTCGTCTTCTTCTTTGGCCAACAAATCGGCTAAGTTTCGCTTTCATGGGATTTCTTCTCACGCAGCGGCAGCACCCGACCGTGGGCGTTCGGCCTTAGACGGGGTAGAAGTAATGAATTATGCGGTCAATATGATGCGCGAACATATTCCTTCGGCCACTCGAATTCATTACGTTATTACTAACGGAGGCAAAGCCCCCAACGTTGTTCCTGACTTTGCCGAGGTGTTTTACTATGTGCGTCATCCGAGCCGTGCGTATGTTGCCTCTATTTGGGATAGGCTTCAAAAAGCAGCACAAGGAGCGGCATTGGCTACGGGTACTACCGTAGAAGAAGAAGTGATTGGTGGGGTGCATGAACTGCTCCCTAATGATGTTTTGGCAGAAGTAATGCACAAAAACCTAACGACCATCGGAGGCGTAAAATACACCCCCGAAGAGCTAAAATATGCCGAAGAAATCAGTAAAACAGAAGGAATGGGCATCCGAGAGATTGCTTCTGCCGCAAATATCCAATCGCTGGCAAGTGGAGTGTTGGGCAGTGCCTCCACCGACGTTGGCGATGTAAGTTGGGCTGTCCCGACGGTAGGTTTAAGTACCGCTACTTGGGTGCCTGGTACGCCCGCCCATAGTTGGCAGGCGGTAGCGGCAGGTGGGATGAGTATTGGCCGTAAAGGTATGATGGTAGCGGCTAAAACGCTGGCTATTACGGCCATAGATTTGTTTCAAAACGAAAAAGTGATTGCCGATGCCAAAGCAGAATTTGAAAAACGGCGCGGGGCAGATTTCAAATACAAAGCTTTGGTAGGCGACCGCAAACCAGCCTTAAATTATCGGGATTAAACAAAAACCTTATAGGTCTGATAATGGCTAATTTCAAGACCTATAAGGTTTAAAATTATCATCAATGACAGCCTATCAGTTACTTCTTTCCATTGACAAGACGGCCAAGCAGCCAGCTTACCTCCAATTGGCAAACCAACTGACGGGTTTGATTCGGGATGGGAAGCTGGCGGCGGGGCAGAAATTGTTGGGAACGAGGCAGTTGGCGATTTTGCTGAATGTTCATCGAAAAACCGTAGTGCAAGCCTACGACGAATTGCTGGCGCAAGGTTGGCTCGAAAGTCGCACGGGAAGCGGGACGTATGTAGCAGAAAACCTACCAGAAATCCAGCCACAGCGGTTGATTGAAACAAAAAATCCCCTCCAAAATCCACAAAAAACGGCTGGGTTTAGTTTCAATGAAAAACCCTATTTACAGCGTTCTGTGGTCATATCGGAACAAACGTTTCACTTAGATGATGGTTTTCCTGATCCTCGTTTAGCACCGCTTGCCGATTTGGCAAGGGCCTATCGGGGTAATCTACTACACGGCAACCCTTATGTTCGACTTGGTTATGGCTCTACCCAAGGGTCGTTGTGGTTGCGACGGGAGTTGGCGGCGTATTTGAATGAAACCCGTGGCCTTAACATTACATCCGAAAATATCCTCATCACCCGTGGTACGATGATGGGAATGTATCTGGTAAGTGCGGGTTTGGTACAAGCGGGCGACAATGTGGCCGTTGGAGTGTTGAATTGGGGAAGTGCTAATATGAATTTTTTAGAGGCAGGAGCGAGTTTGGTGAAAATTTCGGTGGACGAACACGGTTTGGATGTGGACGAATTGGAGCGGTTCTGTCAGACAAATCCCTTGCGATTGGTGTATATTACATCTCATCACCATTATCCCACTACGGTGACACTCCGCGCCGACCGACGCATCAAACTTTTACAGTTGGCCGAAGCCTACGGTTTTATCATTTTTGAGGACGATTACGACTACGATTTCCATTATTTGAGCAAACCACTCTTGCCGTTAGCAAGTGCCGACCGTGCGGGTATGGTGCTGTACTGTGGCTCGTTTACCAAAACCATTTCGCCCGCTTTTCGGGTGGGGTATTTGGTGGGTTCTGAAAACGTGGTGGCTCATTTGTCTCAACTGCGGCGCATCATTGACCGGCAGGGGGATGTGATGTTGGAAAACGCGATGGCCGAACTTCTTCAAACGGGAGTCATTCAGCGACACTTGCGTAAGTCATTGCGCGAATATCGCCACCGTCGTGATTTATTTTGCGTATTGTTAAGAACAGAATTGGTCAACTACCTTGACTTTCAAGTGCCTGACGGTGGAATGGCCGTATGGGTCCTGTTTGAGAAAGGTCTTGTTTTAGAAGTAATAGCAGACATGGCTTTGAAAAAAGATTTATTTTTCTCCAACGGAAAGCACCATCATTCCCTACTCAATGCGACTCGTTTAGGCTTTGCATCATCAACTGAAGAAGAATTGGAGCGATGCGTAGAGATATTGCAGGAGGTGATAAGGGGAAAATAAAAGCACTATGTACTCAAAGGTAATTTCACCGTAAACGTCGTTCCTTCTCCCTCCACACTTTCACATTCAATCGTCCCGCCATGCCCTTTGGTCACAATATCATAGGCCAAACTCAACCCCAAACCTGTGCCTTGTCCCGTCGGCTTAGTCGTGAAGAAAGGTTGAAAAACTTTAGCTTTCGTTGCTTCGGTCATACCGATACCGTTGTCTTTGACTTTGATAATAATTTGATTATCAATTGCTTTGGTAGAAACCGTTATTTTTGGAAGATACACGGCTTTGTCTCCCTGCAAGGGTCTAAAACGTTGCTGGGTGGCGTAGAAAGCATTATTGATGATGTTCAACAACACCCGCCCCAAGTCTTGGGGAATGACTTCGATTTTGGGGAGGTTTTCATCAAAATCCGTCTTGAAATCGCTGTTAAAAGTGCTGTCTTTTGCTCTCAAGCCATGATAAGCTAATCTTAAATATTCATCGGCCAATTTATTTATATCGGTCAATTCTTTTACGCCTGTACTTGCACGAGAGTGTTCGAGCATCCCTTTCACAATGCTGCTTGCACGTTTGCCGTGAAGATTGATTTTCTCTTGATTTTGGGCGAGGTCGTTCAATAAATCTTTTTCAAGTGCTTCATCTCTTAATCCGTATTCCTTGTTCCGTTCTTCCAATAACTCCGAAACCAATTCCACACTCAATTCCGAAAAATTATTGACAAAGTTCAACGGATTTTGAATCTCATGGGCGATGCCTGCGGTGAGTTCACCGAGGCTGGCGAGTTTTTCGGATTGGATGAGTTGTGCTTGGGTGGATTTGAGTTCGGTCAGGGCTTTTTCGGCCTTGTCGCGTTGCTTATCTGTTTCTTTCTTTTGGTCTCTAAGCAACTCATACGCTCTTTGTTTGTGTTGGTTGTTTCGCCAAAGTAAAAGCACTACTAATGCTAAAACAGTAAGTCCGCTCATAAGACCATAGATTTTCAGGCGATTTTGGAATTTAAGTTCTGCGTCCTCCAATTCTTTTTTCTTTTGGTCTTCTTTAAAAATAAGGCTCTGAACTGCAATTGTTTTTCCTTGATTAAACAATGTATCTTTTAAGGAAATGGCCTGTTTGAGGTACTTGAAGGCACTGTCGGTCTTTTTTTGAGTTTCATAAATAGAAGCAAGTTGCGAAGAAGCAACTAATAAACTTGCTGGATAAAATTTTCCGTACTGATCTGCCAATACTTGTTTGGAGTAGGAGATGGCAGAATCCAAGACTCCCTTCTGAATAAAAACGTTAGAAATGCCCGTTAGTATTTCAAGCTTGTCTTTTTGAAAGTTGGTTTTTATGGATGCTGGCAAACCCAATTTAAAATAATGCAATGCTTTATCATATTGCTCTTTTTTTAAGTAGGTATTGCCCAGAACATACAAGATACCGCTCCAATCTTTTCTGCTTTCGTAGGCTCGTACTCCGTATTTCAAGGCTGAATCTAATTGATTATCTTTTTCATAGGCTGCGCTTAATGTGCCGCTAATGTTTACAATTCGCATTTTTATCTCAGAAGAGTTAATACGATTGGGGTGAGCACCAAACAATTCTATCAATTTAAGGGCTTTTACACCATATTTTATGGCATTTTTATTGTCTCCCTGTTCTCTGAAACATAGACAGATACCAGCAAGGTTTAATACAATACCCAGAGTATCTTTTAGTTTTTCAAATCCAGCGAGTCCCTTGAAACCATATTCAAGTGCCAATGGATAACTGCCTGCCCTTGTCAAGGTCACACACATAGCGTTTTGACCCCGAGCAATGCCAAGGTTGTCATCTATTTTTTCTGCAAGTGTCAATGACTTCTGGGTATAAATGAGGGCAGAATCCAAGGCATTCAGTCTATAAATTCCGCCCAACCGTGCCAGCAACCGTACTTGATTAGTATCTTCTTTGGCGATGGAGATTTCGTGTTTTAAACTGTCAATTACTTTCCTGCTTTGAGCAAAACAAAGGTTGCCAATAAGAACGAACAGAAGGCTAAAGATTAGGGTTTTCATATCATTATTCGTTACACCATTTCAAACAGTTGAGCCATCGTTATTTCATTGTCAATTTCTTCGAGATAATATTTGTTTTGCAGGGCGGGGTAAGTGGTCAGCAAGGTCGTAAAAACGGCTTTTTTGGTGTCGGTAGCTTGTTTAAAAATGCTTTTCCTGAGCCGTAGCCGAGCGGCATAGTCTTGGTTGAGGGCAAAGTTTTCTTTCGTGAATTTAGCTTCGCAAAGGTGAATGATTTGGTCAGCTCGGTCAATTACCATGTCTATTTGTGCACCTGGCAGTGCATCATCGCCCCTGAATTTCCACGAACTGTGCTTGGTATAAACGCCACTGATGCCCAAGGCTTTTTTGATTTGACCAATGTGCATCATACAGATATTTTCAAAGGCATAGCCACTCCACGCCGTGTAAGTGTTTTGTTTTGAGAGTTGCTCCCAAACTCTGTCGTTGTGGCCTTTGTTGGGCTTGATAAATTTAAGGTAAAACAGTGAATAAAAGTCGGTTAGTTTATAAATAGCATCTTTCTTTTTGTTGAAAAGTGGCTGAAAAATACCCACAAAATCACATTCTACGAGTTCGTCTAAGGTTCTCGACAAGGCGGCTTCATTCAGTTTGGTATCAGTTGCGATGTCGGTACGGGTCATTCCCTGCGGGCGAGCTGCCAAAGCTTCAATGAGGGCAATATGATTGTCGGCATTTCTGAATAGTGCCTCATATAATTGGTGGTATTCTTCATACAAAAGCCCTTGCGGCGAAAAACAAATTTCATCAATCAACTGGGTAGCACTTTTGCCTTTTTCTATGGCTTTGAGATAAAACGGAATCCCGCCCATGACCATATACAGTTCGAGCAGTTGGTATTGGGGCAAGCTCACGCCTAAGTGTTGGACAAATAGAGCGGTTTCGTGTAGTGTAAAAGGCATCAATTTTATTCGGTGCGTGACACGATTGTACAAGCCACCTCGGGCATTTATCAAATTTTTTCGAATCCACGATGAAGCCGAACCACAAGCTACCAGCAGGATATTGTCCATTTTTGAGATGTGTTGGTTCCAAAAGAATTCGAGAGCAGGAATAAAATCAGATTTTGGGGTGTCTAACCACGGCATTTCATCTAAAAAAACCGTGTGTTTGGTGGGCGTTGGCGGCAATTCGAGCAGATATTGCGCCAAATACGTAAAAGCTTGGTACCATGATTGTGGGCGTTGGGTTTCTTTATGTCCAGCCGTTCGGAATAAGTACTCGGCAAAAAAATTTTGTAATTGTTGCTCCTTTGCACCGTCTTTTGTGCCTGAAAGGTCAAAAACGAGAGTATCTTTCAAATGCTGACGAATTAAGAATGTTTTGCCGATTCGCCTTCTTCCATACAGAGCCAAAAACGCGGCTTGGTTGGATAGCAAAATCTTATCCAATTTTTCTCTTTCTTTCTCCCGACCAATGATGGTGATTGCCATAAAATACTAATACTTGAAGAAATTTTAACAAAAATAGCAGATTTCTTCAAGTATTAATGTTTATTTTCAAAAATCTACTGGATCGGCAGTTTCACCACAAACGTCGTTCCTTCTCCCTCCACACTTTCACACTCAATTGTCCCGCCATGCCCTTTGGTCACAATATCATACGCCAAACTTAGCCCCAGCCCCGTTCCTTGTCCCGTAGGTTTGGTCGTGAAAAAAGGTTGGAAGATTTTGGCTTTGATGTTGTCGGGGATGCCAGAGCCGTTGTCTTGGACACAGACAGCCCCCCAACCCCCAATGGGGGAGTGTTTTGTTGTAACTATAACTTTGGGTTGATAATTAGGGTCTCCCTGTTTGGCTCGCTGATTGACTGCATAAAACGCATTATTAATTAAATTCAGCAAAACCCTTCCGATTTCCTGCGGTACCACCTCAACCTTTGGTAGGTTTTTATCCGTAATCAACTCATAATCAGTGTTGAAGTCTTGGTTTTTTGCTCTTAGCCCGTGATAGGCAAGACGTAGATACTCATCGGCCAATTGATTAATATCGGTGAGTTCTTTCACGCCTGTACTTGCCCTCGAATGTTCAAGCATCCCTTTGACGATGCTGCTTGCACGTTTGCCGTGAAGATTGATTTTCTCTTGATTTTGGGCGAGGTCGTTCAATAAATCTTTTTCAAGTGCTTCATCTCTTAATCCGTATTCCTTGTTCCGTTCTTCCAATAACTCCGAAACCAATTCCACACTCAACTCCGAGAAATTATTGACAAAATTCAACGGATTTTGAATCTCATGGGCAATACCTGCGGTGAGTTCACCCAATGAAGCCAGTTTTTCGGATTGGATGAGTTGTTTTTGGGTGGCCTGAAGCTCCCTCAATGCTGCGTCAACGCTTTTTTTAGCTGCTTCCAGTTGCTTAAAATCTTCGTACCGGGCATAAGCGGTGGCAAACGCCCTGGCAAGTGATTTAATAAGATCCATCTGATCGGCGACCAATGATGTGGTTGAGCCCACGTAAAGCAAACCCTGAGCAAATGGAAAAAAATGCAAATAAAGTGATTCAGGTGGCGTCTCTGTTCCTTGATATCCCTTGATGTCATGAACAAACCCTTGTTCCACAAGGGATTTTCCAAAATTGACAAAATCTGCCTGACTCCATTGCTGAATATATACTTCTCCTTTTTCCCACGCTTCTACCGACCTTGCCGTTAGGTCATTGGCTCCAAAAGGCATGTTCATTATAGCCAATGATTTTCCTTCGGGTGTGGCCAGGTGTACTTCAACCATTTTACTTTTTTCATGCACAATAAATACACCGCATCGGATAAAAGCAACACCCAGCGTTGTCAGCTCAGTAAATATAAGTGGGGTAATGCGATCCAGGTCTTCCGCACTTCGCATGGATGAAATATCTGCACGGACCCGATCCAGCGATGCCTGTCTCAAGGCAGAACGGGCACTCGCTTCGGCTTTTTGCAGGTCCATAAAACGGGTGTAGGCAAACGAGAAAACAGCGGTTGCTCTACTCAGCAGGTGCCAGCTTTCCTTCGAAATTTCACCGGGAGATGCAGCCCCGATAAAGCCATTTGAAAACTTCTGCAAATGATAGGTTCGCTTGGGTATTCTATCGCCATAAAATCCCTTTGTGGTAAAAATGGTTGATTTATTTTCGCAATAACGAATCCACTCAATCCTGTTGTCTCCTTCCATCACGATAGATGTCTGCATTGCGGCTGATTTGAAAAACGTGTCCATCTCTCTACCTACCCACGTATCTTTTAGGTCAATGATCATCTGATCACTAATCGCTACCCCGCGATTATCAACATTTTTGATGGTAAACCAGCATTGCGTCAGGCCGCTGTTCTCTTCATAAATATAAATGGAGCTTGTTTCGAGTTCTTCTACACCCAATGCGCCCATTTCTACTCTGAGCAACTGAGCGACTTCCATCAGTTCGACGGGACTCTGCATGGCCAGAGACCTTGAACGTACTCTTTCCAATGCCGTTTCTATCTCTGCTTCCCTTGCCTGCTCCTCTGCTTTTTTTAAGTCGAGAAAGCGCTTGTAGGTCATTTCAAATACCCCAGTGACGCGCGCTAAAAGTGATTCTGCTTCCAAACTCAAAGGCATACCGCAATTAATGCTGAGGTAGCCATGAGAAAAGTTACCGCAATAAAAATGAACAGTATCGGGTATCAGTGATGATGTCGCAATCTCCATGGCCTCTTTGTTGCCAAAATAGGGGAGAGTAAATTCAATATTTCTTTTCAATTCATCACCACCTACTGCCTGGTGAAAAACCGGAACACGTTTCTTCCACGCTTCATACCGTGCATCGAAAACAGCATCACCAGTAAGCGGCAGATAGAATTGCTCTTCCAGAAAACTTCCATCTGGCCTTGTGGACCATGCGTGTTGTAAGTTTTTGGCTTCATCAATTTCTACATAACCACATTCAAAGAATTCCTGCGATACACCTAATGCCTTTAGTTCGTGATACAATACCACTGCAACCTCGGCTAACTCCGCACTTTTGTGCATGGCCATGGTTCGTGCCCTCACCCTTTCAAGTCCCAATTGTATTTGTGATTCCCTTGCCTGTGCTTCTGCTTTTTGGAGATCGAGGAAACGGGTATAGGTTTGTTCGAATACTTTGGCGAAGCGTTGTAATATCTCTGCCTGCTCTTTACTCAATGCTTGAGCACCAATCGTTTCAAGAGAACCGTGCTTCATGTAGGCAGAGCAAAGTGAACAGTGCGACATATTGATCATCACCTGCTTTGTTTCTTCTGGTACAGACCTGAAATCAGTTAGTGTAAAGAACTTCTCCTGAAACTCCCTTAATTCTACACCTGCGAATTCGATGACTTTGTAATCAACGCCCTCATCAAAAGCTCCTAAGATTCTATCGTTTACCGCATCTTTAAAATAGGGAACGTTATAAATCTTTGGCAATACGGACTGTATATGAGAGGCAACAACATTCTGATAACTCCTCGTTTCCTTGTTCAGCAATACTATGGAGCACATAGAAGTCTCAAACCCTAAACCGTTCATCTGTTCAAATAATAAGGCTGCAACAGTACGAAGTTCATCACTTTGATGCATGGCCATGGTTCGGGCACGGACTCTTTCCAGTGCCAATTGAATCTCAGCTTCTCTTGCCTGTGCTTCGGCTTTTTGGAGGTCAAGAAAACGTTTATAAGAAAGATCGAAGGCAGCAGCCATTTTTATTAAAATGTTTTCTACTTCAGGTTCAGGAGCATGAACATAAAAATCAAGGTTCAACCTTCCATAGGTAAGAGCAACTGCCGGGTGCCATGCCTGTTTGATTCCATTTTCTTTATAATAATGAACTACAACATCTGCCAGATTTTTATCATGTCTTCTGACCCAATCCGTTGTTATTTTCAGATCATGTTCATCCTGTTCCACTACTATATATCTGTCATTGGAACTCCAAATTTTATTTAAATAAAAATCTGGATTATTGTCTTCTAACCTGAATATGAATTCTGTATTTTCCCATGTACCATCTTCATGTTGCTTTGCAGATGTATTGTCCCATAACCTGATTGTCCCATCGTCCTGTATTAGTGTTATTGTTGCAGCATCAAATCCGGGCATATTTAAAGTTTCTAATTCTATACGCATCGTAACTGCGACACCCATAATTTCAGCTGACTTATGCATTGCTAACGCTTTTGCCCTTACCCTTTCAACAGCCACTTCTATCTGCGCTTCACGTGCCTGTGCTTCGGCTTTTTGCAGATCGAGGAAGCGGGTGTAGGTTTGTTCAAAAACTTTGGCGAAACGCTGATTTATATTATGGATATCAGGTTGAGGTTTCGTTGTAATCAAATGTAGATACCCCTGCTTAAAAAAGGCTGCATATTTATATTGGACTGTTGGCAATATAATCCCTGAGTTTTCAATTTGACCAAAGACTATTTTAAAAGAAGGTTGCGACATTAGCCAGTCATAATGCATAGTCAATACCTCTCCCTTAACTTCTACTTCAAATACCGATTCTCCCCGTTGTGAAGCTTCATAAATACTTAGGTGGGTGGGGTCTTCTCTGAAAGGAACCATAATGATGGGAAATAAATCTCCTGTACTCATCCAAGCCTCTTCCAAATCAATTTCGGGCCTCCAAATACCAAACTCGCATGACCATATTTCGAAGCCCAGTTCCTTGATTTGTTGGAAGAGAATAGTGGCCGTATTCGCCAATTCACTTGAATGATGCATGGCCATTGTTCTTGCTCGAACCCTTTCCAAAGCCAATTGAATTTGTGACTCCCTTGCCTGTGCTTCTGCTTTTTGCAGATCGAGGAAGCGGGTGTAGGTTTGTTCAAATTCCCTGGCAAACCGGACAAAGATTTCATGAGCCTCAGGGGAAGGTACCAGTGTAATAAAAAGTAGGTATCCATATTTGAAATAGGCCATGTGGTTAATTTGATAGTCGGGGAAATTGGCTACATGATTGGTAATCGCTTCCTCCTTGGCTCCAGCATCATTCAGGGTAGCAAAATACTTGTAAAGTTCTTTTATCCGTTCACCCCCAAACTCCTCAATCAAGAACGATTCTCCACGCTGTCCTGCTTCATAGTACTCAAGGAAGATGTTTTCTCTGGGAGTTTGGTAAGCAGGAAAAGTACCTTCCAGGTTACTAAACCATTCTGTGGAATCATTTTCGTTGTAAATATTAAATGCGCAACCCCATGTAGGAATGCCTAATTCCACCACCTGTTTATTTAACAGGTAAGAAACTTCCGCTAACTCCTCACTTTTTTGCATGGCCATCGTACGGGCACGAACTCTTTCCAATGCTGCTTCAATTTCTAAATCTCGGTTTTTATGTACGAGTTCGGCAGTTCGCTCAGCAACTTGCTTTTCGAGGGTTTCGTTTTGGGTAGCAAGGATTTGTTTTTTCTCTTGCTCCTGGGCAAGGGTCTGGGCGGAGAGTTGCTTCACCGCAACTAATTGTGCCGCTAAGCTCTTACTGGCAAAAGCGAACTCACTGGCCAGGTAAACAGAAAGAAAGAGAGGCAAAGACAGGACACCAAAGTTATCAAATGTACTGGCGTAGTCATTGATACGAAAATAAGGCAGCAAAGACGTGAATTCGGTAAGATACCGCATGGAAAGGCCAACAAATGAAAACACCAGTCCGATCAAAATGATGTTGACTCCCCGGTGTTTCCTGACTACGGCCATAACCGTTATTCGTATGGCTTCGGCCGTCATCACAATGGTCGAACCTATTTCTATCCAGGGAACACCGCTTTGATAGTTTAAGAAATAGATGACTATTAGCAAACCACAGACTCCAACGCCTGCCCAGTAGTAGTATGATTTAGGTAACGCGTAAGCGGTATATAGGGCGGTAACTAAACAAATGTAATTGACGGGAAACAGGACAGCCCTCAGCTGACCGACGTACATCATGGTATCTAAATCGCTAAGTAACGAAGTATTACGCAGCCCCAAAACCAGCCAATGCAGAAAGAACAACAGCGATGAAATGGAAAAAAACAAGTTCGCCTTTTTCAAAGGATAAAAAATAAAAAAGCAGAGATGTAGCAAAGCCAGAATAAAAAACAGGCCTGCCTTAACGAATGTGTAGGTTAAAAAGTTGTATCTACGTTGTGATAGAGGGCTGAAAGGATCAAGTTGACTGACGGCACGAACCCGTACCCGGTATAGGGTGTTTGGTACATTCCCAAATTTAGTATAAGGAAGATTGGGTTGAAAAGCGATTCGCACCGCCAGCGCATACGTTGATTTTCCCACTCCGGGTAAGCCAAAACTATGAAAGGTCGTAGAAACAGCATCTACCTCATCGGCATTTGGCGAAACCGTACCCAGACGTAGAATCAGTTGACCATCGCTATACAACTCAGAGGCAGCAGTTTGACCTACCAATAAAGTAATTGCCTGTTGTTGTAGCAGGGTGCTATCAATATGGAGGTTTAGTCGAAGCCAGCCAATACCGGCCTTCCGTACCTGCGGCAAGTCCATGATGTCTTTCGTGGGGTCAATGCTTTCCCACTTCGAGTCATCAAAGTCAACTTTCGCAAAATCGGGGTTATCGCCCGCGTGCCATTTCCAGCCTTTGTCGAGTAGGATGCCCTGTGGCGGTAGGCTGTCAATGCGGAACGCCACCCGTTGAAAAACTTCCCCTTGCTGAGCTGAGGCATTAAGGGACAAAAAGAGCAAAAACAAGAAGAAATTTTTCATAATCAAATCATTTTTAACTGTTTTGAATGGGCAATTTTACCACAAACGTCGTCCCTTCACCTTCCACACTTTCGCACTCAATTGTCCCCCCGTGGCCTTTGGTCACAATATCATACGCCAAACTCAGCCCCAATCCCGTGCCTTGCCCCGTGGGTTTGGTGGTGAAGAAGGGTTGGAAGATTTTGGCTTCTGTCGCTTTGGTCATGCCCGTGCCGTTGTCTTTAACTTGGATGATGGTTTGATTATCAAGGGCTTGGGTCGTGACGGTTACTTTGGGTTGATAATCTCTCAACGCTGACAAGGTTTTACTATCGCTGTTTTCCAACCTTGTCAGCGTTTTCTGTTGAACGGCGTAAAATGCATTATTAATCAAATTCAACAGCACTCGGCCTATTTCCTGCGGAACGACTTCGATTTTAGGTAAATTTCTATCTGCAACGAGCTCATAATCACAGTTGAACTGACTGTCTTTGGCCCGCAAACCGTGGTAACTTAGGCGTAAATACTCATCGGCCAATTGATTAATATCTGTGAGTTCGCGTTCTCCCGTTGATTGGCGCGAGTGTTCCAACATACCTTTGACGATGCTGCTTGCACGTTTGCCGTGAAGATTGATTTTCTCTTGATTTTGGGCAAGGTCTGAAAGTAATTCCTTTTCCAGTTCGTCATCTCTTTCTCCTTGTTCCTTGTTCCGTTCTTCCAATAACTCCGAAACCAATTCCATACTCAACTCCGAGAAGTTATTGACAAAATTCAATGGGTTTTGAATCTCGTGGGCGATACCTGCGGTGAGTTCGCCGAGGCTGGCAAGTTTTTCTTTTTGAATGAGTTGATTTTGGGAGGCTTTCAGTTCGGCAGTACGTTCAGCCACTTGTCTTTCCAGTGTTTCATTTTGGGTGGCCAAAAGTTGTTGTTTTTCACGGGAGAGGATTTCCACTTCCGTTAATTTTTGTTGAAGGGAATGATTGGTTTGGGCAAAATTATAGCCTAAATTAAGTGCCACCGATAGTGGAACGGCTATTTGGGCTAAAGAATAAAAATAGGGAGTAATAGACTGCAAACCATTTTCGTTACCATATAAAAATAGAAACCAGGAAGCGCAAAAAAGAAACCCACCAGAAGCGATAAACCAAGCCCCTCTTTTGTTTTTCAAAACGCCAATGACAGAAATTCTGAGTAATTCTAAATTAACCGAAAAAATAAATAAAATGCCAAAGACAACCCACCCCCAATCATAAACAAACAGAGCCAGCGGAATACAACTAATGCCAAGTAAAAAGATGAGCAAAAAAACGACCCCAATCTTTTGATTAAATAAACGATAAACTGCTAATAGCAAAAATAAACTGGCTACAACTGCTGTAGCTATAAAGGCATTAGAAGTCCAGTAATAATTTTCAATGTACTTTATAGTATAAAATCCACTTGCATAAGGAAAAATCTGTAACGCCGTGTAAATTGTAAAATACAGGTTAATTTTTTGTTCAGGAAAAAACAAATAAAAAGCAAAAAATAGGATAAATAATGTAATAAAAATGGCCGCAACTACAATATCCCCTTTGATTCTAAATTGTTCTTGATTCTCTTTTTTGTGCCAAGTTTTCAAAGAAGTGATCTCAATTGACAAAATTGCATTTGAGGCCCCAAAATGGGTTCCGTAAAATATATTGGGTTGAAAAGCATATCGAACAGCCAAAAATTGTGGACGGCCCGGCTGAATTGGCAAATGAAAAGGTTCTCTACCAGGCGAAAACGCTTCTATTTGACTCTTATTCTTACTTAAAACTCCCAATCGCTGGATTGATTTGCCATTTAAGAATACTTCAGAAGCGCCAGATTGCCGAATAGTCATAATCAATGCCTCTTTCAACGTACTATCTGATACAAGGAGAGGTAAGCGAAGCCAAAAAATATCGCCTTTTTGGGAGACTTGTGGCAAATTAAAAATATCCTTCGTCGGGTCAATACTTTCCCATTTGGAATCATCAAAATCAGCTTTCGCCCAATCTGGATTATCGCCAGCATGCCATTTCCAGCCTTTGTCGAGAAGGATGCCTTGTTCGGGTAGGCTGTCGATACGAAATACAACACCTTGCTGGGCAAAACTCATAAATGACAGTAGCAGCAGAATGGGCAATAAAGCTTTCATAATTAAACCGTGATTAATGGTAACTTCACTACAAATGTCGTCCCTTCACCTTCCACACTTTCGCACTCAATTGTCCCCCCGTGGCCTTTGGTCACAATATCGTACGCCAGACTCAGCCCCAATCCCGTGCCTTGCCCCGTGGGTTTGGTGGTGAAGAAGGGTTGGAAGATTTTGGATTGTAATTCTTCGGGAATACCCGTGCCATTGTCTCTGACCGAAATTTGTATTTCGTCGTCTGTTTTTTTTGAAGTTACCCAAACCGTAGGCTCGTATTTAGATAAAGTTGGGGACTCGGTGGGTTCTGATTCGAGCTTCAGTTGGTTTTTCTTTTGAACGGCGTAAAATGCGTTGTTAATTAAATTCAACAACACTCTTCCAATATCTTGCGGGATGACTTCGATTTTAGGGAGGCTGGGGTCAAAATCGGCTACCATTTGGGCGTTAAAAGATTTGTCTTTGGCGCGGAGACCATGATAGCTCAACCGCAGGTATTCGTCAGCGAGTGCGTTGAGGTCGGTCGGTTCTTTTTTGCCCGTACTGGCGCGGGAGTGTTGCAGCATACCCGTCACAATGCTTGAGGCCCGCTTGCCGTGGTGGTTTATTTTTTGGAGATTTTGGACAATGTCATTGAGTATTTCTTGTTCCAGTTCTTCATCCCGTTCGCCTTTGGCCTTTTCTCTTTCACTCTTTAACTCTTCTACCAATTCGACTGATACCTCCGAAAAGTTGTTGACAAAATTCAATGGATTCTGTATTTCGTGGGCGATACCCGCCGTGAGTTCGCCCAGAGAGGCCAACTTCTCAGATTGAATTAATTGTTCTTGGGTGGCTTTGAGGTGTTCGAGGGCTTGTTGGAGTTCTTCTTTTTGTTGCGTAAGCTCGGCGGTACGTTCGGCTACTTGGTATTCTAATTCCAGTTTTTTTGCTTCCAGTATTCGGTTGTTTTCTTCTTCTTGTTGGAGTTTGAGGCGTTGCTTATTAAGTTCTTGTTGTTGACGACGTGCCATAAGTGCGAGAATAAAACTCGCAGTTATCACAATTCCCTTGGCGGCCTCAAAATAATTATGGTTGGCTTCGTGGAATTTGTGCATCCAATAGCTTGCTAAATTATCAGTTAAGAACACAAGTCCTAAAGGAACAATCATCCAAAACAACAAGCGGGCGTGAGATACTTTGTCTTTTAGTAAATAGGCAGGAATGGCGATGAGTGAGAGCAAAAGAAAAAAAACGGGAGGAGCAATAAACTCAATCCCAGTAGCTACTTGAACCCCCAATAGCCCAAAAGCACCCAATCTGGCGTACTTAAGCCGCTTGTCCCATTCAGGAAGACGCTCCGCGGTTTGCAAAAATTTTTGGGTAAAAGGCAGCAAAAAAAAGGCAATCAAGAAGGGAAGAACAAAGGTCATTGCTGTAAAGTATTAAGGTTTTAAGAAGAATACTTTGTATCAGTAGGTACTTAACGTTGTTTTTTGTCCAATATCCGTATTTTTGTCCAATATTGTTTACTTTCTATGTCTTTTTACCCACTGTACCGTTCGTTAGGAATCCGAACCGATGAAGTCCGAACCGTTGGACTGTTTTTTTTGCATCATTTTTTTCTGGGTTTTGGTACAATGCTGATATACGTATCGGCCAATGTCATTCTGTTGGAAAACCACCCCGAAACCAGCCTCCCTATCGCTTACATGGCTTCGGCAGTAGGAATGATGCTTATTGGGAAGATTTACAGTTATTTTGAACACCACCTTTTGTTAGACCGATTGGTCATACGGGTTTTGTGGACGGTCATCGCCTTGACGGCGGTTATTTTGGTGTTGGTCTATTTTGGTCATTCGGTGGCATCGGCAGTGGCTATCATGGTAGGTTTTCGAGCTATTTATTTACTCACTAATTTAGAGTTTTGGGGGGTATCAGCAGTTGTGTTTGATGTACGGCAGAGCAAGCGTCTTTTTGGAGTGATTAGTTCGGGAGATATGCCCGCCAAAGCTTTGGGGGGGATGTTGGCAGTATTGATACACGGTCATGCCGAGCTGCTGATTTTGTTGTTTTTAGCGTTTGGCTTCTTTTGGGCGGCCATGTACACGGCCATTCTGACGTTTCGGTCACATCACGTAGCTACCTCACACGCACCCACTCCGCTCCAACATCGGCGTACGCCTCGCTTGATTGCCCAATTGTTTGGAGGAAGCGAGTTGATTTTTGCTATGTGTTTGAGTCTTACTGCGGTCGCCACTATGGCAACGGGGGTAGAATATGCCTTTTTTGTCAATGTTAAATACAAACTCCACAGTCAAGCAGACGTAATGAAGTACTTAGGGGTTGTCTTGGCTCTTACTTATTTGTTGGCTACGTTTGTCAAGCTCGTTGTGTCTCGTCAAACCATTGAGTTTTTGGGAATCAATCGGGTTTTGGCTTTGCTGCCGCTGGGAGGACTCGCCGTAGCCGTGGGGCTGGGTGTCATTTTCTTTTTGGGCTTCGATACGTCTATTCAGTTGGTGGCTTACTGTTTCGTTTACTTAGGTTTTGAAGTAGTGCGCCGGGCTTTGTTTGATCCCGTGTTTTTGGTTTTGTTCCAACCACTTTCTACGCACCAGCGATTACGAGGGCACACTTTAGCTAAGGGATTTTACGAACCACTTGGACTGGGCATTGGCGGATTAATGCTGTATTTAAGTCATCATTTGTGGCAAGGGGGAGATTGGTTTTTGGTTGAAGAAATTGTAGTAGGAGGAATATTCGCCCTGTGGTTTTTACGTCGTACTTATCGTCAATACGTCCGAACGCTCCAAGAGGCACTCAGTCGCCGATTTATGGCCGTCGAAGATTTGGCTGTTCCCGACGAAGCCGTTCATGCCGTTCTGAAAAACCTACGGAGCGACAAACCCAAGGAGGTGATTAACGCCATTGAATGGTTGGTCAACAATAGACCCAGTAGTGTATCTTCTCACCAGTTGTATCGCTACATTACAGAATTGGTAGCTCATGCCGACCAACAAGTGCGGCTGAGGGCGCTCGAAACTGCCGAAAAATTGGGAATACAACTCAAACCAGCGCAATTGCGGGATTTGGCTACTCAAGACCTTCACCCGCCCATTAGAGAAACCGCTGCTTGGTTGGTAAGCCAGCAAGAAGAACAAATAGGAGGGGCATTGTTGTACCATGAAGACTTGATGGCTCGAAAAGGAGCGATTAGAGGACTGCTCCGAACCAATCCCAACCAAATTTCGGCCAAGAAGTCTTTGGAAGCCATGTTGAACAACCCCCATCAAAATAGCCAGTTGGCCGTACTGGATATTATTCGTTCGTTGAAATTGGGGCAATATGCTGATTATGTAAAAACGACGCTCGACAACGATAACCGTACTGTCGTGTTGGCGGCTATCGAAACAGCGGGAGTCTTACCCGATGCTGGATTGACTGAAAAATTGGTTGATTTCTTAAATGACAAACGCTATTGGCGCGAAGCCGCCCGAAGTCTGTCTCAGTTGGAGGATATCGCCATCTCTCTGCTCCGCACACGTAGTGCCAGCAATAAATCGGTGGTTTTAGACCAACGAATGTGCGTGGTAGGTGGACAAATGCGTTCGGAGGCAGCCCACCAGTGGTTGATTGAACTATTACAAAAACCCGACGTGTCGGTTCGGACAGCAGCATTACAAGCGCTAAAAAACTATCCCAACTCTACCCGAAATGCTTCATTATTTCAGCGACTTCTTCAGGATGAGTTTCTATTGGCGCAGCGGCTACTGCATGGGTACAACGAAGCCATTGAACCCGACCTAAAAAGCAGCCTTAACTACGAACAGGAGGTGCTTGTACAACGTATTTTTGGCTTGTTGATGCAGCAATACGACCAAGACATCATTCTCAGTACGCAAACAAGTGTTTTGCACAGCTCACGCGAGCGTCGTGCCAATTCGCTTGAATTATTAGAAAACCTTGTGCCGAAGCAAGTGTATTTGGGTTTGCATGCCTTGCTCGACAATGTATCGAATGTCGAACAAATTCGCTTAATAGACACCCAAATGGGGGTCTTTGTGGCCAAAGAACCTATTAAAGAGTATATTCTCAAACAAGGAACACGCTACTTCACCGACTGGACAATTCGACTGGTGCTGCGAGGTATTCCGCCCGAAAAATTATTTCAATATCCTGATTTACAACTCATGAGCCATTCTACTGCTACCGCTACGGTCTCAATCACCGAGCGTGTTATGGTATTGAAAAATACCGAGCTTTTTGCCGAAACCCCCGAAAACGTTTTGAGCAGCATTGCTCCTATTATGAAAGAGGTAAGCTATTTGGAAGGACAAACGATTTTTGCCAAAGGCGATTTGGGGACGAGTATGTTTGTGATTTACGACGGCAAAGTGGGGATTTACGACGGGCAGGTACAGTTGGCTACTTTTGGCCGGGGGGATGTATTTGGGGAGTTGGCTTTACTGGACGCCGAGCCACGTTCGGCGGCAGTTATTACCCTCAGCGATGTACAACTTTTCCGCATTGATCAGGCCGATTTCTATGACCTCATGGACGAGCGCGGCGAGGTGTTGCGCAACATTATCAGGATTTTGTGTCAACGTATTCGCAATCAGAATACCAAACTGAGAATGATGGCGACGAAGTAAACTTACCGCAGTAGTCGTTCGGGCAAAAAATACCAAATAGGAATTCCGATAAAAATGGCGAACGATAAATAGATAGAAACCATCGCTAACGGCACCGAACAAAAGTAAAGGATAACCGTTGTGAGATTGCTTCTGTGGTACATTTTATTGTAAGTGGTCAGCTTGGCATCTACTTCTACGTATTTTCTAAGCAACAAAAATCCCAACCCATTCAAAAACATAATAAATCCGTAAAACATGACCGCTTGGGGTAAAAACGGGTGGGCGGCCAAAAAAGAGGTGGGCATGGGAATCAACGACATGGCAAAAAGTAAAAACATATTGTACCACACCAATTTTGAAGTAGAGTGGGGGATTTTATCAAACAAGGCGTGGTGATTGAGCCACATAATGGCCAAGATTACGTAGCTCAATGTATAAGAGGACACCTTCGGTAATACGCTCCAAAGAGCTTGCCAAATGTCTTTTTCGGTGAAGCCTTGGGCCAATTCAGGGACCTTCAAGTCAAAAGCCATAATCGTGATAATGATGGCAATGACCCCGTCGGAGAATGCTTCTAATCGGTTTTTGTTCATCTCCTCAATAGTTTGAAGCCAATATCACGTCCTTGACCTTTCAACATCGCCAAATTAATCCAGAAGAAGGCAAATTGTTCCATGAGTTGAAACTTGTCGTTGCCGCCTACATCATAACAAGCTCCAAAACCTGCATCCAGGGCTAATTGAGATGCCACGGCTTTGCCGTTTTCAGAATCGCCTGCTACGAAGGCATCAATCGCAATATCCCCGTAGTTTGGGTCGAGCATATTGTTGAAACCCGTTGTATTAAAGCATTTTACGACGTTTTTGGTAAGAGTGTGAGCCAAAATGGCGTCGGAAGTATTGCTAAAACCCGCCGGGCCACGTCCCATGACAACATTCATGGTATCTATGATGGTCTTTCCAGTAGTATCGCCCAATGATTGGGCTACTTCGACGGCCATGGGAGCGGGGGTTGCCAGCACGATGACGTCACATTGCTTGACGGCATTTTCGATGCTTGTAAATCTATCCTCTCCGATTTTTGTAGCCAATTTGACGGATTTATCGCTCAACGGAAACTTGGCCCCAATCAGAATAGTATGCCCTGCTTTGATGAATTTTTGAGCCAATGCCCCGCCGACATTGCCCGAGCCGATAATTGCTATTTTCATAATTTACGGTTATTACGGTTAAAAAATAAATCCGTTTTCGGGTTCTAATTTGTTTGGTAAAGGATTTTCTCCCAACATTTCTTTTAA
>JBGAUP010000463.1:0-2608 GCA_044228585.1 Runella sp. | reverse complement strand
CTTTTGAACCAAAAGCGGTGGCTTCTACCAAACTTTTAAATATTTTAACGGCGTCCGTCCCCAAATTCATGCCCGAAATCGTGGCTTTGAGGGTGTGATTGGCATCGGGTGTGCGGCGGCCATTAATCCAATCCAATGCTACGGGGTCGTTTTCAGAAACAGGTAACTGCGCTGCTTGTTCTGATAAATAGGGGATGAGATTTTTACTTAATTCATTGGCAGCGGCTTCACCCAATAACACTTGCACAGGGCCAACAATCACTTTTTGAAACCAAGCGTACAAATCACCGAAAGCCGATTGCCCCGCTTCCATACCCAGCATACCAGGGATAATAGAACCGTCCACCTGACCACAAATACCCCGAATGAGTAAGTGGCCTATTTCTTCGGTAGGCGCAATAATCATATCACAAGTGGATGTACCCATAACCCGTACAAAAGTATAAGGCTCAATTTCTGCCCCGACAGCCCCCATGTGGGCATCAAATGCGCCTACGCCAATCACTACGTCGGTAGGAATCACCAGCTTTTCAGCCCATTCTGCCGAGATGGTTCCCATTGATTCATCAGAAGTGTAGGTGTTTTCAAACAAGCGTTTGCGCAAACCTGCTAATTTAGGATCGAGTTTGACCAAAAATTCTTCCGAAGGAAGCCCATCGAACTCAGCGTTCCACATGGCTTTGTGGCCCGCGGCACAGCGCGAACGTTTGAGCGTAAGTGGGTTGGTATTGCCTGTCAATACTGCCGAAATCCAGTCGCAATGCTCTACCCACGAAAAAGCGTGATTGCGAATGTCTTCATCGGTACGAACTGTCCGTAAGATTTTAGCCCAAAACCATTCTGAAGAATAAATTCCGCCAACGTATTTGGTATAATCAGTTTCCCAGCCGTGTGCCAATTGGTTGATTTCTTCGGCTTCAGCGTTACCCGTATGGTCTTTCCAAAGAATAAACATACCGTGGGGGTTGTCCGAAAACTGGGGTAAAAGTGCCAAAGGAGTGCCGTTTTCGTCCACAGCTACGGGGGTAGAGCCCGTTGTATCTACCGAAATCCCTTTGATATTTTGGCGAACATCATCCGAAACACCAGCAAGGGCACCTTTGATAGACGCTTCTAACCCTTCCAAATAATCCAGTGGATGTTGACGAAATTGGGAAACAGAAGGCTCGCAATACAGCCCTTTTTTCCAACGAGGGTATTCAAACACGTGGGTTCCGATGGTTTCGCCTGTGTGGGCATTCACTACCAACGCACGCACCGAGTCGGTTCCGTAATCTACGCCAATGACATACTGATTTTGCATTATCTTTTTATGGTATTTCTTTGAAATAAGTTGTTGTAAAACAGGTAATTATGCTGACGATGGTTCGGGCATAAAATACCAAAATGAGTGAAACTTCCGCTGGTATTTTTCTTTGTCTAATCGGTAGAGGGTTGCTTTTTTTGTCGCTGAATTTTCGTTTTTCTCCCCTGTATCTACCAGCAGTCCCGTTGACAAAATTTTTCTACTAAAATTGCGACGGTCCAGACTCATGTCATAAATGGCTTCGTATAATTTTTGCAACTGAGGAATCGTAAATTTTTCGGGTAGCAATTCAAACCCAATCGGGTGTAAAGCTGCTTTGTATCGTAGGCGTTCAAGTGCATTTTCCACCATTTTTTCGTGGTCAAAAATGAGCGTAGGTCTGTTTTTTAAACTAATCCAACGAGCGTTGTGTGCTTTAACAGATTCTTCGTCGTGGTTGTGGATATTGATAAGCGCAAAAAATACCACTGAAATCGTCCGCTCTACGGGGTCGCGGTTGACTTTACCGAAGGTCTGCAACTGCTCCACATAGATATTGTTAAGCCCTGTGAGTTCATATAGAATTCGCTCGGCTCCCACTTCCAAATCTTCTTCCTCATTCACAAATCCTCCCATGAGCGACCACTTGCCTCTTTCGGGTTCAAAATTTCGTTTAATAACCAATAATTTAATCTCCTCCCCGTCGAAACCGAAGATGATGCAGTCAATAGCTACCAACAGGCGAGTAGAATGAGAATATCGGTTCATTTAAAAGAATGTGTCATTTCGACACAATAATAGTGACTTTTTTGTTACTATTCAAATTTTTTCTTTGAATTTATTGCTTTCTTGATAGATGTATCAATTCTAAAGCCCCCAGAAATATTTAGAAAAGGAAGAAATTTGTTATGAATTCATGGATTTTAGGTAGTTTTTTGTAGAATTATAGCCTGAATTGTACAAAGCCTGCACTTGTTGGGGAGTAATATTGAAGTCAGTAGCTGAAATTCCCAAATCATCAATTGGGATGGTGCGGGCTTCTTCGTATTGGTTTTTTTGAATCATCCAATCTTGTGAATTCATTAAAGCCTCAAATAGGGACTTGATATAAGTTTCGATATCAGAGAAGCCAAAAGTCAGATTGTTGGCAGGGGAAACATTGTGCAAATCGGTCAGAAAAAAGCCCAAGGTTGCTTGAAGGGGAGTTGTAGGGGTGTCAAAAGCATCAATGGGATAATTGTACATTACACCACCATCTACAAAAATATGGTTATTAGGGTTGTGATCGGGAAACTGCCAAGCTTTAAAAAACAGGGGAATAGA
>JBGAUP010000462.1:0-2609 GCA_044228585.1 Runella sp. | reverse complement strand
TTTCGGTACATGAATTTCTCGAACCCATAAGCAAATTTGATAAGAATACCACTGGTAAGAACGCCTGTATCAATCGCTGATTCGGGCCATAAATCACGAACTTCAAACACAAAAGGCGTACGTTTAAGCAGGGATAACACATAAGCCGTAATGCCCACAAAAAGCGGAGGCGATGTCACCACAATCACGTCGTATTTACCTTCTGTATAGCGCAATCCACCCCAAATACTGGAAAAAGTAAACGAAAAATAAGCCCACAGTCTTCCTAAGAAGCTTTTATTGTATGATTCTGAAACGTGGCAACGAATCACTTTGACGCCGTCGTGGTTGGTTTCTTCCTGAAAATACTTGCCTTGATATTTGGCTGGGCGATGTCCCATATAATGAACCATCCCTGCCAACACAGTGACTTCGTGACCAGCGTTTTGCCAAAAACGACTGATTTCGTTCCAGCGCGAGCCACCTCCGTCGTTATCTTCCAAAAAATATTGGTGAATCAGTAAAATTCTCATAAGTTGGTGCGAAGATACAGCAAACTCCCTTAACTATGGCTCATCAACCTACTTTTGCTCCTCGAAATACCACCTCCTTTCTTTCGCCCCGTCGAGGAGCTTTATTGGATTCAAAAGCCCACGTGGCCGTTATCGGGGCAGGAGTTTTTGGTGGATGGACAGCCCTGTGGCTTTTGAGAGCAGGTTTTCGGGTATCGCTTGTAGATGCTTGGGGACCAGGTAATTCGCGGGCCAGTTCGGGCGACGAAACCCGCGTGATTCGTTCTACGTATGGCGGTAATGAAACTTATTTTGACCTCAACGTAAGAGCGATTGACCTTTGGAAAGAACACCAGCAACGGTGGCATAAACCCTTGTTTTTCAATGCAGGCGTTTTGTGGTTTTGCTACGACGAAGCTCCCGAAATGATTGAAGCTACGCTGCCTTTTATGCGTAAACATGGGTTTGAATACCAGTATTTTTCTCAAAAAGAAGCTACCCAAAAGTATCCCCACATCCATGTAGCTGATTTGCATCACTTAGTACTCGACCCCTACGGAGGCTATCTCAAAGCCCGTGAAGGATGCCAAGTCGTGGTGGAGGCTTTTGTCAAAGAAGGAGGTAATTACATCAATGCTCTGGCCAAACCCAGTCATATTGTGAAAGAGCGTTTGTCCTCTTTAGAACTTTCAGATAATTCTATCTTGACAGCCGATAGTTATGTGTTTGCTTGCGGTTCGTGGTTGGGAAAGCTTTTTCCAGAGGTACTTGGCGGTGTCATTACTTGTAGCAAGCAAGAAGCGTATTATTTGGGCGTTCCAGCTTCACACACGCAACTCTTTGACCAAATGCCTGCTTGGATAGATTTAGACGGAAATGATTTTTACTATGGGATTCCAGGAAATGCCTATCGAGGTTTTAAAATAGGAGTAGATAAACGTGGTGAGCCATTTGACCCTACCCACGGGGAAAGAATAGCCAATCCATCGGTTTTGGCCAAAGCGCGGGCTTTTATGGCTCACCGTTTTCCAGCGTTAAAAAATGCTCCTTTGGTCGAAAACCGCGTATGCCCCTACGAAAACTCACCCGACGGAAATTTTATTTTAGATACGCATCCAGAAGCTGAAAATTGCTGGTTTTTGGGCGGTGGTTCGGGGCATGGCTACAAGCACGGCCCAGCACTGGGAGAACTGGCTGCCGAAATTATCAGCGGCAAACGAGATTTAGAAAATTTGTTTAGAATGAGATAATATGAGTAGGCATCAAGAATTTATGCGACGTGCTATCGAAATGGCATGGCAAGGAATGAGAAGCGGGAAAGGGGGACCCTTTGGCGCAGTTATAGTACGCAATGACGAAATTTTAGCAGAAGGTGCAACCAAGTTACTTCTACTAATGACCCCACCGCCCACGCCGAAGTAACTGCGATACGATTGGCCTGCCAAAAAGTAGGCAATTTTAAGTTGGAAGGGTGTGTGATTTATACCTCCTGTGAGCCTTGTCCGATGTGTTTGGGGGCCATTTATTGGGCTGGAATTGAAAAAATCTACTATGCCTGTACCAAAGACGATGCCGCTACCACTGGCTTTGACGATGCTTTTATCTATCAAGAACTCAATACACCAAAGTCTCTCCGACAACTTCCTCAAGAAACTTGTTTAAGGGAAGAAGCTCTTTTAGTTTTTAAAGAATGGCTTAACAAACAAGACAAAATCGAATACTAATTTACGATACTCTTGTATTCAAAAATTTAAGGGGTCAAGATTCTTGAAATGCCCATTCAATTTGATGCGTTCCTTGGTACGTTCCATTTCCGACATCACAGGGATAACTTTGTTGAGATGTCGTAAAATATACCGTTGCCGTTCGGTTTCAGAATTGATAGTAAGCAAATGATATTCCTCTTCTTGCGAAAGCCCTATTTTGTGGGCCACTTGATACGAAAATGGTTGAGAATGAACATTAAAATCTACTTTGGTTTGGAGAAGCGAGTACAAACGGTCAAGTTGCAATAATAGCTCCGAGATAACCCCTTCTGGAGAATCTGTATCTTCGGCAAAAACAATTTTTCCACCAGCATACAATTTGTTAGGAACAGGATTTTGGAAGCTTAGCATT